>NZ_EQ973359.1:214122-288711 GCF_000157055.1 Bacteroides sp. 2_2_4 | reverse complement strand
TTTATTTTGAAGATAGCGAATAATCGCTATCTCTTTTTTCCATCATATCCCCATTTCACATAGATGGCTCCCCATGCAAATCCTGCTCCAAATGCAGTAAGAATTAGGTTATCTCCTTTTTTGAATTTATCTTCAAAATCCCAGAGGCAGAGTGGGAGAGTGCCGGCACTAGTGTTACCGTATCGTTCGATGTTGACCATGACCTTTTCGACAGGAACTTCCAAACGTTGTGTTACGGCGGTGATAATACGTTGATTAGCCTGATGAGGAATTACCCAGTCGATGTTTTCTTTGCTTAGATGGTTTCTTGCAATGATAGATTCACAGGCATCAGCCATGTTGGATACTGCATATTTGAATACAGTACGTCCTTCCTGATAGATATAATGCATTTGATTATCCAATGTATAATAAGAAGGAGTACATATAGAGCCACCCGCTTTAATGTGCAAAAAAGGCAATCCTTTACCATCTGTTCTTAACACAGCATCCATAATGCCAAAATCTTCAGTAGTAGGTTCAAGCATGACAGCTGCTCCGCCATCACCGAAAATCGGACAAGTTGCCCGGTCGGCATAATTTATTATTGACGACATCTTTTCAGCGCCTACAACTACCACTTTCTTGTAATTTCCAGAACGGATAAAATTGGCTCCAGTCTCCAGTGCATATAAAAAACCGCTGCAAACAGCTTGCATGTCAAAAGCAAAAGCTCTTTTCAGTCCCAGTCTTTCACATAAAATAGAAGCCGTGGAAGGAAAGCGGTAGTCAGGGGTTGTTGTAGCTACAATTATCAGATCAATATCATCCGGATTTGTTCGGGTGCGTTTTATTAACTGTTTGACAGCTTTACGAGCTATGTAAGAAGTTCCCAGTCCTTCCTCTTTCAAAATACGTCTTTCCTTAATACCAATACGCCCCATAATCCATTCGTCGGTAGTATCTACCATTTTGGAAATCTCATCATTGGTCAAGATGTAATCGGGTACATATCCTCCGACTCCTGTAATTACTGCGTTTATTTTTTCCATTCGTTTTATCTAGTTTTGGTAAATTGAATAAGGAGGTTCATTCGAAAATCAAAAATGCGGGCGCAAATATATGGAAAAGAGACCGAATTCCAATAGTAGTTTGTGAAACTGTAGCCTTTTTAATTAATAAAAAGGAATATTTGACCAAATTTTGTCTAAATTTTTAGCAGGCAATTTTTGTTTAAATGAATGAGTTGTTGTAAATAATTGATTCATAGGTAATTGTGAATGTTGCTCCGGTATTGCTAACTACGAAGTTTGTCAAACAACTCGTCATTGTATAAAGATGACTTATTGGTTAGAGACTATTTAAATTTTATGCAAATCATATTTTCGCTTCCTTTCTTGTCTTGCAGGTTCAAGATTTTCTTGATGACTTGCAAATGTGTGTTCTTCTAAATCCATACTGCCATCGGTAATGTATGGTAATAGTCAGTTATTCATCAAGAAAAATATTGTATATGTGAAAATATACACAGCGATATGATAACCGGCAGAAGCTGCAGTAC
This sequence comes from Bacteroides sp. 2_2_4, assembly GCF_000157055.1. Classification (NCBI taxonomy): domain Bacteria; kingdom Pseudomonadati; phylum Bacteroidota; class Bacteroidia; order Bacteroidales; family Bacteroidaceae; genus Bacteroides; species Bacteroides sp. 2_2_4. The sequence goes on along the minus strand of NZ_EQ973359.1, from coordinate 287,171 downwards.
GTACCAGATGCAGTGTAAATGCTGTTTTACCTACCGCAGGACGGGCGGCAATAACGATCTCCTCACCGGGTTGCCAGCCGCATGTCACCCGGTCAAGGTCGGCAAATCCAGTAGTCAGTCCTGTAGCACTGTTCTTGTTGCTGGCCATGCGGGCCTCTATCAACTTATAGTGTCCTCTATGAGTTGTGACGTGGAACAGAGATGTTCGGCAGTACCACATTCATTTTCCAATCGGTCGAGGAGGGTATGGGCATTTGCCAGCGTATCGTCTGTATCAGTTATCCTGATAGTTGGGAAAATAAGCCACTGCCATCTCGGATAGTACGTGGCAACCGTGAAGCAGCCAGTCAAAAGATTGATTATCCATTGTTTAAAATATTTTAGTACGCCGCAAAATTATGACTCGTTTCATTGGATGAAAAAAACGTTTTTCTGATGCTGGTAATTTAAATGTAAAATAAGTATGAATATTTTTAAATAAAAATCTAATTATTTAAACAATCTTTTCTATATTTGCATTCGAAATTAGATTTTATATGGCAGTTTTGTCGATTAATAATCAGTAATATCAAACCATTTATATATAACTAAATTTTATAATGTTGAAAGGAATAGAAATAATAAAAGATCGTTTACAACGAAAGCGAAAACAGTACATCCATCAGGGAGAGAAAATAGAACAAATGAAGTGTACAATGCAAAACACCGGTGAGGAAATTGAGCAACTGGAATATGTGCTTAATGAGATGGAGCATATAGCGGATGTAAATCGTGCTCCACGAGTGATTCCAAATGCTAGGGTGGAGGAGGTGTTTGCATATCTCTGCCGGGTGTTTGAGTTTTTGCAGCACCGTTTAAAGCTGCATTTCAAATATAAATTGGCATGCGAAGTCATCTTTGCCTACTATCAGTTTAAAAGTCGGTTGCATACTCCTGGACGGGAATATTTAAGCTTTGCAACTATACTGACTTACTTTAAACGTGAAAGAGGAATGGCGTATGGGTGATTTCAAAAATATCGAAATATAGAGATAATAGTGTGAAAAACAAATGTTTTAGGAACAGAAATGACGAATTTGATATTTTTTCCTTATTTTTGTGTGTCCATTTTTGAATGATATGATACAGATAATACGATTAAAAGGAAAAGACAAACACTTATATCGGCTTTTAGCGCCGATGGTGATGGATCCCGAAGTGATACGCGCAAACAATAATTACCCTTTCAAGACGGGCGAAGAGTATGTGTGGTTCATTGCGATTGAAGATAAAGAAGTGGTGGGCTTCGTCCCCGTGGAACAGAAAAGCCGGAAGAAAGCTGTAATCAATAATTATTATGTGAAGGCAGAAGGCACCGTACGGGAGGAAATCCTGTCACATCTGTTGCCCGCTATCGTTGCGGAATTTAGGCCCGAGAGTTGGTTGCTCAATTCGGTCACACTGGTACAAGATAAAGAAACATTTGAAAAGTTTGAATTTGTATCGATGGACAAGAAATGGACACGGTATGTAAAAATGTATAGATAACTTATGACGAAAAAGAAAATAGCAGGCACAAAGAATGTATATGAATTAGCACAAGAACGACTGAAAGTTATATTTAATGAATTTGATAATATATATGTGTCATTCTCCGGAGGTAAAGACAGCGGGGTACTGCTGAATATGTGTATTGATTATATCCGGAAGAATAACCTGAAGGTACGTTTGGGAGTTTTTCACATGGATTATGAGATCCAGTATAAAATGACCATTGACTATGTAGACCGGATGCTGGAGGCCAATAAGGATATTTTGGATGTATACCGGGTATGCATCCCTTTCCGTGTGGCTACCTGCACCTCGATGTATCAATCTTTTTGGCGTCCGTGGGAAGACAGCAAAAAGAATATATGGGTTCGTTCCATGCCGAAAAAGGCAATGACCAAAGAAGATTTTCCTTTTTATAATACAACCATGTGGGATTATGAATTTCAGATGCGTTTTGCGCAATGGATACATAATAAAAATGATGCAGTGCGCACTTGTTGTCTGATCGGGATTCGTACACAGGAAAGTTTCAATCGGTGGAGATGTATCTATATGAGCCGTAAATTCCAGATGTATCATAAATATAAATGGACTTCAAAAGTAGGGAACGATATTTATAATGCCTACCCTATTTATGACTGGAAAACAACGGATGTATGGACTGCCAATGGAAAATTCCAGTGGGATTATAATGTTTTATACGATCTTTATTATCGTGCCGGAGTCAATCTGGAGCGTCAGCGTGTAGCAAGTCCCTTTATTAATGAGGCACAAGAGAGTTTGCAGCTTTACCGGGTGCTTGATCCTAATACCTGGGGTAAAATGGTGGGAAGGGTGAACGGTGTGAACTTTACCGGTATGTATGGTGGTACTCATGCAATGGGATGGCAATCGGTGAAACTTCCCGAAGGATATACATGGCGCGAGTTTATGTATTTTTTGTTGTCTACTCTGCCGGAGCGGGCGAGGAAGAATTATCTACGGAAACTTTCAGTGAGCGTGAATTTCTGGCGGACAAAAGGCGGATGCCTGAGTGATGCCACCATCCAAAAGCTGATTGATGCGAAAGTACCAATTATCGTTATGGACAACAGTAACTACAAAACGTTGAAAAAACCGGTACGTATGGAATATCAGGATGATATCGACATTCCGGAATTCAAAGAAATACCCACGTATAAGCGAATGTGCGTTTGTATTCTTAAGAATGACCATGCCTGCAAATATATGGGATTCTCACCTACAAAGGAGGAGATGAGTAAGAGAAGTCAAATTATGGAACAATATAGAATCATAGTATCATGAGTGTAGATAAAAGCCCTGTTTACGAGGTAAAAGCGGTGCCCGTAGAAAAAGTATATGCGAACGATTATAATCCGAATGTCGTTGCACCGCCTGAAATGAAGTTGCTGGAACTTTCTATTTGGGAAGATGGCTTTACGATGCCATGTGTATGTTACTACAATAAAGATGAAGACCGTTATATCCTGGTGGATGGTTACCATCGCTATACGGTATTGAAGACTTCCCAACGAATCTATAAGCGTGAAAACGGTTTGTTGCCGATTGTGGTGATAGACAAAGACTTGTCTAACCGTATGAGTTCAACAATCCGGCACAACCGTGCGCGTGGAATGCATAACATTGAATTGATGTGCAACATTGTTGCGGAGCTTGATAAGGCAGGTATGTCCGATCAATGGATAATGAAAAATATTGGTATGGATCGTGATGAATTGTTACGTCTGAAACAAATTTCAGGACTTGCTGATCTGTTTGCTAATCGCGAATTCAGTATTCCTGATGAGGTGGCACCTACGGAAACTGAGCGTAAAACCTTATAATCTGATAGTTATATATACAGAAATTGAGTATTTTGTCATTTAGGCACAAATTATACAAGTTATTAGCTTATTTTGTTGTATAAAATAGTTAGTTCTTTTGTCTAATTTGTGCCTAAGTTGTGTCTAAATGACACGGAAAACTATAACTTCCCTCTATTGTCCAAGTTTTTATGAAAGAAACTTGGGAATTTTAAAATGTTCGCATATCGAAAGAAATGAGGATATTGAATATTTTTGTTGTGAATTTCGTAACCTTGTTGTTCGCTACCTACATAATTAGTCCCTTTATTCTAAATTGATTCTCTGTAACAGAAATGAATACAATTTTGTATCTCCTTTAATATTCCGAAATTTGCAATATGAGATTTGGACAAAAATATTGTCCTGAGAGAAAAGCAAAAAGAGAAATATATAAGAAGTAGAGGAAAGTATATTAGAGAATTAATGAGAGAAATAACAAAACTTACAATCAGTTTTTTATATTTGATTTTTTTATTATCTGTGGTGTGTGTGCAGGGGTCGAATGTGACCGGCACTCTCTTTCAATTAACACCGAAAGTGACAACTTGTGCGGATATATATGCCAAGTTGTTGATTATGCCGTTGAGCAATCCTTGGCTTGGCTCTCTCTCTTATAGTGACACTCAAGAATCAATCTCCATGAATTATATTATGTATGAGTCCGGCATTCAGAACAATACCTGTCTGCACATCAAGGGACTTGGTCTGGTAATAACATCGGTAACAGATGGGGGCTGACTGGTTGATGTAGTATGAAGAAGGACAAAGAGAAACAGGTGACAGGATGATGTGTATCTAACATTAAAAACAGGAAATTTGGAAAAAGAAGTTCATATTAGACAAAGGAAAGTTGTTCCTGCTGCGGGAAGTACGCTTCAGCTCATGCCTACTGAAAATTCAAATTCGGAGGTATATGAAATCAATTATTTCTGCCTTACGGGCGAAGTGGATGAAAGTGCTAAAAATTGGATCCGTCTGTATTCTTCCGTAATGCCGGAGGAACATACAGGAGAAGAACGCATTATCGTTGAAGACGGTAAGATATATATTAAGGTATTGCCCAATATAGAGGCGGATTCCAGAAACGGAATCGTACATCTCACAACAATGGCGTCTTCCGTTAAAACGGGCATCAGTAATGTGCAACGCATAAAAATAGATGTTACTCAATTGGGGCAATAAATAACAGTAAATGTGATATAAATGAAGAAAGTTGCTATACTCATATTATTCATGCTCGGATGTGCTATTTCCGAGGGTTATGCCCAGAAGGTTGCGTTGAAAAGCAATCTGCTGTATGACGCTACCACTACCATGAATTTGGGGTTGGAGATCGGACTGGTGCGTAAATGGACGCTGGACATTCCGGTCAATTATAATCCGTGGAAACTTTCCGACGGCAAACGCCTCCGTCATTGGGGGATACAACCCGAAGTTCGTTACTGGTTTTGTGAGAGTTTTCGCCGTATGTTTATCGGAATGCACGGACATTATGCCGATTTCAATGTAGGAGGGTGGCCCGACTGGTCTTTTATCAGTGACAATATGCAGCATACGCGTTATCAGGGATATCTTTATGGCGGTGGCTTTTCCGTAGGATATTCGTGGATTCTGAAAAAACGCTGGAGTATAGAAACGTCTGTCGGAGTGGGATATGCGCACATTGTATATGACAAGTATCCTTGCGCTACCTGTGGTACGAGATTGAAGGAAAGCAGCAAAAATTATTTCGGACCTACCAAAGCAAGTGTGTCACTTATTTATGTAATTAAATAATAAGGAGTATGATAATAAGAAATATAGGTTTCCTTGTGTGTATGTTGGTGGTTTGCAGCCTGAATATAAACACAGCTATGGCTCAATCCCGCTCTTACGAAGGTGGCATTACCGTGAATCCGGTGCGGTTGGAACAGAAAGGTGATTTTATTCATGTCGATATAGATTTTGTTTTGAATAATGTGAAAGTGAAATCTGCCCGGGGAATGGATTTAATTCCGCGGCTGGTGACTTCCGGACGCACTCTGAATCTTCCGAAAGTTTCTATTAAAGGTCGTGACGAGTATTTGGCGTATGAGCGTGGGCTTGCGTTGATGAGCGCCAAGGAGAAGAGAAGCTATGAGAAGCCGTATATAGTGGAAAAAGCCGGAAAACTAAGAAATGATACGATTCGGTATCAATATCTGGTTCCGTTCGAATCATGGATGAAGGATGCGCGTCTGGACATGCAGCGTGACGAATGTGGTTGCGGTGAAACGGCATTAATGAACATCGAGGAATTTGGCAAAGTGACGTTGGAACGTGTATGGACGCCTTATGTAGTGGTTCCTCAGTTTGCTTATCTGCAACCAAACAACGGGATATTCAAGTAGAATGTTTTCTGGATTTCGAGGTGAATAAAGTCAATATTCGTCCCGAATACATGAATAACCCTCAGGAACTGGCTAAAATCCGCAAGATGATCGATGAGCTGAAGTCCGATCCGAATGTGAAAGTGAACCGTCTGGATATTATCGGTTATGCGTCTCCGGAAGGAACATTGGCAGCGAACAAACGTCTGTCTGAAGGACGTGCCATGGCGCTCCGGGATTATCTGGCATACAGATACGATTTTCCGAGAAACCAATACTACATTGTCTTTGGAGGTGAAAACTGGGACGGACTGGAGAAGGCGCTTGAAACAATCGAATTGGAATATAAAGACGAAGTGCTGGATATTATCAGGAACATACCTATTGAAAAAGGAAGAGAAACAAAACTGATGCAACTTCACGGAGGGACGCCTTACGGATACTTGTTGAAGTATATTTTCCCAAGTTTGCGTGTGGCTATCTGCAAAGTGAATTACGAAGTGAGGGATTTTAGTGTGGAGGAAGCAAAAGAGATTATCAAGACGCGTCCGCAGAATTTGAGCTTGAATGAAATGTTTCTGGTAGCTAATACCTATCCGACAGGCTCGCAAGAATTTATTGATGTGTTCGAAACGGCTGTCCGGATGTATCCGCAGAGTGAGATTGCAAATATAAATGCTGCTACTGCCGCTTTATCACGCAATGAATTGGTTTCGGCTGAACGTTATCTGGGCATGGTGAATTCGAATAAGAATTTGCCGGAATATAATAATGCTATGGGAATATTAATGTTAATGAAGGGAGATTATGAATCATCGAAGAAGTATTTGAAGTTTGCAGAGCAGTCAGGTCTGGATGCAGCTAGGGGCAATCTGGAAGAATTAGTCAGGAAGAAGGCTAATGCTGCTAAAATGAAAAAGAATGGTAAGTAAAACTTACTGATTAAGTGGGAAATTATATAAGTATTAATTCTAATATTTTTTTGTATTATGCTAAAGATTAAATCAATTTTAGTTTCATTGCTGGCTGTTGCGGCACTGGCAAGTTGTTCAAATGAGAATCTGGAGGAAAATCCGGAGGTTGAAGGGGGAGCAGGTTATGATGTAGCTTACGTATCAATTAGTCTGACTAATCCCAAAATGCCTGGTTCACGTGCTTCTGGTGAACAGACGGCTTTAGAGGAGGAAAGTGCGATTAATGAGCTCTATTTGATTACGTTCAATGCGAGTAAGGTGGTGACTAAGGATGAAAAGGCAACTAAGTATGCCACGGTATTGGGATCAAGTTCTTTCGGAACAAATAGTGGAGTTACGACTCCGAATACTCCGGTTAAAGTGGATCCGAATACAAAGTATTTGCTTGTTATTGCCAATCCAGGTTACCAATTAAAGGATCGCTTGGATAATCTTTCAGCGGGTGCAACCTATGCTACCATCAATGGAATGATTACAGTTCCTGAAAACAATACTAAGCCCAACAATGCTTATCTGGTAGAGGAGGTTGTACACTCCAATGGTTGTGCAATGATTAATGTCGGATTCTACGATGATTCCGATTCAGATCCATCCAATCATGCATGGGAGGATGAATGTCTGCTTGATGTATCGGACAAGATTGTTTTGGTCAGCGACTATAAATCGGAAGCGCAAGCTCAGAATGCGGCGAAAAGTAATCCGGCCACTCTTGAGATAGAACGCCTTGCTGCAAAATTGGAGGTTATGATTGGCAGTCCATTAGCAGTTGGACCTTTTGAAGATGGAACAAATGCAAGTCTAGGACAGTTTGATTTTGGAAATTGGACTATAGATTACTACAACTCCCTGTTCTTTCCTTTTGCAAAGGAGACTACCACAGCATCGTCTCATACTACCGGATTTTACAAAAGTAACTTCTATACAGTCGACCCGAACTTTACGACTGCGGGTGGAACCGAATATCTTACAGGCATTATTAAGAATACACTCGATGCTGCAACTCGCGAACCTAAGGTGGAATGGGTTGCTGAAAGTGCGACTGTAGGTGATAATTACAAATACTGTATCGAGAATACGATGGTCGCAGGATATCAGAAGTTCGGTGCGGCTACGCGTCTGGTACTTAAGGGACAGTATGCACCTTGGAAGTCTGGTGAATTTACTTTAGGAAATGACTGGTATCGTCTTCCTAACGGAACTAACTCTGTAAACTTCAAGAGTTTTGCCGACTTGCTGGCTGCTTATACGCCTGCCAAAGCTAAAGAAACAGCCTCAGACCCTATGACCGCCCAGGAGAAACTTTTAGTTTCGGCATGCGAACTGTTCTATACTCAGATAAAATCTGAACTTACCACCAATGATCCGGGTGATTTTGCATCTCTTACGCAGGCTATTCTTGACGACAACAACATTCAGAATGGTGGTGAACTGTGTAAAAAAGAAGGTTGCATTTATTGGTATCCAAAGAGTCTCAACTATTACTACTATGAGATTCGTCATGACAATGCAGCCAACTCTTACATGGAGTATGGGAAATACGGTGTAGTACGTAATAACTATTATACGCTTACGCTGACAAAGGTGAATGGTAACGGTACACCGTGGTATCCTGGTGGTGGTCCCGAAGATCCGGATGAAGAAGAAGATATCGATAAGAAAGGTGCCTATCTCCATTTTGAGATTAAAGTTGCTCCGTGGATATACTGGACTACAAATTTCGAAATCTAAATAAATTCTTTACTTTCAAAGAAAACAGGGCAGTGCGGACTGCCTGCCCTGTACTTTTAAAATAGATATTCCGTACGGAACAGACCGCCGAAAAAAGTAAAAACAAGCCGGTGACAGGCTTCCCAAAAACAGCACTGAAATATACCGGCGCATCCGAGATGCAATGAAATGCAAAGCGCGCCCCAAAAAGAGGAAATAACCGGAGGTCACAAAATAGAGGTCTCTGACAATATAAAATGGCAAACCGATAGGGTTGCCCCCTAAAAGAAAAGATATGTTCGGAAAAACTAAATCGCTGTTCCTTATCGTTGCTTCGATGCTATGTATGGCTTCGTGCGACAGTATAAGCGAAGACCTGCCACGGTGCGAGCTTTGGTTGGAATTTGTATTCGACTACAATATGGAATATGCGGATGCATTTAATCCGCAGGTTAAATCGGTGGATGTACTTGTGTTCGATAGCGATGATAAATTGCTTTTCACCAAAAGTGCCAAGGTTGCTGCGTTGGTTGGTGGAAACCGGATGTCGTTGACCGACGAGCTCGATTTCGGAAGTTATAAAGTACTGACCGTCGGAAGTCTGTCTGACAGATTCCGGCTTTCGGACAATGCAGGTAATAAACTGGTGCCAGGAACAACCACCCTCCAACAAGTCATTGTATCCCTGAAGCGGGAGATGGGTGTTGTTAATTTCGAATTTCAGCATCTTTACTTCGGAGAAGTTGTGGAAGTGGACCACCTGCCATCCAATACCAACCATAAAATTTATCCGGTGAACCTGATACGTGACACCAATCGGTTTAATCTCGCGTTAATGGGATATGAGGAAAATAAAGTGGATGGCACACAATATACATTTGAAATTCAGGCACCGGAAAATGCGGTTTATTCCTGGGAAAACGAACCCACAGGACAAGGGCCGGTTACTTATGTGCCTTACTATACAGGTCCGGGTGAAATATCCGATGTGGTTATGTCTGCACGCCTGAATACGATGCGTTTGCTCAACAGGAGCGGATGGGATTATAAATTTATTATAAGGGATGCGAATACCGAAGCCGAAGTCTGGAGCTACAATCTGATGACACTATTGAGCATTGCCCGGCCGGTTTCCCGTTACGACGGAACGGAACTTCCCTTTCAGGAGTATCTTGACAGGCAGAGTGAATGGAACCTGATATTTACAGTTGTTGAAAAACCCGGAGGAGGATTCCTTCAAATTGGTATTGTCGTGGGGACCTGGATTCATTGGCTCCACGGGATGGAAGTTTAAGAATGAGAAAAAAGCTATTACATATCATTTATCTGGCATCCACCATCCTTTTGTTCTCATGTAGTAGAGAAGCTGATGTGGCTTATGAGTTGCCTGCCCATACTACCAGGGCGCAACTTAGCATCGACTTGGTGAACAATGGGGATGTGGAACAACAGGAGAAGATAAACTCCATGCGGTTTATCGTATTCGGCAGTACGCCCGGTGGCGTGAGGCTGGATGTGAATGAACACATCCTGTTGAGCACTCCGGAGACAGCTACTGATATAGATGCGCAACTTCTCGAAGTGACTTCCAGCAATGATATTCTGGTCGTAGTTATTGCCAACGAACCGCAGAGTCTCACAAGCCAACTTGACGGTATAGCTAATCTTTTGACATTACAAGAGATGATTTACGACATCTCCAGCATACTGAATAATGACGGGCAGATTATTTCGGCGACCGGAATGCCTATGACAGGAGTGATCCGGGATATATCCATAGCACCCGATGAAACCAAAACAGTGCAAATGGTGATCGAACGTGCCGTAGCCCGGGTAGATGTCTTTATCGAAGCTATAGACGGCGGGGCAGTGACCGGATATACTGCCGGAAGCACCAGTGTCACCTTGCATAATTTTTCCCATGATAGCTATTTCGTGATGGGAAATGTGGGCAACGGCACGCGTGATAACGCCGACTCTTCAAAAAACTACGGAAAGGTGAAGGAAGACGTGTCGGAAAGCAATTTATTAACGCATAGCTGGACGGCTGCGACTACAGAAACTTGGGCATATTCATCGGCTCCCGGAGCTGAAAACCGGAAGTTGCTTTGCTCGTTCTACACAGCCGAACGCCTATTCAAGTCGGATTATTCCGACCGACTGTCTATCAGTATGACTAATGTTCCGAAAGGGCCTTCGGACGTCACCGGAATAACCGGGAAAGTAATTGAAAGCGTAACAAAGGTTGACGGCACAGGTAGTCCGACAGCGCAACCTTTTACGGAGATCCGTCGGAACAACGTGTATCAGGTAACGGCACGCGTAGGAAAAATAGGTATTCAGATACTGACGATAAGCGTAGAAGATTGGGGTGAAAGACAAGACATTGATTTGGATATGGACTTGTAATATCTTTCGCTGATTGTTTTTAATTTCGGAAAAGAAGTAAGATGATAAAGACTATAAATAATATTAGGATGATTATGGCAATGGCTGTCCTTTCGGCTGTCCTCTTTTCGTGTGTCAGAGAAGAGATGACGTGTGATAAGGAATTAATTGTTGTGCAACGTATTGGAGAAGGCGGCTATGTCTACACTCGTGGTACGGTAATCTCTTCGAATACCGATCTGAAAGAAGAGACTTTCGGTCTTTACGGTTCACTGACTCCCAATGCTTCTGTTCCCCAACCATACTTCAATGCAAGTGCTACGGTTAACGCCGACCTGACAGCCACCATCTCGCCGTTGCAATATTGGCCCGGATTGTTGAATGCGAGCATGAAGTTCTTCTCCTGGTATCCGTACAGTGATGCGAATGCGCCTACTGCGAGTTTCACTGATCCCGGAGAAATGGTGCTGAATTATACAGCGAATGAATCCGCCGCCAATCATGTCGATGTATTGGCGGCTATATCGGGCCCTATATGGGTTGAAGGTGTGAATATACACTTCTACCACACATTGACCAAGGTTACCTTTACATTCAAGAAAGTAGCTCCTGTACCGAATGAGGTGACTATCGAGAAAATAGAATTCCAGAATGTGGGAAAAAGCGGTAACCTTGCGATGACTGAAATTCCGACCACCACGACGAAAAACGGCAAACCGAAGTTTGTCTGGAGCGATGTCGCCACCGGGAAGGTCGCTTCTACTCCCACCGGTAACAAAACAGTTACTGAAGATGCCACCTTGATAGGTGATACATTCCTCATGTTGCCGACTGACGCTTTCTCCGCAACCGCCAAAATCGTTGTTACCACCAACTTTGGCGATCGGGAATTCCTGTTCAGTGATATTCTCGCCAAGAATCCGCATTCTTGGGAATCGGGCGAGTACATCAACTACAATCTTACGATATCCAACGAAACCTATCAGCTTTCAGCTACCCCGCTTGAATGGACGGAAAGCCAGGTGAATGTAATTTTCGATAAACAGTATTATCTCAAATTATCGCAGACCAAGGTACAGACGGCTGGTGATGGGGTCACTGTCAATATAGAAGTGAAAACGAATTATGATGCTAATCCGGATACAGGATTTCTGCCGGGGGCGTCATTAAACAAAAGTACCATGGATACGTGGCCGACAGTTAATATGACTCAGATATCCCTTTCGGAAGGAGTGTATACGTATAATATCCAGGTTGTGATGCCCAAATTTAATTCAGGAACCGGAACTAAGCGGGAAACAGGCTTTTATATCAATGCCGGTAATTTGCGGCACCATGTACTGTTGAGTCAGTGGAGAGAAGACGGAGAGTGGCTGACCTCGAACGTAGAGTTGGACAGCAACGATAATGGAACCGGAAATATGCGACGTCGCAAGATTGTCTTTACTTCGGGCAATCCGGGAATATGGGAGTGGAAGATAACCCAGATACAAGATCCGGATAAAATTCTGCTTAACAGTGAGACAATGCTCGAAACAAGTGGCGTGAGTGGTGATGCGGTTTACTTCTACTTTAGAGCCGATGCTGTGTCCGGTGATACGGCTAGACTCATACTAACCAATACGAATGGTGATAATCTGCCAATAACGGTGACATTGACCGCACCATAATGACGAATATGCAATATCAAAGTTTAAGGAAAGGAAATAGAAATATGCAATATAAGGTTTCAATAAAAAGAAAGTGCTATCTTTTGTCTGTTCTGTTGATGACGGTATGGCTTACCGGATGCGTACAGGAAGAATTTGAGTCGACGCCTTCTCCGGCAGGAAATGGCATTCGTTTTACATTAACGGTTCCCGATGTAAACCTCCCGTCCGTATCTTCGCGTACGATGACCGGAACGGGAACAGCAAAGAAAGAAGACGAAATAGAAACGGTGGATATTCTTGTTTTTGATATGTCAAAAACGCCGGCAGTATTTCTGGAATGGGTCAGCGCTACAGGAGTCACTCAGGACTTGGCTGACAATTCCACTGTGAGTTTCTCTGCTGTGCTTTCTCCCACTACCGCATCTACCTGCATCGTGGTTGTGGCAAATAAGGAACTTGATAATATTGTGTCGGGCTTCACGAAGGGAGCGACCACCAAGGTTGAGGCAATGGAAAAGATGCTCCACACCCAGACCGGCAAATGGTTGGCAGATGGCTCGACAACTGGTGGGTATACGCGGATTCCGATGTACGGGGAGAAGGTAATAAGCAAAATCACTCCTTCGATGGATCCGATAACCGGCATAAATATGAAACGTATGCTGGCGCGTATTGATATCCGTAATAACAGTGCCACTTCGAATTTCACGGTCGAAGAGGTTTACCTGGCCAATTACAATACCACCGGATATATTGCTCCGGCATGGAACACGAACGGGCAGGTTACTGACCCGGTTCCGGATACTCCGGTTCTCCCCGCGGGTAGTGGTAAAATGACGGAAGAAGGGGATGCAATCCTTTATTCCGTAAATGGTAACACACCCTACGATGGGGAGATTTATACATTTGAATCCCTGGCGGCAGAGGATGCCGGTGGTGCGGGAGCAGACGGAGAAGCGAGCCGTAAGGATGCTACTTGCCTGATTGTGAAAGGAAGGATCGGTACGGGTGAATCGACATTTTACCGGGTGGATTTTACCAAAAACGGAAATACAGGAGAACAAGTGGAATATTTGCCTTTGAAGCGAAACCATAAATACATCATTACCATTACCCAAGCATTGGGAACCGGTTATAAAAGTTTTAGCGAGGCGCTGGCATCATATACAGTCATGTCCAACTTGAAATTCTGGCTGATACACTATGATCGTGATAAGGTCAAAGATGTGGTCTACAATGGGCAATATATGCTTGGAGTGGGTGAATCGGAGCTCGCTGTTACTCAATACCAGAATAATAGTTATGCCATAGACGTTTTTACTGACAGTCCCGGAGGCTGGAAGGCCACCATTACTGCAGGGAACGACTGGCTCAAATTTGAAGGTGGAGCTGATGCGGCATCGGGCGTTGCGAACGATGATACCCAACTCAAATTGAAGATTCCATATTTTAATAATGAAAATATTGGCGTTGGGCGTAAGGCTACTGTTACGTTGACGGCAGGTCGCCTGACTCACAATATTGAAGTGACACAGTATACAATAGATCCGGGAATTATCAAATTTGTCGATGCATACGGAAATGTGTTGGAGAGAGGTCTTTTTTTTCCAATTCGAAATCCTGATGGCGACGAACTCCCTCTTGAACCGCAGACGGTGTATGTCATGTTTTCCGTGGATAGGATAGAAGGTAAGCTTTATGGCACTGGTGGTGTCAATATGGTCCAATATAATGCCGGCGGTTTGATTCCGCAATTAGACAGGACGAATGCGATACCGTTCAGTGAAAGGGTGCAGGCGTTTACTATACAGCCTAATCCGCGAAGAGCAGGCGATGGTACTGTTGAAGATGGTGCAGGCTGGTGGTGGCGTTGGGACTTTATGTTGTTCGACCTGTACGATAAGGAAGGATACCTTACTCAAGTACAATTCCCCATCAATCAGGGGGAGCTGGAGTTTTCACTCCGATATCTTTCCACTACAGTCAATAGTCGTACTTATAAAGTCAATCTGGGTGCGGAACAATACTTGCAATTGTTTGTCAATAACAATTGGGAAATTATGGATATTGAGGAATTGAATATAACGAACGATGATGGCACCGGACTGATTCGGACCGATTCGGATAATGATGTAATTATAGGTAGAAAGAATGCGGACGACAAGATGTATCTTGAGTCTATCATAGGCTATGATGACGGCAAGGGAAATGATGTGGTTGGTCATGGATACGATTTCAGGCTGAAGCTTCACCCCGGCAAGTGGAAAGAAGGAAAAAGCGGAACGATAAGAATCACGTTCAGAAATGTAATGCATACCGTGGCAGATGAAGAATTCCCGTTTTATCGTACGATTGACCTTCAGATGGTGTCCGAAACCAAATCTTACACAACTGCCGGGGAACCTCTTTTCTATCTTTATCCGCTTCGGTTTGATAATAGGAGATATTATAACGGAACTAACCAAAGTGTGGGGCGATTGGAAAATGTAGCCGATGCGGAGGATATCTGTAGGAATATAGGCGATGGTTGGCGTCTGCCTACTGCTAGTGAACTGTTGCTGTCATTTGTCTATGAAAATGCTTTGGGTGGTAATGCGATTAACAGTAATTATCATGACGGTCAGAATATATATGGGTGGTATCAAAACTGGACAGGTAACTACTGGTCTTCATCATACTATGAGGCTAAAGGCTCTACAACACGTTTTGGGATGGAAATGTCGGCAGGTTATCCGGATTCCGCACCTGTTAGTAATAATAATTATTTTCGTTGCGTAAGGGATAATACAAATAGCGGAAAGAAGTACCCTTATTTGATGGTAGAATCCTCGGGGGTCACTATTGTCTCTCGCGATGCCAGTGGAGGAACAGATCCTTTGGTGTTATTTGCTTCAGGTGAAATTCCGGATACAAGTGTCGCAATGAATAAGGTTGCTCCTAAGTTTCAGATTGAAAATTCCAGTAGTAATGGTAAAACTTGGGCGGAAGCAAAAGCGGCATGCGAAAGCAAAGGGAGTGGCTGGCGTCTACCTACTCAGCGTGAGATGTATTTAGTACTTAGTATGGGAGGGGCTGTAACCAATATCGAAAACCAAGGTTTCGGTGACTCGACTACTTGGACAGGGAACGGATTCGAGAAGATTAGTACTGTGCACTGGACATTGACTTCACGCGATAGCAACTATTGGCTGGTCGGACATAATAATGGTGAATTCGGCGCATGGGCTACGGTAGAGTCCACAACTTGGGCTTGGTATCGTTGTGTGCGCACAATAGAATAAAAGCTAAAAGAACTGTATCAGAATGTTGTTTGTCTTCATTCTGATACAGCTCGTCTATTAAATCCTTTTCTTTTTATTCCTAGAATCCACAATGTTTAGTGTGTTTCCCTTTGTTTACAACGTATTGATAACTTCCAACTGCTTTTGCAAGAAAGCAATACGCTGTGCTTCTCCACTTTCCGAAACCAGAATAGAGTGGCGCTTCAACGATTGAATCCAATTGCGTTGCATCTGGCAGATATATGAGCTTTGCGAATCCATCGAGTTGATAGAATATACCCGCAGCAGACTGACTTGGTAATCATGTTTCTCGATATAGCTGTAAGTGGCTTCGAAACTGATATTGGACAGATAGAAAGACACTTTCTTGTTTTCGCTGAACTCTCCCTTTATGGACAGATGTTCTACCACGCCAAGTAACTGAAGAAGTTCTTCTTTCAAATGCATGACATCGTCCTTGTTTATCAGATTCAGGCTGGCAAAGTACTTGATCTCTTTCACAAAAGAATAAAAGATATTTGTGTCCCAGATGAAAAACGTTTTTGGACACTGTCTTATACTTTCACTCAACTTCTTATGCACATTGACGATCCGTTCATCCACAGACATGTCTTCCAAAGAATGTGGCGTCTTTATATCTCCATTCTGATACATCCATCGGCAAAGACGGAATTTAGACAAATTCTCATAGGAAGAATAAAGTGTAAAGGGAAGGGAATTGGATGCAGTATACACCTCCGTCGTATTATCTGTTTTCACATAGTCGAAAATTTGCAGATAACGGTTGATTATTTCGTAATAACTTTCCAGCGCACTAGTGGCATGAAGTAAGTTCAGGTCGAAAGTAACTTTATTAGATACATGGCTACCGACAATCTGGTCAATAGAAATACCGAGTTTTTGAGAAAGCAGTGCTACTTCGTCTATTGTAAAAGACACCTCACCTCTCAATCTGCGATAGACAGCTTCCTTTCCCATGCATAAAATGTCAGCCAAAGTATTGGCCAGATTCATATCTTGAGGAATTCGCTCCTTCATTGTAGATATTAATTCGTTTAGAATACCATTTTTCATTGTTTGTTCCTTTAATTTTAATGTTAATAATCTTTGTGATACATTCTATGCAAAATTACGTCTTGTGTTTGAAAGATTTGTGTGGAAAAACAGAGATGAATGTATGTGTCTTTTTCTGATTGGGAATCAAACGGAAGCGGTGAGGACAGGGAATGAAAAAAAGTAGATAAGAATCTTATCTACTTTCATTTATTGGAACTGATTTTTTTTTGAAGTTCTAATCTGCGAAAATAAAATTAAAGAGCGTCAATAATTTCTCGCTGTTGCTTGAAGAATTGAATACGCTGCATTTCACCGCTTTCGGATATCAAAGTGGAGAACTTTTTCAGAGGTTGAATCCATTCTTTCAAGGTACAGAAAATTTCGTTGTCCATCGTGGTAATGGAGTTGATGGAATAAATACGTATGAGGCTCATTTGCAGGTTATTGGTGTCTACATAGCTATATGTTGCCTCGAAGTTGATATTCGACACATAGATGCGTACACGATTGCCATCGGCTGTCTTGCCATTGATAGCCAGTTCTTCCAGTTCGTCCGCCAATAAGAATAATTCATTTTTGATTTCTTCTTTTGTTTCGTCGGAAATGAGATGGATGCTGGCGAAGTATTGGATATCGTTGATAAGGTGTTGGAAAATCATATTATCCCATATATAGTCTATGGAGTGGATATGACGTGTCATTGCTACATAGTCTTTCTGGATATTGACCAGTTTCGGTGGAATATCCAATTCTTCGAAACTCTTGCAATCAATATATTTATTCTGGTACATCCATTTGAATAAACGGAATTTTGCCAGAAGTTCATGTTTCAGATAGAGAGTCTGGGGAATAATGTTGGCAGAAGTTCCCATTACAGAATTCGGGTCATCCGGCATCGTATTGATTAGCGAGACATATTTTTCAAGGATATTGTAGTAACTCTCGAACGGGTCGTCATAATCTACAATGTTTATATTAAACATGGCGTTCGATTTGAAACTTAGTCCTATAATCTTGTCTAGCGATATACCCAGTTTTCTTGAAATAAGAGCCGACTCTTGTAAGGTGAAAGGTACTTCACCGCGCAATCTTCTGTATACTGCCTCTTTTCCTATGTATAGCGTGTCCATTAACATATCTGCCAGTTGTCCTTTGAGCGGAAGCTTTTCCTTCATCGCTTCTATGAGGTTTGCATTTGGATTATTTGTCATCATAATAGTTCTAATAAATAATACTTTTCTATTATAAACATTTGTCAGTGGCAAGTTGTTTCGGAAATTGAAACTATTTAAATCTGCTTTTTTTTTAAATATCCTCTCCGAAAATTGTTTATTTTAAGCAAATCGGTTACATTTGTGACCATAAACAAAACGAAGAGACAGCGTCTCTTTAGTAAACAATAGAAATATTTAGAATGAAAAGAATATTGGTAAGTGGCGGAGCCGGTTTTATAGGCTCTCATCTCTGTACTCGGCTTATAAACGAAGGTCACGACGTGATATGCCTGGATAATTTTTTTACGGGTTCGAAAGATAATATCATTCACTTGATGGATAATCATCATTTTGAGGTGGTGAGGCATGATGTCACTTATCCTTATTCGGCTGAAGTAGATGAAATTTATAATTTGGCTTGTCCGGCATCTCCCATTCATTATCAACATGACCCGATTCAAACTGCCAAAACATCTGTGATGGGAGCCATTAATATGCTGGGATTGGCAATGAGACTGGATGCCAAGATTCTGCAAGCTTCTACGAGTGAGGTATATGGAGATCCAATCGTTCATCCGCAACCGGAAAGCTATTGGGGAAATGTGAATCCGGTAGGTTACCGGTCTTGCTATGATGAGGGAAAGCGTTGCGCAGAAACATTATTTATGGATTATCACCGTCAGAATAATGTGCGTGTGAAGATTATCCGTATTTTTAATACGTATGGTCCGCGAATGTTGCCGAATGACGGACGGGTTGTTTCTAATTTTATTCTTCAAGCGTTGAATAATGAAGATATAACAATATATGGTGATGGGAAGCAGACACGCAGCTTCCAGTATATTGATGATTTGATTGAAGGAATGATAAGAATGATGAATACGGAGGACGAGTTTACAGGTCCTATAAACCTGGGGAATCCGAATGAATTTCCGGTATTGGAATTGGCGGAAAGGATCATTAGTATGACCGGTTCATCTTCGAAGATTGTATTTAAGTCTTTACCGGATGATGATCCGAAGCAACGCCAACCGGATATTACATTGGCTAAAGAGAAATTGGGCTGGCAGCCTACTGTTGAACTTGAAGAGGGGCTGAAGCGTATGATTGAATATTTTAAAAATGTCTGAAGCATAAAAAAAGAAAATTATGAATATGGAAATTAATCCTTCTGAATATAAAGTCCTTATTGTGGACGATGTAATATCAAACGTCCTTTTATTAAAGGTACTTTTGACCAACGAGAAATTCAAAATTGTGACTGCCGGTAATGGAACACAGGCGTTGGAACAAGTGAAGAAGGAAAATCCGGATCTTGTATTACTGGATGTAATGATGCCGGATATCAGTGGCTTTGAGGTAGCTCAACAAATGAAAGCAGACCCCGAAATGGCTGAAATTCCCATTATCTTCCTGACTGCTCTAAATAGTACGGCGGATATCGTAAAAGGATTTCAGGTGGGTGGTAATGACTTTATTTCAAAGCCATTCAATAAAGAAGAATTGATTATTCGTGTGACGCACCAGATTTCGTTGGTTGCAGCGAAAAGAATCATTGTTGCACAAACGGAAGAGTTGCGTAAGACGATCATGGGACGCGACAAACTCTATTCTGTGATTGCACATGACTTGCGTTCACCAATGGGATCTATCAAGATGGTGCTGAATATGCTGATTCTGAATCTGCCAAGCGAAACAATTGGTGATGAGATGTATGAATTGCTGACAATGGCTAATCAGACAACAGAAGATGTATTCTCATTGCTTGATAATCTGCTGAAATGGACGAAGAGCCAGATTGGTAAACTGAAAGTGGTTTATCAGGATATTAATATGGTGGAAGTCGTAGAGGGCGTAAGTGAAATCTTTACGATGGTGGCCAGTCTGAAAAATATTAAGATAGTACAAGATGTGCCTGTAGAGAATGTGGCTGTTCGTGCTGATATTGACATGATTAAGACGGTGATTCGTAATTTAATCAGTAATGCGATTAAGTTTAGCAATGAAGGTTCGGAAGTAGTGGTGTCACTGGCAGAAGAAGACGGTATGGCAATCGTAAGTGTGAAAGACAGTGGTTGCGGTATTGATGACGAAAATCAGAAGAAGTTGCTGCATACCGATACTCATTTCAGTACCTTTGGTACAAACAATGAAGAAGGTTCGGGACTCGGATTGTTATTGTGTCAGGACTTTGTTGTCAAAAATGGCGGTAAACTTTGGTTTACTTCAAAGAAGGGAGACGGGTCTACATTTAGTTTCTCAATTCCATTGTTGGAGAAATAAGATAACTATAGATAATACGACTAGAAATAATAAGGGCACGGTTTGCATGAATATGTAAATCGTGCCCTTATTTAATTGGTATATTCTATTTTCGGTTTATCGTTTGCAGATAGCCTTAAAATCGCAATACGAACATTTTTTAGTATCTTCTGTCTGCGTAAAAGGCTCTTCTTCGCTGAATATTTCTTCTAATAATGTTTGCAGGCGTTCACGGAATTCATCTTCAAAGAAAGCGAAGTTGTTTACCGGTATTTTCGGTTTACGAGGTTCTCCCATTTCAATAACAGGCGAATAGTTTTCCGATGCTGCCCGGTGGATGTAGAGCAGAGCAGGAGCTACCATTAACGATTGTTGCCGGCTCATGATAGCAGCATACAGAAAAGTCTGGAAGATATAGTTCGGGCGTGTTTCCGATGGGGTGAACAGTTGCTCGATATTAGCAGGTATTTTAGGGCTTCCTCCTGTTTTGTAGTCAACAATCCGCAGGGTACTTTCTTTTGCATCCATACGGTCGATTGTGCCACCCAGACGGAGAGTGAACGGTCCTTGTCCTGTTTGTATAGTAATCTCTTCTGAAACTTTCTTTTCCATAGCGACCATTTCGAAAGGAGTATATTGAAGGTCGTTACGCAGCAATTGTTTCAGATAGGAAACAATTACTTTGGAGTTGATAAGTTGTATGCCGTTATATTCCGGTTTTTCTTCGGGAGAAACTTTGAATAATTCTTTTTTGAAGGCTTGGTCAACGTAGCTTTGTAGCTTCACGTCATTGCGTAATAAGCGTTCAAGATCTTCTTTCTGTATCGTTTTTCCGGTTGCAGTCAGGTCGGTGTATGCTAATTGGGCGGAGAGGTGGAAAATGGTTCCGAATAGAGCGGAATCAATTTCAGCACTCACTTCGTCCGGTGTTTTCAAGCCCGCTACATAGCGGTAGTAGAATCTCAACCGGCAATCCAGATAAGCATTAAGGGCGGAAGGAGAGAGAACCAGTGAATTTGGATGAGTGCTATCGTAAGCACGATAGATTCGTCTTAGTACTTCAGGTGTTTTTTCTACTCGTATCTCTTGGGTACTTTGCGGAGATTGTCCGGCTTCCAGATACTCGCGAGTGATATCATGTGGACCTTCTACAAGTAATTGCAGCATGAAGCGGGATTCTTCTCCACGGTTGAGACCGTCCGAAGAAGTATTGTAGAGTAGCGTGATATTCTCTGCCCGTTGTATCAGTCGATAAAAGTAGTAGGCATACACTGCATTTTTGTGTTCGATAGTGGTCATGCCAAATGCTTTCCGGAGATTATAGGGAATAAAAGAGGAATCTCCTCCGGATTTTGGAAGTTGTCCTTCGTTGAGAGACAATATAATGAGATTCCGGAAGTCCAGATTACGTGTTTCCAATACTCCCATGACTTGCATTCCGATAGCAGGTTCTCCGTGGAAAGGAATGTTAGAAGATGTCAGTACTTTGGTAATCAGTCGTTTCAGAGTATCGGTGCGTATATTTAGTTCTCCGCTTTCAATCAAACTGTAGAGACGGTTGATTTTGGTATGGCTTTGAAAGAGCGATTCTCTATATAGTTGATTGAAGATATCATTGTATTCTCCTTCTTTCCGATAAATGGTTGAAATGTTTTTGATTAATTCGATCAGATAATCGCATAGTTCTTTTATACCATTACGGGGAGTGAAGAGGGTAGTTAGAAAATCATCCTGTTTAAGTTCTGACGGAAGTGGATAAAAACGGTTTGTTTGGGTCAGTTCACGTTCCAGGGGACCGGCATGGGATGATAATTGTTGGGTATAGGGATGCTTCAATATGGCGGATACTGCCTCGTAAGTGAATCGGTCGGTATCGGAGCGGTAACCATTGGTTTGCAGTTCCATTACGGCATTGATAAAGCTATAAACAGGAGTTTGAGCCAATGGGAATCCCATGGTGATATTGACATTCTTCACTTCCTGCGGAATGGAATGAAGTACGGGAAGCAACAGAGCTTCATTACAAAGCACTACAGCATTTTCTTTTTCCTTTTCTACGGTAATTTGTGAATGATCGTTTGTTATCGCCTTAATCCATCCGGGAAGGAAACGTGCTTGGGCATTCTCGGTAGAAGCGGAAATATAACGTATTTTCTTCGGTTCTTTAAAGGTGTTGAAAAAGCTTTCCGGGAGTTCGTTCGGAAATTCCTCGAGATTACGTTTCAGGAATTCTCCGGCCTCATGTTTTTTGATTTGTTGGGTGTAGAAGATATCATAGTCCCAATAGAAGAGTGCCTTGCCCGCATCTTTCAGTTTTCTGAAAAAGTCACTTTCTACTTTGTTCAAAACATTGAACCCGACAAATATGTATTTGTCGTATTTGAGTTGGTCGGTATCGAGTTGTTCGATCACGTTCCGGTAGAGCATGCCTTCGTAAGCAATGCCTAACTCTGCCAGGTTCACACGGTAACGATGGTAGATAGTACCTAGCTTGTCCCAAAGGGAAATAAATTTTTCTTTTAGTTCGGTCCGTTTTTCAATGGAGAAATTCTGAAAAAACTGTTGTATGGCTTCTTCCTGCTCTTTGTCAAGGAATTCATAGTCATCCATCAGATTTTTCAAATCTTGTAGATTACTGAATAATTTGTCGGCATCGACCATATTCTTATCTACATCATCAAAATCACTAATCAACAATTCGCCCCAGAAGTAGAAATCGTCCAATGTTTCCTGACTCCGTGTTTCCTCTTTGAACACTTTATAAAGTTCGCAGACCAATCGAATAGGATCGCCGCTTTTCTGTACGGATAGTTTCTGAAACAGGTCGCTGATACTCATGGCAGCTGGTGACCAGATCGGTTTATCGGATTCTCCTGCTAAATATTCATTGAAGAACAAGTTAGCACGTTTATTAGGGAAAACGAGTACCGTACGTGACAGGTCGTTTCCTATCTTGGTATATAAATCATGAGCGACTAGTTGGAGAAATGATTGCATATTGATTAAACTATTTTCTGATTCTTGTATTTATTGTAATCGGAACATAACAGGTACGGTGAAATAAACAGCAACTTTAGTACCATCTTCCAGTTCTCCCGGTTTCCATTTAGGCATTTGATTAATGACGCGTAAAGCTTCTTTATCCAGATAAGGATCTACGCCACGTAAAACTTCTGGTTTGACTATATTTCCTTCTTTATCAACGATGAACTGAATAATAGTACGCCCCTGTACACCATTACCTTCTGTTCCTGTATTAGGGTATTGAATCTTTTTTGCAAGAAATTCCATGAGAGCTTGCTGGCCTTCAGGAAAATCGGGCATAACAGGTACTTTCTCGTAAACGTCAGGATAGTTTATACGAGTATAAGTGATTCTCAATTCCGGGCCATACATCGCACTGAATGAAAGCATCAGATTGTATGTCACTTGTACTGTTTCATTTGCCAACATACCGGGTGTCCAACGAGGAATGAGAGACATGACCCTTAATATTTCAGCTTCAACTTTGGGGTGTATCTTGCGGGTAATCTTAGGGTTGATAACTTGTCCGTCATAATCTATAGTGAATTTTACATCAGTGTATGTATTATTAGCAATACTATCTATTTCTGAATAACGAAGATTTTCTTTCAGAAATTCTATAAATTTTTCTGTTCCTCCGGGAAATTCCGGTAGCTTTTCCGGACCATAAAAGGGGGCTTCCCCTTTCATGTCTTTTTCTTGTATCAGGCTGTCAGCAGTAATGGTCCAATTCATTTTAGGGCATTGCAGTGTTTCTGCGTCCAATGAAGTAGGAGGTATTATTGTGAGTATACCAGTTGATAGTCCAAACAGAGCGATGGCCTTACCTACACGGCGTTTTCGTTCAAGTTGTTGCTCCAAATATCGAACTTCAGCTTCGCATTTGGGGCAAGTACCCAAACAATCTCCCTGATGCTGACATTCAGAGGTGATGAATTCAATATCATTCGCTTCGGCTATCTGCCGACGAATCTCTTTTAAGATTTTACAGGTTTGTTTTCCTCTTGCCATGGCATTAATCATTAGGGGTTTTATAGGTGAATCGGTCGAATTGGGTGATTCCCATTTCTTTCAAAAGTTCTATGCTTTGGTCAATATCCTTCTCCGTATTATAGGAAGGGATGAGTGGTGTCCGAATAACGATTTGCTTGGCTTTGTCTTTCCCGATTAAATATCGCAAATTACCTAAGACGTTTTCATTATTCTTTCCGGTATATCGCTGATAGATGTTATTATTCATATCTTTGATGTCGATTATGTAATTGTCTATAATAGAAATCAGTTCTTCTACATTCTGTTGCGGAACATTGAGAGAGGTTTCGACAGTGATTCTCCATTCCGGGCCACAGAGTTGGCGGAATTGCCTGATAAATTCACTTTGTAACAAAGGTTCTCCACCGCCAAATGTGACTCCTCCGCAACTCGCCAGGAAATAAAGTTCATCTTTGCGTACTTCCTCGTAGAGCTGGTTACAATCATAGCTCTCCCAAACACCATCGGGCTGCAAAGATGTCGGATTGAGACAATATTTGCAACGCAACGGACAGCCATGGAAAGCAACTAATGTTGTAACTCCTTCACCGTCAATCGTTAGTCGATGGCGGGCAATGCCGATGAGAGGAACAGCTTTCATACTTTTTCTATTTTTTCTTCATCCACATACCACAAGTAGCCGGTGATATTTTTATATCCCATCTTGGTAAGAAGTTGCATATATCCTTTCACTTGTTTGTTATATTTAGGATTTTCCTTACCAAACTTGAAATCGACTACAACAACCTGATCGTCTTTCATCATTACACGATCCGGACGACGGGTTTGCAAAACTCCTTTTTCTTTATAGATAATAGCACATTCATTAAAGAGTGTCCATTTTCCGAAATACCAATCTTGAATTTCAGGAGAAGAAAAAGCTTTCTTTGCAACTTCACGAGCCACTTTTTCTTTCTCGTCATTTCTGATAACTCCTTCAAAAATAAGCCGTTCGATGGCTGGATCGATATCTTCTGCTGTTTCGATGACAGAAAATAAAGTATGTAACATACGTCCGCGGTTGATAAAGTGGTCGTCCGAATCTTCTTCTTCAATGCCCTGAATGAAGTCAGCAGAGCGGTTGGACTGACGAAATTCAATATCATGCCGCATGGATTCCATCCGAATAGGGAGTTTCTCTGGTTTCTGGGTTAGCTTGTTTGTGGATGTCTTGATTCTTTCTTTTTCGGAAGGGCATAGTTGTCCTTGCTCGTAACAGTCTTCTTCCCAGTCAATCCCTTCTTCTTGGGCTACTATCGGTAGGGTGTTTGCCAATAGTTCGGACATGGTGCCTTTTTGTTTTTTTCTGCTCCAGATAATAAGGTTTTTCCCTGCGCGGGTAAAAGCAACGTATAGTAGATTGAGGTTATCCACCCAAAGTTGAAGACGTTCTTGCAGGTAGTCGTTACCATAAATCGATTCAGCCATTTGGGTGGAATAGTTAATAGGAAGAATATCCAATGCATTGAATGGTGCTGTTTGCGGGGCACACCATACAAGCTGATTATTGGTTTCATTCTCCAGTTTCCAGTCGCAGAAAGGAAGGAGTACGGTATGGAATTCCAATCCTTTGGATTTGTGTATGGAGAAAATCCGGATACCTTCTACTTCTCCACTCGGAATTGTTTTACTGCATAATGTTTCGTCCCAATACCGGATGAATCCGTCTAGCTCGGAAGAGTTGCTTTGCAGATAATCGGTCACCGCATCAAAGAAAGCAAATAAATAGGCATCCTGATCTTTGATAAGATTCATCTCGAATATGCTGAAAAGTTCTTCTAAAAGCTCATAAAGAGGCATTAGCCTTAGTTCCTTTGTCTTTTCAAGAAAAGCGGCGGGAAGATAATTCTCGGCAGGGAGGAGTAGGAGAGTATTCCAATCCAGTCCTTTCTGTAAAACCTCGTTTTGATAGGCTACGGCCAGTTGGGCACGTGCTATTTTATTATTTTCATCGGAAAGGAATCGCAGTGCATCCAGCATCATACAAATGGCAAGAGAGGCGTCAAGGCGGAAGGCTTCGTCTGATACCACTTTATAGTGTAGCTCCTTATCGAAGTAGTCGGCGATTCGGGGAATACTTTTATTTTTTCGTACCAGGATGGCTATATCATTCAGTCGTACTCCGGAGGTGAGGAGATGTTGCACTTCTTCTCCCAGACTGATTAATGTCTGTTCGGTATAACCATGTTCTTCGTCGGGTTCGAGAAAAGAGACTTTTACATATCCTTTTTCTGTACTTCGGGGAGATTCCTGCACAACGTCGGCATAGGCTTTCTGCAGATCCTCACAATCCTTGCCTAACTGTTGCTTATATACTCCGTTCAGATAGTTGGCGGCAGCTGTGAAGATTTGGTTATTAAACCGGATAACATTGGTTTCACTTCTCCGGTTGGTAGCTAATGTCTTGACGCGGATCGGGAAATGTTCGATGTGATTATTCAGGCTGTTGAGAATTCCCCAATCGCCATTTCGCCAACGATAAATGGATTGTTTAACGTCTCCTACAATCAAACTGTCTGCTCCTTGAGACAATCCTTCCAGTAAGAGCAATTTGAAATTTCCCCATTGCATCCGGCTGGTATCCTGAAACTCATCTATCATGACGTTATGGATATTCGTTCCTATCTTTTCGAATACAAAAGAGGAGTCACCGTCTTTCACCAGTTGATGGAGCAGGGCATTCGTATCTGATAATAGAAAACGATTGTTGTCGTGATTCAACTGACGTACTTCTTCATCGATATTGGCGAGGAGTTGCACTTTGTTGAGATGTTGCAGGGATAATCGGCAACTATTCAGTAACAAATTATTCTTGGAACGTAACTTTTCAGCATCTTCCAGAATTTGCATGAGACTAGAGTTGGCTAAATTAATGATGTCCGCGTAGCGGGGAGAAGTCTTGGTTGCCCAGTTCTTTGCGTCTTCCAGACATTTTTCTACTGTAGCATTACGGATATCATTGCCTAAAATACCATTATTAAGTTTACGAAAATAACTTCCGATTCCGCGTGAACCGTTTTTCAGATCATCAGCAGTCAGTGCGTGTCCATCCAGTTCTCCTTCGAATTGGTCGTAGAATCCTTTCATTTGCTCCAGAATTTCCGTTTCCAGCGCTTTCAGTTGCTTGCGATACTCTTTGATGGTATCAGGGTTTCGTAACCGTTGCCGGAGTCCTTCTCCCTTTTCAATATAACCTTCATCGAAAATATTGCGTCCGAAACTTTTTACTTCGTCCGACACGTTCCAACGTTTATCGTCGGCAATTCGTTCGTTGATATAATCGAGTAACCATGCGAGAACGGGAGAAGTGGGTCCTAGTTTCTCAATCATGCTATCTACAGCGTCACTAAGAACTTCGGTGTTATTTAACTCAATATTCAGATTCGGGCTAAGTTCCAGTTCCCGTGCGAGATTGCGCATGACAGATTGAAAAAATGAGTCGATAGTCTCTACCCTGAACCGGCTGTAATCATGCAGCATATAGCTAAGGGCGACGCCTGCCGCTTCCCGTATCTCCTGTTCGGTTTTTCCTGTCTCTTCTTTAATTCGGTTGAGGTAGGCTTCGGAATCTTTATCGCCTATCTGTATGCCGTAAAGCTGACTAAGAATGCGTTCTTTCATTTCTGCAGTTGCCTTATTGGTAAAGGTGACAGCGAGAATTTGCCGATAGGCACGGGGATTGAGAATGATCAGTTTGATGTATTCCACGGCCAGGGTAAATGTTTTACCTGAACCTGCGGAGGCTTTATAGACTAAAAGTTCACTCATGTTTCTGTTTATGGGATATATTCGATTTTAGCAACAATGACTCGTATATCCTCCGGTTCTTTCCCTGCCTTTACCAATGCCTGATGGAAGTTTTTGGGGAAGAACATGAAGAATGTGTCCGGGGTGGAATCTACATATTTTATTTTCTTGGCTTTGTAGAAAGTTACATCCGGTTTGTATTCGGTGATAGGCTCTGCATATTCTGCTGAAGTAATTCCGAAACGTTCGGTGCCTTTCACTACATATTGCAGATCAATACCATGACGGTGTGCTTCGATTTTACGTTTACTGACATCTTGTGTTGTTGCATCCTGTACATTGATGTAACAATGTTCGCCATCCACTTCATATCGTCCGGCAGGCATATTCGCAAGGTCGTGGGTAGCTAGCCATTGGAAAGTCTTGTCCCACACTTTCTTATTCTTATGATATTGTGACGCAAATTCCTGATAATCGGTTGTTTTATGAGGCATTGCCTTCAGTCCGTTTGCCCATTCTTGTTTTTGTGTCCATTGACGGGCTTGTTTAAGAGTCCAGTTATCAGCGGATTCTTGTGAACACACGTTTTCAGTGAAGAAGAAAAGAAAAAGTCCGATAAACAGGCTTGAACTACTAAATACGAATTTTGATTTCATGATTGTTCGAAAAAATTAGGTCCGAAAATAAGTATGAATAAAGGTAGATAGTCTTTTAAAGCTACTCGTAATAACTTTAAGGCTTGTCCAATCCTGTAATTAATCGTTTGTGGAGATACATTCAGCTTCTCGGCAATTTCTTTATGTGTCAGATGTTGATTGCGGTTCATCTCGTAAGCTTCGAGATATTCTTTCGGAAGTTTTTTTAGTGCTTCTTCATATAAGCGGAAAAGCTCATCACTCAAATAGAAGTCCGGATTATTGAACTCACTATCATATTTATCAACGATTTCCTGATGTACTTTTCGTTTGATCTCAAAATGGGAAAGACGGTTGAGAGCTTTGTTCTTGACAATCGTAAAAAGAAGTGTTTTGAGTGTCAGCTCTTCCATAAGAGTGCAACGATTTTCCCACAGCCACATCATTGTTTCTTGTACAATCTCCTCTATTTCTTCCTGCTCGCCTACATATTGGGAACAAAAAGCACATAGCCTACGGAAGTAATGTCTGTAGACGACGTCAAAAACTTTTTCTTCTCCTGCTTTTAGGGCAGTGATAACGGACTTATTATTATTTATATCCAAATATATCGGAGATTGTGACATTCTCTTTTAATTTATGTAAGACAAAAATAATGAAAGAAGTAGATAAATGAAATAAAAATGCGAGAAAAAATATTTTTTTCTTTTTCTCTTTAGTATATTTGTGCTCACAACTGTATTACTACAAAGATATTATAGTTTTTTTGTAAAAAGATAAAAGAGCATGGATGAAACTATCTTGGTGAATTACCTGCAAGGTGAATGTAATGATGAAGAAGCTGCTCGGGTGGAAGCTTGGTGCGAGGAAGGGCCGGAAAACCGGAAAACTTTGGAGCAACTTTATTACACTCTCTTTGTAGGTGAGCGTATAGCGGTGATGAATACTGTAGATACAGAGGCGTCATTGGATCAATTTAAATCAGCTATCAGAGAAAAGGAGAAAAAGGCTAAGCGGAAAAGTATTTCAATCCGTTGGGGACGTTATGCTACTGTGGCGGCTGCTTTTCTTACCGGACTCGTTTTTGCCGGTGGAATTGCCTGGGGATTACTTTCTAATAAGCTTTCGGATTATGAGGTGATAACTGCTGCCGGACAGAGAGCGCAGACTGTGTTGCCGGATGGTAGTAAGGTATGGCTGAATGCATCTTCAAAAATAGTTTATCATAATTCTTTATGGAGTTCGGATCGTCAAATCGATTTGTCGGGTGAAGCCTATTTTGAAGTGTCTCATGATAAACATGCTCCATTTATAGTAAATAGTAAGCAAATCAAGACTTGTGTGCTTGGTACGAAATTTAATGTGCGTGCACGCCAAGATGAGAATAGGGTAGTGACTACCTTGCTTCAAGGACTGGTACGGGTAGATTCTCCGCGAACGGAAGAGAATGGTTATTTGTTGAAACCGGGACAGACATTGAATGTAAATACGGATACTTATCAAGCAGAGTTAATTGAATATAACCAACCTACAGATGTGCTTCTCTGGATTAATGGCAAGTTGGAATTTAAGCAACAGTCTTTATTGGAAATAACCAATATTATGGAGAAGTTGTACGACATCAAATTTATCTATAAGGATGAAGCATTGAAATCAGAACGGTTTACCGGTGAATTCTCTACTGATAGCACTGCTGATGAGATACTGAATGTATTAATGCATACCAATCATTTCTCTTATAAGAAAGACGGACGGATTGTCCGAGTGATGAAGAAATAAGAGATAGGTTAGTGTTTCTAAAAGGCTGTCTAATTAGATCTTGACAGATTAAGGTTTGTTCGTTATATAAAGATGTGAAGTGCTCCCAAAAGTTAGATACATAACTTTCTGGGGGCATTTCACATATATGTAGTGGCAAACTGATTGGAATGGGATTTGATTAGATAGTCTTTAACACGAGAAATCACCCTCACTACATGACTGAACTGCACTCCTTAAGTTTTGTGTTCAACTTTTGGGGTGCAGTTCATTGTAATGAGGGTGATTTTATGAACTTAAGGCCTGTTTGATAGCCTCTATTCTATATTTTTATAGTTATCTATTCATAAATACTTACTCACTTTTGGGTTCGTAAACATTAAATACTGTAACATCCGTACGACCGTTTGTAGAGATAGTAATAATCTGATATTTCAGATATCGCGTAGTAATAGGAGAAATGAACGTAATATTCTGTGTACCACCGGAGATTGCTAATGAACTCAATGATTTCCATGTCGTACCATTTTCAGACTGTAATATTTCCACTTCTCTAGGAGCATATGCATTGGCCCAATGATTCGTTTTGATACCTGTTAAAACCTTAGCTTCTCCTAAATCAACAGTAAACCAGAATCCTTTATTATTTAGAGCAACGTCAGTTCCAGTCTTGCCATCGATTAAATTATTGGGTGCGCCTTCTACTCCTTCTTCTACATTAATAATCCAGCCGGCGCGATTACTGATAAGTTGGCTATTACTAGGAATACCGCTTTTTAGATTACAATAGGCAGCTTTATTAATAATGACAGGCAATGTACTTAAACTACTGCTAATAACAGTGTTCTTATCATTGGTAGTTACATTACTGATTGAGACACTGAAAGAGAAACTTGTTTTTTCCATGATACTGGCAAATATCGTCGGATCAACCGTCGCAGTGATTTCTTCAGAAGTCATCTGTCCTTCTTTGAGAGTAACCTGTGAGGAACTTAAAACGATCTGGCTTGCATCAAGCCCTTCTGTTTCACTTTTTGCACTTAATGCGATAACCATATCTGTAGAGACTGCTTTCTGTGTTTTTACAGTAAAAGCCATCTTAATTTCATCTCCTCCGATTCCATTCGCATCATGAGTCAGATTGAACTTTTTTACATTCCCC
The DNA here is from genome assembly GCF_000157055.1 of Bacteroides sp. 2_2_4. Lineage (NCBI taxonomy): Bacteria > Pseudomonadati > Bacteroidota > Bacteroidia > Bacteroidales > Bacteroidaceae > Bacteroides > Bacteroides sp. 2_2_4. Next base: position 255,536 of record NZ_EQ973359.1, on the reverse strand, counting down.
GATAAATAGTCATTTCTCTGTAGAGACACATACGTAGCATTCCACTCGTTAAAAACGTCTTCATCATCGCTACAGGACGAAATGAACGGGACAAACAAGCCGAGTAGAGTTGCTATTGATAGTGATTGAAATATATTTTTCATATGTACATACGATTAAATTATTACTATTTCCATTCGGTAGATTTATCTGTAGATAAAATACCGTCAATCCAGGTAGGAGTAGCAGAAGTAGTCAATGTATGACCTTTGCCGGTTGCATCTTCGAATACATTGCCTTGTCCTTCATTGAATCGCCAATAAGCTTCCAAACCTACAGATTTAGGGCTAACTTGAGTCATGTTATTTTGAATTTGAGAAGCGGAACGAACTACAGACCAGATACGTGCTTCACTCATCAAAATTTTACAGTTTCCCCATCTACTATAAGAATCATCACCTAAGCAGAACCAATTTACATCAGAGAAAGTTGTTGCTCCTGTTGGTATACTCAACACACCCGAATCAACTCCGTTTATGTAAAGTCGATAGTTGGAACCATCACAGACCAATGCTAAATGTTGCCATTCGTTTGGCTTGAAAGAATTACTTGGATTCAAATAAAGCCGGTTACGTCCTACAATCTGTACTAATGAATGTGCCTTATAATTTTCATTGTCACTTTGAGGATCCTCAAAACGTAAAAGGATGAAGTTTGCATCATCTCCTCCGTTCTTAAATACTGCACGGTCACGGTCAGCTGTGTTGGCTACCTGAAAACGAACCTCTATCGTATATTGTGAATACGTTTCGGGAGATTCTGTGAATTTATTAGCTTTTAAACTAGGAGCGCCAACAAACATTGGAGCTGAAAATTCGATAATACTTTCTGCCAAAATAACAAAGGTTCCGGTATTTTCCATCGGTGAAATACTTCCATCTTGCAATACTAGTTTTACAGGCAGTGCATATGATTCTCCCGATTTCATCATTTCCTGACTGAAAGCTTTCAAAGCGATGGGGAGGGCATCGGCTGCATATTGTCCTGCTTTTACAGTAATCGTTTCCGGCAACGTATAATAATCTTTGGGCAACATTATATATCCGGTTCCATTAATATGGTTATAAGTGTCCAGTACTGATTGATCTGTAACCAATTTATAATGATTGTCTGTAGAAGAAAGATTACTAAGATGCACATTTAGGGTAGTAAAACTTTCTCCAGTAGCCTGTACGGTCACTTTTTGACTTGTACTGGAAAGAGCTTCTTCAATATAAGCATGTGTATCTAAAGTATCGTATTTTGCATCTCCACAACTTACTATACTTCCTAAGCCTGTTATGACTGCGGAGAAGCATAAAATTTTTATATAATTCATACGTTTCATAGTTTACATTAATTTTTAAGTAATGAATGTGATGACGGGTTCATAATTTGAATAGCACGGCGTATATTTTTATATTCTGGTGAAGTTCCATACTCTGCTTCCATATGATAGGTTCCTGCACCACCTTTACGGAATCCGTTACTTGGTTGCCAGCGTGCCATTCCTTCGAGAGATTTCATTTTGTTACCATAACGATCAGTGTAATCATATCCACCGTCCATAGCAGCATCAGTAGCCTCGAAATTCTCGGTCATGATGGTCATCTTCGTGATTTGTTCTTCAGACATGACACTGCTATACGTCTGAACAAGTCCTGCACCTGCTACGCCGCCTGTGATAAGACGTTTATCGAGTTTAGAATCACTGCCAGGACTACTATTATTGTAAGCCTGAATGATAAAATAGTCAAAATATAACCCGACTTCAGGTCTACCTGTTATGCTCTGTGGTTCGCCATCGATAACTAATAATTTACCTGTTCCTGATTTCGGACCGAAATATTTGCCTAGTTCATCAACAAATGCAAACATTCTATCGTCTTCGTCTACGATATTACCGGGGTTGCCGAAATTAGGTTCATAATCAATATCAAAGCCGTCGTAACCATATTTGTTTACTGTATCGGCAATGGCGCTTGCATATTTGCGAATGGATGCTTCTATTGCTTCCTTATTTGATTCATCGGAAGGCCATTCCCAAAAATCATTCACAGCTTCTTTTTCGGATGAAAATCCCATATTTTCCCAATTTTCACGAATATTCTGCGGAGTAATTTGATCGCCTACACTTCTGATAATAAAACACATGGTAAAACGAGTTCCTTTAACTTGTTGGCAAAATTGCAGATCTTTTTTTTGAGCTTCTGTAATGTTCGACCAATTTCCCCAAATAGAAACAATATCTACACTATCAGGAATACCGGCTAAAGAGCTTTTCATATAGGCACCTTCACCACTCCAGCCACCAAACCAGCCAAAGGCAACTTGGTGATCTGTCTGCTTATAGGCACGCAAGGCCGCATAATATTCATCCGATACGATCGATTCGGGAAAAGTTTTTGCTTCCGACTCCGTCCAGTCACTGCAACCGATCAATGAGGTCGTTGCCAGTGATATGAGTACAATGTATAATAAATAAATTTTCTTCATAAAAGTCCTTTTTATGCATTATATAAATTAGTTCTTTTTAGCCCACTTTAAGTCAGTAGCTTCGTTATCAGCACCGCCTAGTTCTGCTACTCCCAGATCATAATTGGCTTTATTGTTTTGTGCCTCTGTATAAGGGAAGCTTAGACGACGCATACCGCGTTGGCTACTCACTCCACAATCTGATAGATTGTCGATACAAGGATAAAGTTCCGGATAACCTGTACGGCGATATTCAGCCCATGCTTCCAATCCTAATGGATAATTGGCGATCCATTTTTGAGTAATGACACGTTGGAAATTTTTTCCATTTACGTTATCAGCCTCACTGTCATCCCACATCACACTCACTGTATTGGTAATTGTAACAGTAGCATTTTGCACAGCATCACTTTCATGTGATACGACAGGAGCTTCGTCAATCTTCAAGTATTCAGTGGCTGAAACCTGATATTGTTCCATTGACAAATTAATACCATCTTCGTAATAGGCTTTTGCTGTTTTAGAACCGACATTCCAACCACGCAATTTTCCTTCTGCACGTAAAAAAGCCGTTTCTGCAGCGCAGAAAACCATTAATTTAGAGGTTGCCGTATATGCGGGAATAGAAAATCCTGCAGCGTCTGCCTTTTTAAAATCAGCATCTCCTGTACGCATACCTACATATTTATCTGTTTTCCCGGCAAGGGTAGACTTATTAAAGAACTTCGGCATACGTGGATCGCCATATGCATTCATATAATCTACAATATTTGCATTCACACGCAGATCACCCCAACTTACAGCTGCCAGTTGATATGGATTACTCTGTGTGCCACAAGAAAGCATAGCATTATCCGAATTACTTTCAATCAATCCTGCTTTATGTGTTACTGCTGCTTCAGCTGCCTCTTGAGCAATGCCAGGCCATGTTCCGCTGATTCGCATTGCAACACGTAAGCGCATTGAATTGGCTAGCTTAGCCCAACCTGAATAATTTCCATCAAAAACCGGATCATTGGCCCCCAATGGGGCATTGCCATTTGTTTCTACATAATAGTTGTACAAAACATCAGCTGCATTGGCTAAATCACTTAATATACTGGTATAGACCTGTTCCTGGGTATCATAAGATACATAGAAATTACCCTTCTTTACTTGGCTGTAAGGCATCGGTCCATAACAATCCGCAACGCGAAGCATCGTTATTGCACGTATCATACACGCAAAAGCATAATAATGTCCCGTAGAATTAGTTGCTTCCTGTATTTGGAAAAAGTTTCCATATATTTTTTCAAACGGAGTGTTCCAGGGGGTAGCATTCCAGGCATCACTCTGATTGAATGTGCTGAAGTTTGTACCACTCCATGTGTTAGAACAGCATAGATAGCCACCTAACTGTCCCACCATCTGATCTTGCATTTGAGAGTCATTCTGCTGAATATTCACAATTGTTTCAATCATAGACTTCATCAAAGTCGCAGGGTCTGCATCATGAATTTGATATTGATTCGTATTATACTCCTCAAATTTATCGGTACAACTTCCTGCCAGTAACAACAGAGCGGCACCGACTGTGATATTTCTTAAATATTTTCTCATAACATTAGCTTTTTCTTTTAGAATTGAACTTTCACATTAAAACCGAAGTTACGCAAGCTAGGTTGCATAAAGTAGTCTACATTCATATAATAGTTACTGGAGGTAGAGGCAGACAATTCCGGGTCAAATGGGGCTTTACAATAAATCATCCATAAATTACGTCCTACAATACCCAAAGTAACATTCGCCACATTTTTAAACCATCTTTTAGGAAGTGTATAGTTTAGACTCAATTCCTGCAAACGTACATTGGTTGCACTATATAGATAATAACGACCGTAGCCACCTTCACCCGTACCAATAGTCTGGTAATACTTTTGGGCGTTAACTTTACCGTTATTAATAGGTATACCACCATTATCACGAGCTGTTGCAGATGTTTCGGATACTCCATAATAATCTAAGATACCTTGAGTAGCCGAATAAGCTAATCCGCCTACGCGGGCTGATAATACAACTCCTAAATCAATTCCTTTATAAGTGAAATGATTGGTCCATCCGAGGTTGAAATCAGCATCCAGATTACCTACTTTTACCGGAGTGTTTGATGAAGTGATACCCAGATTACCATTCTGATCGACTTTTATATTACCGTTATTGTCTTTTGTCAGTTGGTTGTATACATAGATATCAGTCATGGAGCCTCCTTCTGTCAGGATGACGCGAGGAGCTACATTCTCTTTACCTAACCAACCCACATTCATTTCATCCATTTGGATAGCTTCTCCTGTCACGGGATTCACGCTGCCGCTTGCCAGTCGTTTCACCTTGTTACGGTTTAGAGTGAAGGTTGCATTAGAAGACCATCCGAATCCTGCCCATTTATCGTTGAACCCTAAAGCCAATTCAAGACCTTGGTTTTGCACGTTACCAGCTTGTACAATCGCTTGTTTATATCCGGAAGAAGAGGGAATATCTACCTTAAATGTTTGGTTCAGTGTGTTAGAACGATAGTAAGTTGCGTCTAAATTGAAACGGTTTCCCCAGAATTTCAAGTTCAAACCGATTTCCCAGGACTTAGTCTTTTCAGGTTTCATGTTGTCCATCGGGTAAACGGTCGGATTCGCCCAGTTATGTGTCTGGCTGTTGTATTCGTAACCCGGATTAGTAAGGAAACGATCGAAAGAAGAGGCTACCACTGTATATGAACCGCGTATTTTAGCATAAGAGATCACCTCGGGCAGTTTAACCATTTCTGATAATAAAGCCGATAAACCGACTGACGGATAAAAGAAAGATTTCTGTTTGGAGAATGCAAGTTTTGAATCCCAGTCATTACGTCCGGTTACGGTTAGATACAGTTGATTTTTCCAACTTAATTCAGCACTGGCAAAAATACTTTGAATTTCATCTTCATATCCGGTAGGGTCCGGTTTATAGTTGGCGGAGAAATTAATATTGTTGATCTGGAAGAAGTTAGGAATAACCAGGTCACCTGCAATATATAACTGATCCATTGAAGTATGATATATGGAAGCACCAACATTGGCTGTTAAATGAAAATCACCAAATGTTTTATCTATATTAGCCAGGAAATCGGCATATAAAGAACGTTCCTGACGCATGGCATCTTCAAAACCACCGCTTACACCACAGAATGTTGTTAATGTAGAAGCAGATTTTTCGTTTTTATTCCGGTAGTCGGAGTTGTCCAGATTGACACGACCGACAACATTGAGCCAATCTGCAGCCTGCCATTTCAAAGAAGCGTTCATCATATAACGTTTCTTGTTGGAAGTACGGTTGATGCGATTTTGTATCCAATATGGATTTTGTAATGACAAACTTGCATCACCATAAGGCCAATATTGTTCCATATAGCCGTAGTTAGTATTATAACGCTCATACAGACGAATTTCGTCAAAGTTGTCTCCACGAGGGAATAGATACAGTGATGGGAGAGGATTATAATACTGTCCTTGAGAAACCATGTTTTTGTTGTTCTGAACGATATATTGTGCACCGATATCCAGAGTAAGTTTATCATTCAGGAAATGGGTGGTATTACGTGCCGTAAAATTATAACGGTTATAGGAGTTATTCGGAAGAATTCCACCGGAGTTAGTTGTAGAAGCAGAAAGATAGGTCTGGTTTTTGGTATTTCCTGTAGATAATGCTACCGAATTGATAACATTGGAGCCTGTTTCAAAGAAGTCAGATGGGTTATATCGACGGTTTGTCAATTCTCCCCAGCTGAATAATCCGGAACTTGTACCATAACGGTTCTGCATATCCGGCATAATATATGCTTTAGAGAAAGTAGTACTGTTGGATACTGTTATGGTAGTTTTCTCTGTTTGGCCTTTTTTAGTAGTAATTAAAACAACACCGTTTGCCGCAGCAGAACCATATAATGCTGCCGCAGAAGGACCGGTCATCATACTAATACTAGCAATATCGTCCGGATTTAAGTCAGCAACAGCATCTGATCCTCCCATCTCTCCAAATAATCCTTCGCCACCGCTTTTTCCTGTATTAAAAATAGGTACACCGTCAATTACATACAATGCATTGTTATCTTTAGTCAGAGATTTCATACCACGCATAACAACACGTGTGGCACCACCAGCACCGGTTGCACCACTATTAATCTGAACACCGGCAACCTTTCCTGATAGTGAATTCATAAAATTGGCATCTTTTACAGCTGTCAATTCGTCACCTTTTACCTCTTGTACATTATAACTTAACGCCTTAGTTGCACGCTTGATACCCAATGCAGTAACAACTACTTCGTCCAATACTTGCGTATCTTCTCCTAAGGTTACTTTTATAGGTTGTGCGTTGGCAAGCGTGATTGTTTGGGAGGCATAACCGATATAGGATACTTCAAGTACATCACCTTTAGCTGCTTGTATTTTGAAATTTCCATCCATATCAGTGATAGTACCATTTGAAGTTCCTTTTACCAAAATACTAACTCCAATCAATGGTTCTCCTTTTGAATCAGTAACAGTACCACTTGCAGTAATTGGTGTTTTTTTCTGCTGCTCTTCTTTATTACTCTTCGCAGAAAGTACAATATGATTATCTACTATTGAAAAACTGACATTTACTCCTCTGAATAACTGATTCATTACATTATTCAAAGATTCTTTTGTTACCTTGATAGATATGACACGATTTATATCGACATCATTTGTGTTATAGACTACTGACATTGAAGTTTGTTTCTCAATTTCTTTCAAAGCAGTGTTCAAGGGTACTTTCGATAGATTAAGAGTGATCGTTCGTTCTTGCCCATAAGCTGAAGCAAAACACGAAACCAACAAAAGGAAGAATAACAAGTATGAAAACTTGTGTTTTATAATTTCTTTCATCTTATTCTTTTTAATTAGAAATAGTTTTTAGAGAATTTGTAATTAGAGGCGGTAAATGAGATTACCGTTTTCACACAAAGGTTTCATGTATCTCTGTTTCTCATAATTAATAAATTTAAAGGTTATACTTAAAATAAATTCCATAAGCGCTTATTCAATAGTAATACATTTTATGTTGTAACCTTACTAAACGAAGATAAGATTTTTTTCGAAAAAAATAGAATAGAAAGATTCCTAATTGAAAAATAAATACTCAAATATTTGATAAATAGAATCTTATGTACTTATTAAAATCAGGCTGATTTATTACATTTGCATACATTTTGCATACAATATATGTATGCTTTACCTATTGTATAGATATAAATATTCATTTTATGTTCAAATATTCAAAAGATGGAATTTCGGTTTTAACCATATTAGATACCAGAAGAGCAAAAAAGAGTGGACAGTTTCCTGTTAAAGTTCAAGTGGTATATAGAAGAAAGCAAAAATATTACTCAACTGGGAAGGAAGTGTCAAAAGAAGATTGGGCAAGGTTATTAAAGGTAAAAAGCCGGTTATTGGCAGAAATTCGATCAGATATAGAGAGTAGTTTTTCAACTATTAAGCAACAAGTTAATGAACTGATAACAAAAGGAGAATTTAGTATTGAAACATTAAGCGTCAGGTTAGGAAGGCAGATGAATGATATGACTTTGCGCAGTGCTTTTCGCTTAAAAATGAAAGAACTGGAAGCCTATGAACAAGCAAACACTTACCTAAATTATCAAAGTGCTTTAAAAAGTTTAGAAGATTTCGGAGGTTCCACTATACCTTTGGAAAACATTACAATTGATTGGCTTAAACGTTGTGAAAAATTTTGGATATCAGAAGGTAAAAGCTATTCAAGCATAAGTATTTATTTCCGAGCTTTAAAGTGTGTCTTAAATCGTGCTGTACATGATGGTATTATAAAAGAATCATCTTTTCCTTTTGGAAAGAATAAATATGAAATTCCTGAAGGGTGTGGACGTAAATTAGCACTTACTCTTTCTGAAATAAAAAAAGTAATGTCCTATCAATGTGAAACAAAAGATATAGAAGAATTTAGAGATCTCTGGGTGTTTTCTTATTTATGTAATGGCATTAATTTTATGGATTTATTATTTCTTCAGTATTCAAATATTATGGATGGAGAAATATGCTTTGTACGCTCTAAGACATCTCGAACTACCAAACATAACAAAGAGATACATGCAATCATTACTCCTGAAATGTGGAATATTATTCAAAAATGGGGTAATCCAAGATTAAGCCCGCAAACGTATATTTTTAAATATGCTAGAGGAACTGAAGATGCCTTTGAAAAGATTAGATTGGTACGGCGTATTATAACCAAATGTAACAGAAGACTTAAAAAAATAGCCCAAGACATTGGAATTTTTCAGTTGACGACTTACACGGCAAGGCATTCTTTTGCTACAGTATTAAAACGTGGAGGTGCGAAAACCTCATATATTTCTGAAAGCTTGGGACACTCTAACTTATCTGTAACCGAGCACTATTTAGCATACTTTGAAAAAGAGGAAAGAATAAGGAATGCTCAATTATTGACTAACTTTAATCTCTAGATTAATACATTTGCATGCAAATTGTATGTACAATGAAAAATGGACCAATAATTGATATAGGATAAAAGTGAGTATAATATTAAAAAACGCATATTCAGATTATCTATAATTTAGAATATGCATCTTGTTATCAGGAGTGTTTCGAAAACCGCAGGGATTTCCACTTTAGCCAAACGTAATTCAAATAAAAAAAAGGATGATATTATTGCAATTTATTCTTTTTATCGCCCGCGTAGTGATAGAATAATATCTAATATTGATAATATTAATCAAATGAAAAGATTCCGTTCTTTGTATTATCGGCACTAACTAGAAGAAAACAACTACTATAAAGCAAGTTATTATTATTCTTTAAATGATTTGTTAGGTTCCATTTAAAGAATCAAAATGTTCCACACCGAGAATCACTTCGTTTCTCGGTGTGGAACATTCCTGAAAAAACGTCTTTTATCGAATATTCATACCGCATATATGAATAAAAACAAGTTGATTACTGCATATTCATGCGCAATCTTACTAACTTTTTCTCTCATTCATTGAATTTACTTAATTGTATTTAGTCTGACATCTTAAAAATAGAACATCTAATCTATTTATCAAACAAGAATAGAATTTAGGGAAAGTATATGAAACTGATTTTCTCCCAAGCAATCACGCTTACTAGTGCACAACCCTTGAAGGTTACTTTAGGAGAAGATACGCAGGTGTTGGACGAAGTAGTCGTTACTGCATTAGGTATCAAGCGCGCAACTAAAGCATTAAGCTATAATGTGCAAGAAGTAAAAGGTGATGAATTGACAACTGTAAAAAGTGCCAATTTTATGAACTCACTGGCTGGAAAGGTGGCTGGCGTTAATATCAATGCATCTTCATCCGGTGTTGGAGGGGCTACACGTGTAATTATGCGTGGTACCAAATCTATATCTTCAGACAATAATGCTTTATATGTAATTGATGGTGTTCCTATTTTTAATACAAATAAAGGTGACACTAACGGACAATATTCAGCCCAACCGAGAGGAGAGGGCATATCTGATATCAATCCGGAAGATATTGAAAGCATGTCTGTATTAAGTGGACCTGCTGCTGCGGCCTTGTATGGCTCTAATGCAGCGTCTGGTGTAATTTTAATTACTACAAAGAAGGGAAAAGAAGGTAAGGCACGAATTATTATTTCTAATAATTCTACTTTTTCCAATCCTTTTATAATGCCTGAATTCCAAAATTCTTATATAAACCGCGCAGGTTCCTTTGCTTCATGGGGAGATAAAGCGTCTTCTCTTTTCGGAACTTATGAGCCAAAAGATTTTTTCAATACTGGTACTAATATCCAGAATAACGTTTCTTTATCTGTTGGTAATGAAAAGAATCAAACTTATCTGTCTGTAGGTACTACTAATGCAACTGGTATCATTCAAAATAGCAAATATGACCGTTACAATTTTACCTTCAGAAATACAACAAAATTCCTGAAGGATAAAATGACATTAGATGTGGGTTTTAGCTATATTATTCAAGAAGATCTTAATCTAATGGCACAAGGTGAATATTTCAATCCACTACCAGCCGTATATCTGTTCCCGCGTGGCGAAAACTTTGAAGCTGTGAGGATGTATAAAACGTATGACACAACTCGTAAGATAGATGTACAGAACTGGGGATGGGGTGATCCTGGATACAGTATGAAAAATAATCCATATTGGGTGGCTAATGAGATGAACCATGGCATGAAAAAACAACGTTACATGGCTAATGCCAGTTTAAAATATGAAATTTTGGATTGGCTTGATGTGACAGGGCGCGTTCGCATTGATAATGCAACCAATGATTATTCAGATAAAAGAAATGCTTCTACTGATCTTTACTTTACTAATAGTTCTATTTATGGATTCTATAAGTACTATAAAGCTGACGATAGACAGGCTTATGCAGATGTGATGGCTAATATTAATAAACGCTTTGGTGACTTAAGTTTAAGTGCTAATATTGGCGGTAGTTTTACTCAAACTTATTATGACGAAAGAGGATTCCAAGGTGGTTTGAAAGATATGTCTAATGTTTTTAGTCTATATAATATGACTACAACTTTGGATAAAGATACTTATCCTATAGAAAGTGGATACAAACAACGCACCAACTCTATTTTTGCTAGTGCGGAAATTGGTTGGAAGAGTATGTTGTATATGACTTTAACCGGACGTAATGATTGGGATTCAGCATTGATTAATACAGAACAATCATCTTTCTTTTATCCATCAATAGGGCTTTCAGGAGTTATTTCCGAAATGGTAAAATTACCCAAAGCTATTACTTATTTGAAAGTACGCGGCTCATTTGCTTCAGTAGGTGCTCCTATTCCTAAGAATCTTTCTTCCAACAAAACGTATGAGTGGGACCCTGCGACTAGTCAATGGAAATTACAAACTTATCGTCCTTTGCCTAAACTTTATCCTGAACGTACTAATTCTTGGGAAGCTGGTTTGAATGCCAAATTTTTTAATAATAGTTTAAGTTTGGAAGTTACCTGGTATAAGGCTAATACTCGCAAACAAACATTCCAAGTTCCTTTATCAGGAACCGCTGTATATGCGACTATGTATGCGCAGTCTGGTAATATTGAGAATAAAGGTATGGAATTTTCTTTAGGGTACAATAAATCATGGGGAGATTTCTCGTGGAATTCAAATTTGACTTTTAGTTTTAATAAAAATAAGATTGTAGAACTCTTGGATGATGCAGTGGATGATGAAGGTAATCACTATAGTTTGAGTGAGATAGATAAAGGTGGCATTGGATCGGCTAAAGTTATTCTTCGTAAAGGAGGAAGCATGGGAGACATGTATGTCACTAATCGTTTGAAACGTGATAATGAAGGAAATGTATATATTGATAAAGCGAGCCAGAATGTGAAGAAAGAGGATATAAAGAATTCGGATGAATTTATTCATATTGGCTCTGTATTGCCTAAGAGCAATTTAGGCTTTAGAAATGATTTCTCTTATAAAGGCATTAGCTTGGGATTCATGCTTGCTGCCCGCTTTGGAGGTATTGTTATCTCACCAACACAAGCTGTAATGGATCAGTTCGGAGTATCTAAGGTCACAGCTTTAGCACGTGATAATGAAGGTGTTCCTGTAAATAATGGAAAAGTGGATCCCCAGACTTATTATACAGAAGTGGGTGGAATAAGTGGATTGATGTCTAACTATGTATATAGTGCTACTAATGTTCGTTTACAAGAGTTATCGGTGGGCTACTCACTTCCAGCCAAATGGTTTAATAACAAATGTAATCTTAGTTTGTCAATAACAGGTCACAACTTGTGGATGATTTATAATAAAGCACCATTTGATCCGGAAGCTACCGCTTCTACTGGTACTTATTATCAAGGTGTTGATTACTTTATGCAACCAAGTTTGAGAAGTTGGGGATTTAATGTAAAAATACAGTTTTAACGATAAAAGAATAACCAAATGAAAATATATAAATTCATAACGCAGATTTCTATTGCAGGCTGTATGCTTGTTGGAACTCCAATGTTACAAGGATGCATGGATAATAGCTTGAATGATCCGCTGGGAAAAGTTTCGGAAGAAGAACTTGGACGAGATGGATTTGCTGCCAATGCTTTCTTCTTGACTTTATGTGATTATGCATATCCCATAGCTACTGAAAACATTTATAATACCAATGAATCCTTGATTGGTGACTGCTATGGACGTTATCAAGTAATGGCAACAGATAAGTTTAAAGGGGCAAATTTTGCTACATATAACGCACCCGAGAACTGGTTAAACTGGCAGTTTGCAGATGATAATGTAATGGTATTGACGTATGGTGCATGGAATAAAATAAAGAATGTAACCCAAGGAACAGGAGTTAACTTTGCATGGGCACAGATTTTGAGAATTGCGACAATGCATCGTATGCTTGATATGTATGGGGCACTTCCTTATTCCCAAATTTCAAGTGATAAACTTTCGGCTCCTTACGATACAATGGAGGAAGCATATCATGCTATGTTTACTGATCTGACTGATGCTATTAATGTAATGACTGTTTATGTGACCGAAAATCCAAACAACAGAACGATGGCTAAGTATGATAAAGTTTATGACGGTGACTTTGAGAAATGGGTGAAATTTGCAAATTCACTGAAACTACGTATGGCCATTCGTATTCGTTTTGCAGATCGTGAATATGCTAGACAGATGGCGGAGGAAGCTATTAACCATTCTATTGGGGTAATTACTTCTAATGAAGATAACGCAACTTCTTTAGGTACTAAAAATCAATTGTATACGGTATTGGTACAATGGCCCGATCAATGTGTCTCTGCGGATATTACGTCCTATATGAAAGGGTATAACGATCCGCGTATGTCGAAATATTTTAAAAAGAAAACGAGCGATAAAGGAGATGATGATTATGTGGGGATGCGTGCAGGCTTGTCTTATGGTAATGATATTACCGGACCGACTTTCTCTAGAATAAATGTTGGAGAGATGGATCGTACTTTATGGATGAGTGCAGCTGAAACAGCTTTTAATAAAGCTGAAGCGGCAATGTTAGGATGGGATGTAAAAGGAGAAACGGTGAAAGATTTGTATGAATCAGCTATCAGACTTTCTTTTGCACAATGGGGAGTATCGGATGGTATTGACCAATACCTGAATGATGAATCAAGTACTCAGGCTGATTATGTAGATCCTAATGAGAATAAGGGGAATGAAAGTGCTATTAGCTTTATAACTATCAAATGGAAAGATGATGCTGGTGAGGAAGAAAAACTGGAAAGATTAATAACCCAAAAATGGATTGCAATGTGGCCTTTGGGACAAGAAGCATGGAGTGAGTATCGTCGTACTGGGTATCCGCGTTTTTTCCCGTTATTGAATGGAAATGTAACCAATCTTCCTTCTGCTAATCGTATTCCGTTCCCACCATCGGAATATATTCGTAATGCTGCTAATGTAAATGCTGCTGTAAGTAAATTGGGTGGCGCTGATAATTATCAGACTAAGGTTTGGTGGCAGCGTAGGGATAAGTGAATAATAGTATAATCTATATTAATATAAATAGTATGAGAAAGATATTCTATTTTATAATGTTGTTATTTGGCATAACGGTTGCGAATACAGCGTGTGATGATTGGACAGACATGGAACCAAAATTCCAGGAAGATATGACTCAGTCGTCACTTCCGGAAGAATACTATGCCCAGCTTCGCGCTTATAAAAAAACAGATCATCCGGTTGCTTTTGGATGGTTTGGTAATTGGACAGGAAATGGAGCTACCTTAGAAAAATGTTTAGCTGGACTTCCTGATAGTGTAGATTTTGTTTCTATTTGGGGGAACTGGAGACATTTGACAGAAGCGCAAACAAAAGATTTGCGTTATGTACAAAATGTAAAAGGTACTAAAGCTTTGATGTGTTTTATTGTTCAAAATATCGGTGACCAATTGACTCCCGAGGAATATAAAGATAATTATCTGGAATTCTGGGGATGGAATGAGAATAAGGAAGAAGCTATAAAGAAATATGCCCATGCAATATGTGATAGTATTGATAAATATGGATATGATGGCTTTGATATTGACTATGAGCCTAATTTTGGTCATCGAGGTAACATGAGTGGAAGTGATGAGAATATGTTGTTGTTCATTCAGACCTTGGGAGAAAGAATCGGACCAAAATCGGGTACAGACAGGCTATTAGTAATTGACGGTGAGCCACAAAGTATTGTATCGGAGTCAGGTCCTTATTTTAATTATTTTATAGTGCAGGCTTATGATTCTCCAGGAGATAATACTGGACGTGACCATTTGGATAGCCGTTTAAACTCTACAATAAGAAACTTCGATGGGCATTTGACTGCAGAAGAAGTTGCTAAGAAATATATTGTAACTGAAAATTTTGAAAAATGGGCTTTGTCTGGTGGTGCTGATTTCACAGATCGATATGGAAATAAAATGAAGTCTTTGGAAGGTATGGCACGTTGGACGCCTATTATTGACGGGAAAAAATGTGTAAAAGGAGGGGTCGGAACTTATCATATGGAGTATGAATATACAATTGATGGTACAGAAGAATCTTATCCTTATTTGCGTAATGCTATCCGCATTATGAATCCACCGGTAAAATAATAAATTTAAAGATATAATAATTATGAGATATCTGGTAAAAAATAAAAATACAATAATGTTCGCCTTTGCCATATTGCTTTGTGCAATTATAGCAAGTTGTGAAGATGCAAAGTATGATACTATCGGCAGTAGAATTTATTTAGCTGAATCCAGTAGTTTGTCTTATGAATCTAAAAAAGTAACAGTAGCTGAAGAGGGTAGTGTTGTCACTGTGACTCCTCGGTCGGGACAAATTGCAACAGAAGATATAGAAGTTACTTTGGGACTAAGTCCGAAATCGTTGGAAGTATATAATACAAAAAGTGGTACGAACTATAAATCTATGCCGGAAGGTTCATATTCTTTTGATCAAAAGACAGTGGTTATAAAAAAAGGAGAATTAGTGGCTCCTACTGTTAAAGTAACAATTGATCCGTTGACAAAGGAAATGCTTGATTCTGGTGATAAATTTGCACTACCGGTTGCTATTACTGCTGTATCAGGTGGGCAACAAACTTTGGAAGGTGCAGATGTGATGATTTATATCATGGATCAGGTTATTATAACCTCTGCACCAGTGTTGACGGGTACAAAACCAATTACTATGGAAATGCGTCAGGATTATACAGTAACTCAATGGTCACTTGAAATGCGTATTAATATGAGCGAACTTGGGGATGGGGTGACTCCTGGAGTTGGTTATCCTGGTCCTCCTAGCTATCAGAATCAAGCAATATTTTCTGCAGGTCCAGGTAATGGTATCGCAGAAGATGGTGAAATTTATATCCGTTTTGGTGATGGCCCGATTCCTGGTAATATTTTGCAGATAAAAACACAAGGTACTCAAGTAAATGCTGCTACTAAGTTTAAAAATAATCAATGGTATCATTTAGCATTTGTTTGTGATGGAGTGAAATTGACTATTTATGTAAATGGAAATATTGATGCAACATTAGATCTTCCAAGAAAACCTTTGCGTCTTGTTAAGAATAGTTTTGGTATATGCAATGGTGATTGGATGGTTACAGATGCTATAGTTAGCGAAGTACGTTTTTGGACTACTGCTATTTCACAGTCGCAGATTCAGAATAATATGTTTGCGATAAATCCGGGTACGGATGGCTTGGAGGCTTATTGGAAATTGAATGAAGGGGCAGGAACCGAGTTTAAAGACGCAACTGGTCATGGAAATAAAGCCACGGCGCCTAATGGAGTTGTCAGATGGGTAGATGGCATTAGATCAGATGGTAAATAATATAATATTCAAATGATGTAATTATGAGATTGAAAAATATAATATGGAAAACAGTAGTGATGTCATTAATGGCATCACCACTGTGCATCTCTTGTGACGATGATGACGAAGTTACTGTAAATTCTAAGTTTTATCTTTCTACGAAAGTTTTTCCGGTAGATTCTTATGAAGCATCGTTGTCAGTGATTTTGAAAGATAATTCAGTGGTCGTAAATGAGTTACAACCTAATTATCGGTTTGTTGCATGTGCCACGGAGAGATTATCGAAAGATGTGAAAATAACAGCCGATAGTGATGATAATCTAGTAAGTGCTTACAATAAAGCTAATGATACGGAATATAACATATTACCTGCTGAAAATTATTCTTTCACCAATAAAACTGTTACTATTGAAAATGGAGAAAGTGTATCTGGAGATTCTATAAAAATAGAGCTGTTAAATGTAGGATCGTTGACTACAGAAGGGGGATATTTGTTGCCAGTTACCATATCTTCTATAGAAGGTAATAACTTAGATGCACTTAGCTCTAACAGAGGAGTAGTTTATGTGAAAATTCAAAATATTCATGTCAATGTAGAGTCCGGGCAACCGGCTGAAGGTACTTTGATTGCCGATCGTTCTGGCTGGACTGTAAAAGTTGCCCCGACGACTCGTGGAGATGCTAAAAATCTAATTGATGGAACAAATTCTGATGTAGCTCGTGATGGAGGAGCAGAATATTGGTTAACTGTGGATATAGGTAAGGTGCAGACATTAACAGGAATAAGAAATAAGTGTTATGCTAGTAGTTATTCACCGACTGCAGTAGAAGTATTTACTTCAGGTGATGGAATAAAATGGAAATCTATCGGAACTGTAACTATTTCAAGAAGTGGCACACAATATATTAAGTTTTCGAAAGCTATTGAAACGCGTTATTTAAAGTATTATGTGAAACAAGGTCCCAATACGGTCAGCCTTACGGAATTTGACCTATATGCGAAATAGTTAATAGGTTATTGAATTTTTTAAGTCCCGCTTTTTCGTTTTTTCGGATAAAGTGGGACTTACTATATAAGTTAATAAATGAAAAAAGAAAAAGATTGATTGTTTAATAGTATCATATTGATTGTATTACTATTATATAATAACTTTTAATAGCAAGAAAAACATGAAATTATCTATTATTCTACGGTTCTGTTTATGGTTTATGGGAATTAGTGTGGCGTTTCCGTCTCTCTCTCAAACTATGTTAGTAACTAATGGGAATACAAGTTCTAGGATCATTTTGAAAGAGAATAATCAAATATCGTGGACAGCTGCAAATTTGTTACAAACATTTATTCAAAAAGTAACCAGTTGTAAGCTGCCTGTTGTTATAAGTCAAACTCCTCGAAAAGGAGATATTCTCATTGGTGGTCAATCTCCAGCGGAAGTAACAGAGGATGGATTCTCTATTTCTACTCAAGATGGTATTCTAAAAATATCTGGTAAAGAAAACGGTGTTGTATATGGGGTTGTTACTTTATTGGAGCAATATTTGGGTATCGATTATTGGGGAGAGAATGAATATTCTCTTACCCCTTCAAAAACGGTGAACTTACCCTTCATTAATAAAGTCGAAAACCCGGGCTTTCGTTATCGTCAGACACAATGTTATGCTATCCATACAGACTCTATTTATAAGTGGTGGAATCGTTTAGAGGAACCGAATGAAGTGTTTGCTGCCGGTTATTGGGTGCATACTTTTGATAAGCTTCTGCCTTCATCCATTTATGGGAAAGAACATCCGGAATATTATTCTTACTTCAAAGGAAAACGCCACCCGGGAAAGGCCAGTCAGTGGTGTTTGAGTAATCCGGAGGTTTTTGAGATTGTTGCTCAACGTGTTGATTCTATTTTCAAAGTAAATCCAGATAAACATATCATGTCTGTAAGTCAGAATGATGGTAATTATACAAATTGTACGTGTGATGCTTGTAAGGCAATTGATGATTATGAAGGAGCATTATCAGGAAGCATCATCACTTTTCTGAATAAGTTGGCTGCCCGTTTTCCGGATAAAGAGTTTTCCACATTGGCTTATCTATATACAATGAATCCTCCGAAGCGTGTGAAACCTTTGCCAAATGTGAATATTATGTTATGTGATATTGACTGTGACCGTGAAGTAACTTTGACGGAGAATGCTTCGGGAAAAAAGTTTGTGAAAGCCATGGAAGGATGGTCTAAGATTACCAATAATATTTTCGTGTGGGATTACGGTATTAACTTTGATAATTATCTGGCTCCATTTCCTAATTTCCATATTTTACAGGACAATATCCGTCTTTTCAAAAAGAATCATGCCACCATGCATTTCTCTCAAATAGCAGGGAGCAGGGGAGGAGATTTTGCAGAACTTCGCGCTTATTTAGTGTCAAAGTTAATGTGGAATCCAGAAGTTAATGTAGACTCATTGATGCAATATTTTCTGCATGGATATTATGGGGAAGCAGCGCCATATCTTTATCAGTACATAAAGATAATGGAAGGCGCATTAATTGGTAGTGGACAGAGGTTGTGGATATATGATTCACCTGTATCACATAAATATGGCATGTTAAAGCCTGCTTTGATGCGTCGTTATAATCATTTATTTGATTTGGCTGAAAAGGCTGTTGCAGCAGAACCCGATTTCTTAAAACGAGTTCAACGGGCACGTCTGCCAATTCAGTATTCAGAACTGGAGATTGCACGAACAGAGACAGAAAAAGATTTGGTAGATATTAATAAGAAGTTAGACCTTTTTGAGGAACGCGTGAAAGAGTTTCAAGTTCCTACATTGAATGAGCGTTCCAATTCACCGGTAGACTATTGCAAATTGTATCGCGAACGTTACATGCCGCAGAAAGAAAGAAGTTTAGCTTTGGGTGCAAAAGTTACTTATCTAATTCCTCCTACCGGAAAATATGCGGCATTAGGAAAGAACGCATTGGTTGACGGTTTGTTTGGTGGAGCAACCTTTGTTGATAGCTGGATTGGTTGGGAAGGAACCGATGGTGCATTTGTTATAGATTTGGGCGAAACAAAAGAGATACAAAGTGTGGAAACAGATTTTCTTCATCAAATAGGGGCCTGGATTCTTTTTCCTCTAAAGGTGGTTTATTCATATGCTGAAGACGGTGAGCATTATACACATTGGAAAACGATTGATTTACCGGAAGAACGTACCGGTGAGGTAAAATTCCGTGGAGTCAAGGCTGAATCAGCCGAACCGATAAAAACTCGTTATGTGAAAGTAGAAGTCACCGGAACGAAAGAATGTCCGACTTGGCATTATGGTGTAGGCCATCCTTCGTGGTTCTTTATAGACGAAGTGATAATAAAATAAAAAAAGTAGGGGGGAGACGTTAGTAGTTTCCCCCTTTTAGTTGTATTATATATAGATGGGTCAGAAAAATGTTTTTTTTCATCTATATACTATGATTTATGCAACAGAATAAAACTGCTTCTCAACGAAAAACTATTAACCCGGCTTGCTGGGTACCTACTGCTTATTTTGCAATGGGACTTCCCTTTATTGCTATTAATCTGGTTTCTGTTTTCATGTTTAAGGATCTTGGAATTTCGGATACGCAAATTGCATTCTGGACTTCTCTGATTATGATGCCTTGGACACTGAAATTTTTGTGGAGCCCTTTTCTTGAAATGTATCGGACGAAAAAATTCTTCGTATTGATTACAGAATTATTGAGTGGTGTATTGTTTGGAGTAGTAGCCTTTTCTTTGTTTTTCGATTACTTTTTCGCCATAAGTATCTCTACGATGGCAGTGATTGCTTTTAGTGGAGCAACGCACGATATTGCTTGTGATGGTGTATATATGGCTGAATTGAACAAAGAAGATCAGGCAAAATATATCGGAGTGCAGGGTGCTTTTTATAATGTAGCCAAATTGGTTGCTAATGGAGGATTAGTTGCTATGGCAGGAGCATTGGCAGAGCACTTCGGAGCAATAGAAGGTGCTTCGATAGATGCTAACAAAGGAGCATATTCATCTGCATGGATGATTATTTTCGGCGTAATTGCGGCAATAATGGTACTGATCGGTATTTATCATATAAAAATGTTACCTTCTACACAGGTTCCGTCAACAACAAAGAAAACTGCATCGGAGGTTGGGCACGAATTGGTAGCAGTCATTGCTAACTTCTTTACTAAAAAGCATATTCTTTATTACATCTGTTTTATTATTTTATATCGTTTGGCAGAAGGCTTTATCATGAAAATAGCTCCGCTGTTTTTACGTGCTTCAAGGGATGTAGGCGGCTTAGGACTGTCGTTAACAGAGATCGGCACGCTAAATGGTATCTTTGGTTCCGCTGCTTTCGTTTTAGGCTCATTGTTGGCAGGTATTTATGTTTCTAAGTTCGGATTGAAAAAGACACTATTTACTCTCTGCTGTATTTTTAATCTTCCGTTTGTAGCCTATACTTTTTTGGCAGTTGCACAGCCTACTAATGTATATCTGATCGGAACTTGTATAACAATGGAATATTTTGGTTATGGCTTTGGTTTTGTCGGACTGACGTTGTTTATGATGCAACAGATTGCTCCAGGCAAACATCAAATGTCACATTACGCATTTGCTTCAGGAATCATGAATCTGGGAGTGATGCTTCCGGGAATGGTTAGTGGTTATCTTAGTGACTTATTAGGATATCGTAATTTCTTTATCTATGTGTTAATTGCAACTATTCCAGCTTTTCTGATTACTTATTTCATACCTTTCACGTATGATGACTCAAAAAATAAATAATATAAAATCAACGATTATGAATAAAATTCAAATTCCTTGGGAAGATCGTCCTGTCGGATGTACGGACGTTATGTGGCGTTACTCACAAAATCCAGTTATCGGACGTTATCATATTCCTTCATCTAATAGTATTTTCAATAGTGCTGTTGTTCCTTTTGAGGATGGTTTTGCAGGCGTATTCCGTTGTGATAACAAAGCTGTACAGATGAATATCTTTGCAGGTTTTAGTAAGGACGGAATTCATTGGGATATCAATCATGAACCTATTCAGTTTAAAGCAGGTAACACGGAAATGATTGAGTCGGAATATAAATACGACCCTCGTGTTACATGGATTGAAGACCGTTATTGGGTGACTTGGTGTAATGGCTATCATGGCCCTACGATTGGTATTGCCTATACTTTTGACTTTAAGGAGTTTTTCCAGTGCGAAAATGCTTTCTTGCCTTTCAATCGTAATGGTGTACTTTTCCCGCAGAAGATCGATGGCAAGTATGCGATGTTGAGTCGTCCCAGTGATAATGGACATACTCCGTTTGGCGATATATACATCAGCTATAGTCCGGATATGAAATATTGGGGTGAACACCGTTGTGTAATGAAAGTGACTCCTTTCCCGGAAAGCGCTTGGCAGTGTACGAAGATTGGTGCAGGTTCAGTTCCTTTCCTTACAGATGAAGGCTGGTTGCTGTTCTATCATGGTGTAATCACTACTTGTAATGGTTTCCGTTACGCTATGGGAGCTGCCATATTGGATAAAGATCATCCGGAAAAAGTTCTTTACCGTACACGTGAATATCTGCTTGGTCCGGCTGCTCCTTACGAACTTCAAGGTGACGTTCCTAATGTCGTATTCCCCTGTGCTGCTTTGCAAGATGGTGAACGTGTTGCTGTTTATTATGGTGCGGCAGATACTGTGGTAGGTATGGCCTTCGGATATATAAAAGAGATTATTGATTTTACGAAACGAACGAGTATCATTTAATAAAGATATGAAACGTATTATATTAACTTACACACTTGCTTTTTCCCTTCTTTCCGCCTATGCGGGGGAAGGGGGGAGCCCTCCCCTTAAAAATACGGATAAAAGTCTTTTGATAGATTATGTGGATCCTTTTATCGGAACTACAAATTTCGGAACGACCAATCCGGGAGCGATTTGCCCCAATGGTATGATGTCTGTGGTTCCTTTCAATGTGATGGGATCTTCCGAAAACACATACGATAAAGATGCCCGATGGTGGTCTACGCCTTATGAATATACAAATTGTTTCTTTACCGGATATGCTCATGTGAATTTGAGTGGAGTCGGTTGTCCGGAATTAGGTTCTTTATTATTGATGCCTACTACCGGAGAACTGAATGTGGATTATAAAGAATATGGTAGTAAGTATAAGGATGAACAGGCCTCACCGGGCTATTATTCTAATTATCTGACTAAATATAATGTAAAAACAGAAGTTTCGGCTACTCCGCGTAGCGGTATTGCCCGGTTTACTTTCCCAAAAGGGAAAAGCCACATCCTGCTGAATCTGGGTGAGGGGTTAACGAATGAGAGTGGCGCTATGCTTCGTCGTGTAAGCGATAGCGAAGTGGAAGGAGTCAAACTACTTGGTACATTTTGTTATAATCCTCAAGCTGTATTCCCCATTTACTTTGTATTGCGGGTTAAGAAGAATCCTTCTGCAACAGGGTATTGGAAGAAACAACGTCCGATGATGGGGGTTGAGGCTGAATGGGATAAGGATCAGGGAAAGTATAAACTTTATACTCGCTACGGAAAAGAAATAGCAGGAGATGACATTGGTACTTATTTCTCCTTCGATACAGAAGAAGGTGAACAAGTAGAAGTACAAATGGGAGTTTCTTTTGTAAGCATAGAAAATGCCCGTTTGAATCTGGATCGTGAACAGGCTGGAAAGGATTTTGAGAAGATTCATGCGGAAGCACGTTCCAAATGGAATGATGACTTGTCACGCATAACAGTGGAAGGTGGTACAGATGCCCAAAAGACTGTGTTTTATACAGCGCTTTATCATTTGCTGATTCATCCTAATATTTTGCAGGATGTAAACGGAGAATATCCGGCAATGGAAAGTGATAAAATCCTGACAACCAAAGGTGATCGCTATACCGTATTTTCTCTTTGGGATACCTACCGCAATGTTCATCAATTGCTGACCTTGGTTTATCCGGAACGTCAGATGGAAATGGTGCGCACAATGCTTGATATGTATCGTGAACATGGATGGTTGCCTAAGTGGGAATTATATGGCAGAGAAACATTGACAATGGAAGGTGATCCGAGTATTCCGGTAATTGTAGATACCTGGATGAAAGGTTTGCGTGACTTTGATGTTGATTTGGCTTATGAGGCAATGTACAAATCTGCTACGTTACCGGGGGCGGAAAACTTGATGCGTCCTGATAATGATGATTATATGTCTAAAGGATATGTACCCCTTCGTGAACAGTATGACAATTCCGTCTCTCATGCATTGGAATATTATATTGCCGATTTTGCATTGTCTCGTTTTGCAGCTGCTTTAGGTAAAAAGAAAGATGCAGAGATGTTCTATAAACGTTCTTTAGGATACAAACATTATTATAGTAAAGAATTTGGTACTTTCCGTCCGATTCTCCCCGATGGAACGTTTTATAGCCCGTTTAATCCGAGACAAGGAGAGAACTTTGAACCGAATCCCGGTTTCCATGAAGGTAGTTCCTGGAATTATACGTTCTATGTACCACATGATGTATATGGCTTGGCGAAATTAATGGGGGGAAAGAAACCTTTTATCGATAAACTACAAATGGTTTTTGACGAAGGACTTTACGACCCGGCAAATGAACCGGATATTGCTTATGCTCATTTATTCTCATACTTTAAAGGTGAAGAATGGCGTACGCAGAAAGAGACGCAGCGTTTATTAGATAAGTACTTTACAACAAAACCTGATGGTATTCCAGGAAATGATGATACGGGAACGATGTCTTCCTGGGCTATTTTCAATATGATCGGTTTTTATCCGGATTGTCCCGGACTGCCCGAATATACATTGACGACTCCGGTCTTTAATAAGGTAACGATCCGGTTAGATCCGAAATGGTATAAAGAAAACGAATTGGTGATTGAAACCAATCGTACTCAACCAGGAGTTTTATATATTAATAAGGTACTATTGAATGGCAAGAAGTTCAATAAATATCATATCACACATGATGAACTTGTTCACGGCAAATATTTAAAGTTTGATTTGAAATAACACACAGTGTTTCATAGGTATCGTTTTTGGGTTGACAGGGCTGTCGGACTTCTAATAGTCCGGCAGCCCATTTTTTTACATTTACTTCTGTTATTACTTCTTCGAAAATAGTGACGGTATATGCCCGGGATAGTGACGGTATCGGACCAAGATAGCGTCACTATTTGTCTTGGATACCGTCACTATCTTACTTTTATTAAATTATACTCCGTAGTATTTTTAGTTATTCTCTGTTTTATAGGTGATTACAAAAATCTATTCCATACGTCTACTATGTAAATCGTATGCAATAAAATAAAAAATGAGAAGAAATTTATTTAAACATATCCTTTGGATATTGATACTTGCAGAGTGTTTTCCTCTATTGGCAATTGCCGGATCGCAGCAAAAGGAACAACGTTATAAAATAGCCGTATGTGACTGGATGATTCTGAAACGTCAGAAAATCGGTTCATTCCAATTGGTACATGAATTGAATGGTGACGGTGTAGAATTGGATATGGGTGGCCTTGGCAAGAGGGAAATGTTTGATAATAAATTGCGCAAGCCCCATTTCCAGCAATTATTTCGTGAAACTGCTCAAAAATATCAATTAGAAGTTTCTTCTATTGCTATGTCCGGTTTCTATGGACAGTCTTTTCTGGAACGAGCTAATTATAAAGATTTAGTTCAGGATTGCCTTCATGCCATGAAAGTGATGAATGCCAAAGTAGCCTTTCTTCCTTTGGGAGGAATCAAAGCCGGATGGGAAAAGATTCCGGCACTACGGACAGAAGTTGTAAAACGCTTGAAGGAGGTAGGAGATATGGCAGCTTCTGAAGGAGTGGTGATTGGTATTGAAACTCAACTGGATGCAAAAGGAGATGTGAAACTACTGAAAGAAATTAATTCTCCCGGAATCAAGATCTATTTTAAATTTCAAAATGCATTGGAGAATGGAAGGGATTTGTGCAAGGAGTTGAAGATTCTGGGGAAAAAGAGGATTTGCCAGATTCACTGTACGGACACAGATGGAGTGACTTTACCTTATAATGAACGATTGGACATGAATAAGGTGAAAAAGACACTGGATAAGATGGGATGGAGTGGATGGCTGGTGGTAGAACGTTCGCGTGACAAGAATGACGTGCGGAACGTGAAAAAGAATTATGGTACGAATATTAAGTATTTGAAAGAGGTGTTTCAACAGAGATAGGAGGATATTATGATATAGTTAAGAGAGAAAAAAGTGCAAAATCTATTTTTTTATTCTTTTAAGTGATTACATATTTTTTGATTGTACGTCTTTCCTTAAAAGAACTTTTAGATTTTGAAGATATAATATATTATTTTTGTTTAAATTAAAATTTAATCTATGAAGAGTAAGATGAAGATTAAAATGAAAGTTGTCGGGAGCATAGCTTGTTTATCGATGATTTTATTTATGGGCTCTTGTGCTGGAGATGGTTTTGATGAAGAAACCTTCTCCGGTGGCGTGACGAATACGCAATTGGATTCGCCGAAAGCATCGGATGTGGCTTTTGAAAAACTGGCTACAACTGAAAATAATGTAAAAGTTACTTGGTCTGTTGTTATGGGGGCAGGTGGTTATAAATTTTCTATGTACATTGTAGATGACCCTGATCATCCTGTAGCTGTAGTGAAGGACAGTATTGTAGACGGGACGGCTGTAGTATGTCCTTGGGTAGAAGATACGAACTATAAGGTTGAGATTGCAGCATTGGGGAATGAAAAGTTGAATAATACAGCTTCCGTTTCCGCCACTGAAATCAGTTGGTCTACACTTGTTGCCGCAACGCTTGTTCCTAATGGTACAGACTTGACTACATATTTTGCTGAACATCCGGTGACTACGGGAAAAGATACAGAAGTTGCTTTCGAACTGGAAGCAGGAGGGACGTATTATATTTCAGGAGATTTGAACTTTGGCGTAAATAATGTACAGTTGCGCGGAAATAAAACACGCGGGAATGCGAATGTGAAATTCACTGCTCCGGCTTCTATTATTACTTGTGGTGGAGGATTAGCCTTGAAGTTTATCAACTTTGATTGTGATGTAGTGACAGATGGGGCTTTTTTAAAGTTTGGTGATGTTCCGGAAGAGATATTGGATACAAAGAGAACCGATCATGGAAAAGTAACTAATCCTATGGTTATTCAATCTTGCAATATCAAGGCTGTTAGAAAATACTTAGTTCACATTAACGGAAAGAAGTATGGTATTCAAAATTTTGCAATCAGAAATTGTGTAATAGATTGCTATCAAGCTGCTGACCTGATAAACTTTAACTCTAGCAGTTCGATTGTGAAAGACTTCGAAATAAGTAACTCTACGATTTATAGTCATAACCAAAACGGTTCTCGTTTTTTACGTTATGGAGGTGGACAAACAACCAGTTATGATGGTTGGTCAAGAGGATCGATGACATTTATAAGCAATACATTCTATAATCTCTCCTATTCCGGACAGAGTTTTAATGGCAATGGTTGGTCACAGACACATAATGAGGTAATTTCAAAGAACAATTTGTTTATTGACTCATTTTCGGGAAATTTCAATCGTCGTATAAGAATGCAGGGTACAAAGGTAGCTGCAACTTTTGAAAATAACTGTTATTGGTACAATGGCGCATTGCCACTGGATGAGACTTCAAATCGTGCGGATGGTGATAAGAGCAATTCTGCTTATGGCGTGGATCCGGGATTCGCTGATGCTGCAAACGGTGATTTTACTCCGAGTGCTCCCGAAGTATTTGCTCATGGTAGTGGCGACCCGCGTTGGTTAAATTAAAAAGATAATAAATCTAGAATACGATAAAGATGAAACATAAGAATATATATAGAATCAGTATCAGCCTGCTTCTAGCTTTTGTGATGGCTTTGCCGACAATAGCACAGAATACTAAAACATTCAAAGGAGTTGTGCTGGATGAGACCGAGCAACCTATTATTGGAGCTGCCATAAAGGTTGTAGGAACAACAGTGGGAACAATAACGGATTTAGATGGAAATTTCACATTGAATGTTCCTGATGGTAAGGAAGTGGAAATCTCTTATATAGGATATGTACCACAACGTTTTTCTGCTCCATTCAAATTGACAAAGATCATCTTGAAGGAAGATACGCAGCAATTGGATGAAGTTGTAGTTGTGGGTTATGGTACGCA
Organism: Bacteroides sp. 2_2_4; assembly: GCF_000157055.1. Lineage (NCBI taxonomy): Bacteria > Pseudomonadati > Bacteroidota > Bacteroidia > Bacteroidales > Bacteroidaceae > Bacteroides > Bacteroides sp. 2_2_4. Next base: position 227,915 of record NZ_EQ973359.1, on the reverse strand, counting down.
GAAGAAAGCGCATTTGACTGGTGCTATCGCCACTGTTCCCGTTGATGATATTCAGGATATTTCAAGTGGAAGTTTGGCCAGTACATTGAGCGGTTTGGCAAATGGTATCTCTGTAAACGGAGGTGATACTCGTCCGGGACAAAACGCTACGATTACTATTCGTCAGAATGGTGAGTTGGAAGAAATGGGAGGTACCAACCTGCAGCCATTGTATGTTATTGATGGTTACATTTATCCTACGGAAGTAAAAGTGGGAAGTACTTATACTAATTTGGGTGCGGAAGCGTTTAACAACTTAGATCCATCAGTTGTGGAAAGTATTTCTATCTTGAAGGATGCTTCTGCAGCAGTTTACGGTGCTCGTGCAGCAAATGGTGTTATTCTGGTAACCACAAAAAAGGGAAAGTTAGGTGCGCCTAAAATTTCATATAATGGAACATTTGGTATTACAGATGAAGTATCTCGTCCTAAGATGTTGAATGCGTATGAGTATGGCAAGTTATGGAATGCAGTACGTATGGCTGACCCGACGGAGACAAGTATTGATCCGTTAAGAGCTATTTTTCAGCAGGATGAGTTGAATGCCATGAAAAGTTTGCACTATGATTTACTGGATAAATATTGGGAATCCGCATTGACGCAGCAGCATAGTGTAAACCTGAGCGGTGCTACTGAAAAAGCCAGTTATTTTGCCGGAATTTCTTATTTTGATCAGGATGGTAACTTAGGTAAGCTGGATTACAATCGTTGGAATTACCGTGCTGGTGTAGATGTGAAAATCAGCAAGTGGATAAAAGCGAATGTACAGGTCTCCGGTGATTATGGAAAGAAAAATACTCCTCTGAATCAGGTCGGAGGTTCGTCTGCAGAGAAAGATTACAATACGCTGTTGACACATCCTTATTATATTCCCGAATATGTGGGTGAATATGCGGTAGCTGCTTACGGTCCTACTAATTCATCGGTAAGTAATATTCAGAATTACAATTTCAATGTACTTCAGAATAATGGCGACTATAAACGAAACATGACATCAAACATGAATATTAATGCCGGGTTGGAATACGATTTCGGATGGAATAAATGGTTGAAAGGACTGAAATTGAAGTTTACTTATTCGAAGAGTGTCAATACGAATAAGACAAATGATTATGGTACTTCTTATAATCTTTATTATTTGGAGACTCGTTCTGGTAGTGGAGAACATTTGTATACTCCAATTGAAGGAGCGGATAACAGTGCATTTGAAAATACTAGTTTTTATTTGGCAAATAGTGGAAAACCGGTGGTTAACTCCAGTACAAGTGATATTACTGGATATTTGTCTCGTTCCATGACTCGTTCGGATAACTATCAGATGAACTTTACTGCAGCATATAATAGGGATTTCGGACTACATTCTGTAGGAGGTTTATTCTCCATTGAAAAGTCTGAATCAGAAACAGAATATTTGTACGGTATGGTTACTAACCCATACGAATTTACGACAGGACAATCTAATTCGGTAGACTGGAATAGTACTCCTAGTACAGAATTCACTCGTTTTGAGTCGGGTAATTTATCTTATATCGGTCGTTTGAATTATTCTTATGATAACAAATATTTACTGGAGTTCCTGCTTCGTTCGGATTCTTCCACCAAGTTTGCTCCTGAAAATTATTGGGGATTTTTCCCGTCAGTATCTGCTGGTTGGGTGGTTTCACAAGAAGAATGGTTTACTAAGAACGTTACATGGATTGATTACTTAAAGTTGCGTGCATCTTTTGGTTTGACCGGTCGTGATAATACAACAGCATGGCAATGGTTGCAGACTTACGGAACAGATAAGGATAAAGGGCCAGTATTTGGCACTAGTACAGAGGCCAATGCCGGTAGTCACCTCACAATGAATAAAAACAATGCAGCAATCAATCGGGATGCTCATTGGGATAAATCTTATAAAGGTAATTTGGGGCTTGATTTCAATGTTCTCGATAATCGTTTATCATTCAATATTGACGCTTACTATGAATGGAACCGTGAGATGTTGCTTAGTTATAATGCCTCTGTTCCATCTACAGTGGGAGCTAATTCTGCGAAAGTGAATTATGGAGAATTGAATACTTATGGTGTCGAACTGTCTGCTACATGGAGAGACAAGATAGGTAAGGATTTTAAGTATAAAATTCAGTTGAACACCGGGTATAGTGATAATGAGATTTTGGTAAGAGACTGGGATCAGAAGCCTACTTATAAGAGCTATAAGAAGGGTGATCGTTTGGATCAAGGCATCTGGGGTATGCAGTGTATCGGTATGTTCCGCAGCTATCAGGATATTGACGAGTATTTTGCCAAGTACAATATTACTTCCTATATGGGTAACGTTAAAGAAGATGTAAAACCGGGTATGTTGATTTATAAAGACGTGCGTGGAGCCAGACAAGATGATGGTACATACGCCGGACCGGATGGTGTGGTTAGCTCTGAAGATGACCAAGTACGGTTATCTAATCGAAGCAATCCTTACAGCATGACAATGAACCTGAACGCAGAATGGAAGGGGCTTTCTTTGACAGCTCAGTTTAATGCGAGCTGGGGTGGTTATAGTTTCTTGCCTGATGATGCAATTTCTTTAGGAAACCAAGGAACATCGGCTAATAAGTATAATGATTTGGAATATGCAAATATGCCTTCGTTCTGGACTACAGACAATATGTTTGTGTATAACGACGTAGTAGATGCAGCAGGTAATGTAGTGGTGAAAGCCAATCGCAATGGAAAATATCCGAACTTGAGATGGGGCAGCGTGAATGCAGTAACTTCTTCTTTCTGGAGAGTAAGCGGAACACGTGTCAAACTGAATCGCGTTACATTAGCTTACCGTATACCGTCAAAATATACAAAAATGATAGGTATCGAAAGTTGCCGTTTTAACATTACAGGACAGAATCTATTAAGTTTCTATAATCCTTATCCGGATAATTTTATTGATCCGATGACTACTTATGGGAATTATCCTACCCTGCGTAAATTCACGATTGGTGTTAATTTAACATTCTAAAAGAACAGTAAAATGAAAAGAAAAAATATATTCCGTATCAGCGTAGCTTTTTGGGCGATGACTGCGTTTACTTCTTGTAGCGACCAGTTCATGCAAGACAAGCAGAACTTTGACAGCACTACTGCCGATGCTTATAATTATTGGAGTGGTGCACTGGGACGTGTAGCAGATGTTTATAGAGTATGTCTGCCAGATCCTAAGGCTACTCCCAGTTCAATGTATAACAGTACCGGTTTAGCAGACGACCAATCTAAGTCGACTGAAGAATATAGTGGATTCAGTGCTTTTGTCGATCCACTCAAGCCGTTGACTTATCAAACCGGAAATAATCCTGTACCTGATTACTTTGAAGGAACGAAAGGTGATCCTATAACTTCCGCTTATGGACGTATTCGTAATATTAATGATGTCATTGCAGGCATTGAAGGAAGCACGCTTTCGCAGGAAGAAAAGAATGAGTTGTTAGGGCAGGTTTACTTCTTTCGTGCATGGTGCTATTATAATTTGGTGAAATGGTATGGTGGTGTGCCCATCATTACGGAAGTACAGGAACCTGTTGAAAGTTCTGTTGTTCCCCGTTCTTCCGCAAAGGATTGTTTCAAATTTATTTGTGACGATTTGGAGAGAGCTGAAACATTGTTAGCACCTTTTACGGGAGCCGGACAATGGATGTCTGGTGATAATTACGGTCGTGTTACTTCCGGTACAGCAGTGGCTTTGTTGGGTCGAGTACGTGTACTATATGCCAGTCCGTTATTTAATCGCTCCAATGATTTGTCTCGTTGGACACAGGCTTACAATGATATAAAAAGATCTATTGACGTGCTGACAGCTGCCGGATATGGCTTGGCTAATGAAAGTAATCCCGGTGTGAACGCTTCCGGTTGGGCTAATCTTTTTACTGAAGTGCCGAGTCAAGAAGCTGTATTTGTAACGCTACACAACACGCTGACGGAAGGAGTTCCTGATTATCGTAAGAATAATACATGGGAAAATGGCATCCGGCCGTACAATGCTAGAGGAGGAGGTGGCAAAACACCTTCCGCCATGTTGGTAGATATGTTTCCTATGTCTGACGGCAAGATACCTGCAACTTGTGAAACATACAATACGTTAACTAAATCAGATATACCTTATTATCGCGAATTTCCTTTCGTCGATCGTGATCCGCGCTTCTATCGTACATTCGCTTTCCCGGGAGTTCGTTGGTCGTTTGTCGGTAATCCTACGACACAAGGGAACCGATACCCGCACAATGGTCCTGATTATGAACTTTGGAACTATACCTGGTATACGGATGCAGCTTATGTAGATGATATTGAAGCCAATAGCAGTGTGACCTATGGCGCTGATGGTCTCCTTAATGATGTAAAAGGTTTTTATGTACGTAAACGCTCTGATGACAGAGATGTGAATGCTATTGCCCGTTATGTCTATGATGAAAAGTCCGGGGGATTCACACGTTCTGCCGCGCCGTATATGGAGATTAGATATGCGGAAGTATTACTTAATTATGCAGAAGCAGCATGTAATGCGGGTGAGATGGGAGTTGCCGTTGATCAATTACAAAAAATCCGTGCTCGTGTTGGTTATAAAGCTGAAAATAATTATGGATTGGAAGCAGGTTTGGACGGTGACCAAGCTAAATGTATGGCAGCTATCATGTATGAACGTCAAATTGAATTGGCATACGAAGGAAAACGTTTCGATGATATGCGTCGCTGGATGTTGTTTGATGGCGGCATAGAACTTCCTGAAGGTGCGCCTGCTACTTGGAAACTGACTGGCTGGGGTGGAAACACATGTACATATCTTGGTTTTAAGCCACTCAACGGACAACGTCGCGAGAATTTTGAATTCCGTACAACTGTAAACGGTGGCATTGGTGGAACAAATGTTGACGACGATCCGTTAGTAAAAGCTGGAATTACCCGTCCGGCTGCAATGGATTTGAGAAAGGATCTTGCCAGCGAACAGGATAGGCTGAAAGAATTTTATTCAAATTATTTGACCCGTAAGACAAAGAAAGGCGATTCTTATGATGATAGCCATTCTCCATTGTATATCGCGTTCCTTCCAAGGTATTATATCCTTGGTTTCCATCAAGGTATCCAGGGTAATAATAGTACATTGCTGCAAACCATCGGCTGGGGAGATTACAACAACGGTGGCGCAAACGGTACTTTTGACCCGCTGGCTGAATAAAAAACTCAACTTCCTTCGATAAGAACCTTGCATTTCGGTGCAGGGATAATTACATCGGAGATGAATCACAGGATGCTTCGGCATCGAAAACCATAGAAATTCACCGGTTCCTCCCTCTTTTCTTTGAGAAGACGGCAGGAATTGGTGAATTTTTGTTCGTTAAATCAGCTGATTTTAGTTATCTTTGCCTTCGCAAACTTCTCAAAACGCTTCCCCAAGCCTGCTGAATGCCTGCAAACTTCCAGAAACGCTTTCCCAAGCTTGTAAAATGCCGGAAAACTTTTTAAATCGCTTTTGCAAGCTTGAAAAACGCCTGCAAATTTTAAAAAATGCTTTCACAGGTATGCAAAACGTCCACGAATTTACAGCAACCATTTCGCGGGCTTGTCCGGACTTCGAATTTTTCAGAGATAGATAGAACAAGTATGAATCCCGAAAGAAAAAATTATGGGAAGTTATCAAAAAGCAGACGGTATCACACTGTCACAACTGAACAACACTGAGTACACCAATTTCATGAATCGTGTGCTGACACTCCTCACCGCAGGAAGTATTTCCAAACTGACAGTAACAAACATCGTGAACAGCATCAAGCCGAAGTTGGTACAAATGGAAGACCTAGTGAACCGTTCCACGGCCAACGCCGAAACAAAGGATTTACTGAAACTGGATGCCGAACGCGATTCGTATGTCAGTTATTTGTTGGCTACTGTCCGTGCGGCCAAAAACTCACCGTTGGCAGCGCAACGAGATGCATATAATACCTTGGAAATCACGGTGCGCCCTTATACCGGACTGGCACGCATGCGCAATATGGAGGAAACGGCAGCCATCAGCGGACTACTGCTTGATTTCCGCAAGGAAGCCGTGAAAACCGCCGTTACGGCACTCAATTTGGATGCCATATTAACGGCACTCGAAACCGCCAATAAAAACTATTCGGCACTGACAGACGCCCGTTCCGTTACTCGTACAGCAGAATCGGTTGCGGACTCAAAGACTGTGCGTGCGCAGCTTGATTCACTCTACGATGACTTGGTGATGCACATAACCGCTGTCAATATACTGACTCCCTCCATAACGGAAGCTTCAGCGTTTCTTACTGCTCTCAACCAAGTCATAGCCGAAACAAAAGCTGCTTATAATCGTCGTAAAGGTATTACGGCTCCCTCAAAGCCTTCCGGAGGCAACGGAACGATAACGCCTGGTGAAGGTGAAGCTCCCGCTCCTGATGAAGGCGGTGGAGTAACTCCTCCTTCCGGTGGCAGCGACAGTGGCGAAGCTCCCGATCCGGCTCTCTGACGGCAGTCAATAGAAGAGAAAATGTGAAAAGAGGGAATCTTAAGATTCCCTCTTTTCTTTTACACCAAGCTATTCCGGTTATTCGGATTTCGTGTGTGACACATTCCTTCCTTCGTCGTTTTTTCTTCCGATAGAGAAATGACCGGCAGAAAAAGACACTTTTCAGCAAAGTGATTCTCGATAGTACTACACGGACCATTGGAGACTGGAAAGTCGTTTCTCTCCCCCGCATTTGATAAAAGATCATCATCACTGATTACAAATCTTTTCTTCTTTCGTCTTATTATTGTATTTTTGAATTAACAACTTCACAAAACCAAATAAAAATGAAGAAGAAACAGGTACTTTTAGCAGTTTTTGCTGCAACAATGTTGACTCCGACCGTTGCATGGGCGCAATACCCACAAATATCTGGCGAAGCCAAAGAAAACTATACAAAAATGATGACTGAAGAGCGGAAACGCTCTGATGAAGCATGGGCAAAAGCGTTGCCGATAGTACAAAAAGAAGCTAGAGAAGGACGTCCATATATTCCTTGGGCTGGTCGTCCGTACGATTTGCCACAGGCTGATATCCCTTCATTCCCAGGTGCTGAAGGTGGTGGTATGTACAGTTTCGGTGGTCGTGGAGGTAAAGTGATAACTGTCACAAATCTGAATGATCGTGGACCGGGTTCTTTCCGTGAAGCATGTGAAACTGGTGGTGCACGTATTATCGTTTTTAATGTTGCTGGTATCATCCGTCTGGAATCTCCGATTATCGTCCGTGCTCCTTACGTAACTATTGCCGGACAAACAGCTCCGGGAGACGGTGTTTGTATTGCTGGAGAATCATTTTGGGTAGATACACATGATGTGGTTGTACGTCATATGCGTTTCCGTCGTGGAGAAACGAAAGTATGGCATCGTGATGACTCTTTCGGAGGTAACCCTGTTGGTAATATAATGATCGACCACTGCTCCTGTACATGGGGATTGGATGAAAACATTTCTTTCTATCGCCACATGTACGACCCGAGTGAAGGACAATATGAAAGCAAAGACTTGAAACTTCCTACTGTAAACGTAACTATTCAAAATACTATCTCGGCAAAAGCGTTGGATACATACAATCATGCGTTTGGTAGCACGTTAGGTGGTGAGAACTGTGCATTTGCCCGTAACCTCTGGGCTAGTAACTCCGGACGTAATCCTTCTATCGGTTGGAATGGCATATTCAATTTCGTTAATAATGTAGTATTCAATTGGGTGCACCGTTCTTCCGATGGTGGTGATTATACCGCGATGTTCAATATGATTAACAACTACTATAAACCGGGACCTGCTACTCCTAAGGATTCCAATGTAGGACATCGTATCTTGAAACCGGAAGCAGGACGTAGTAAGCTGGATCATAAAGAATATGGGCGAGTATATGCCGACGGAAATATAATGGAAGGCTATCCTGAAATAACTAAAGATAACTGGAATGGCGGTATTCAGATTGAAACTCAACCAAACACTGACGGATATACTGAATACATGCGTAGCTACCAGCCGTTCGAAATGCCGTATATCAATATCATGGGAGCTAAAGATGCTTATGACTATGTATTGAAACATGTAGGTGCGAATATTCCTTGTCGTGATATTGTTGACGAACGTGTGATTGAAGAAGTAAGAACAGGTATTCCTTATTATGAAAAGAAACTTCCTAAAGACGCTTATGGTGACTTGACAGGTTTGTCTCCTAAGTCAATGGGAGAAGACGGACAGTTCAAGTATCGTCGTTTGCCGAAAGATTCTTATAAGCAGGGTATTATTACTGATGTTCGCCAGATGGGTGGTTATCCTGAATACAAAGGTACTCCTTATGTTGATACAGACAAAGATGGTATGCCAGACGAATGGGAAATTGCTAACGGATTAAATCCGAATGACCCGAGTGATGCCAATAAGGACTGTACTGGTGACGGATATACTAATATTGAAAAATATATCAACGGTATTAGTACAAAGCATAAAGTAGATTGGAGAGATATGAAGAACAACTACGATACATTGGCTGAAAAAGGAAAATTAATGTAATTATGAAAAAGATACTGATACTATCATTGCTTTTTATTTCCGGTTGGATGTCTGCACAGGCAGTCGACTTAAATAAAGAGAATCGTGATCCTGAATATGTAAAGTCTATTGTCAGCCGATCACAAAAGATCGTTGATAAACTCGGGCTTACAGATGCGAAAACAGCCGAAGATGTTCGCAATGTCATAGCCAATCGTTACTTCGAATTAAATGATATTTATGAGGTACGGGATGCGAAAGTCAAGAAAGTAAAAGAATCCGGGTTGACTGGTGAGGCTAAAAATGAAGCTTTGAAAGCTGCGGAAAATGAAAAAGATGCGGCGCTATATCGTTCACATTTCGCTTTTCCTGCCAATTTATCCCTCTTTCTTGATGAAAAGCAAATAGAAGCCGTTAAGGATGGCATGACTTATGGAGTAGTAAAAGTGACTTATGACTCACATCTGGACATGATCCCTACTTTGAAAGAAGAAGAAAAAGCTCAAATCTATGCTTGGTTGATAGAGGCACGTGAATTTGCGTTGGATGCAGAAAATTCGAATAAGAAACATGCTGCTTTCGGAAAATACAAAGGACGTATCAACAACTATCTGGCTAAACGTGGATATGACCTGAAGAAAGAACGAGAGGAATGGTATAAACGTATAAAAGCCCGTGGAGGTTCTATATAATTAAAAAATAAGATACTATAAAAAGAAGTGAAATTCTTTCCCATTGTAAATGGTTAGTTTGTTTGATGGTGGAAAGGGTGGCTCGGAGAGTCGCCCTTTTATCGTATATAAATTTTGAATCTATTGATTCTTCTAGTATATTTGAGTACAAACGGCGCTTTCCATCGTCTCCTCTGTATAAAAGATACAAATATAGAATATAGAAATGAAAAAGTTAAGAAATACATTAGCCGCAATAAGTCTTCTGTTTCTGGCTTCTTGTGGGGGGAACAAAGACTACTACATGTTCACTTCGTTTCATGAACCGGCTGATGAGGGGTTGAGATACTTATATAGTGAGGACGGAATTCACTGGGACAGTATTCCGGGAGTTTGGCTAAAGCCGGAACTGGGACAGCACCAGCTCATGCGGGATCCCTCGATGGTACGTACTCCGGATGGAACCTACCATTTGGTCTGGACTACAAGTTGGAAAGGTGATTTAGGATTTGGCTACGCACATTCCAAAGATCTGATCCATTGGTCGGAACAACAGATGATTCCTGTAATGGCAGACGAACCGACTACTATTAATGTATGGGCTCCGGAAATTTTCTATGACGACGAGAACGATCAGTTTATGGTCGTATGGGCTTCCTGTGTTCCCGGGCGTTTCGAAAAGGGGATAGAAGAAGAGAATAATAATCATCGTTTATACTATATCACTACAAAAGATTTTAAAACCGTCTCGAAAGCAAAACTTTTGTATGATCCGGGATTCAGTACCATTGATGCCGTTATCGTGAAACGGGCAAAGAATGACTATGTAATGGTACTCAAGGATAACACCCGACCGGAACGTAATCTGAAAATCGCTTTTTCCGATTCTATGACCGGTCCTTATTCGCCCGCATCCCAACCTTTCACTGAATCCTTTGTAGAAGGACCGTCTGTAGAGAAAGTGGGAGACGATTATCTAATCTATTTTGATGTATATAAGAAAAAAATATATGGCGCTATGCGTACGAAGGATTTCCGGAACTTTACAGATGTAACAGAAGAGGTAAGCATCCCTGTAGGGCATAAGCATGGAACCATATTTACGGCTCCGGAATCAGTCGTAAAAACATTGCTGGAAGAAAAGAAATAAACCCGGAAACAATTTTAAATCAGAATAAATCATGAACAACTCTGCTAAAATTCTTTTTGTACTGGCTGCCGGTTGGTTGACTACTACAGCCTTTGCACAAGATAGAATTCATTATACAGGAAAAGAATTATCGAACCCTGCTTGTCACGACGGACAACTGTCTCCGGTAGTCGGAGTACATAACATTCAGTTGGTACGTGCCAATCGTGAACATCCCGATGCTTCGAACGGCAATGGATGGACGTATAATCATCAGCCGATGCTGGCTTATTGGAATGGACAGTTTTTCTATCAATACCTGGCAGATCCTTCTGACGAACACGTACCGCCTTCACAGACTTTTCTGATGACATCGAAGGATGGATATCGCTGGACAAATCCGGAAATTGTGTTTCCTCCTTATCAAGTTCCCGATGGATACACCAAAGAGTCTCGTCCGGGTGTGCAGGCCAAAGATCTGATTGCCATTATGCACCAGCGTGTCGGATTCTATGTTTCTAAATCCGGCAAGCTGATTACAATGGGAAATTATGGAGTTGCTTTGGATAAAAAAGATGATCCCAATGATGGAAACGGTATTGGCCGGGTGGTTCGTGAAATAAAGAAAGACGGTTCTTACGGACCGATCTATTTCATTTATTATAATCATGGATTTAATGAAAAGAATACTGATTATCCGTATTTTAAGAAAAGCAAGGATCGTGAGTTTGTGAAGGCTTGCCAGGAAATTCTTGACAATCCGCTGTATATGATGCAGTGGGTGGAAGAAGCCGACCGTGAAGATCCTATTCTCCCGCTGAAGAAAGGATACAAAGCATTCAATTGTTATACATTGCCGGATGGACGTATTGCCAGTCTTTGGAAACATGCGCTTACCTCTATCAGTGAGGATGGCGGACATACTTGGGCAGAGCCTGTGCTTCGTGCAAAAGGTTTCGTTAATAGCAACGCGAAAATTTGGGGACAGCGTTTAAGTGATGGTACATACGCTACTGTATATAATCCGTCGGAATTTCGTTGGCCGCTGGCTATATCTTTGAGTAAAGATGGATTGGAATATACAACATTGAATCTGGTGCATGGTGAAATCACTCCCATGCGTTATGGAGGAAATTATAAATCATACGGTCCTCAATATCCACGTGGTATTCAGGAAGGCAATGGGGTACCTGCCGATGGTGATTTGTGGGTTTCTTACAGTGTGAACAAGGAAGATATGTGGATTTCCCGTATTCCTGTCCCGGTGGAAATAAATGCTTCAGCACATGCGGATGATGATTTCTCTAAAAATAAATCAATTGCGGAACTGACTGACTGGAATATTTATTCTCCGGTTTGGGCTCCTGTTTCTTTGGAGGATCAATGGTTGAAGTTGCAGGATAAAGATCCGTTTGATTATGCCAAAGTGGAACGTAAAATTCCGGCTTCTAAAGAATTGAAAGTATCATTTGATTTGAAAGCCGGCCAGAATAATAAAGGCACACTCCAGATTGAATTTCTGGATGAGAATGGAATAGCCTGTTCTCGTATGGAACTTACTGATGATGGCATTTTCCGATTGAAAGGCGGCTCCCGGTTTGCAAATATGATGAAATATGAAGCAGGAAAGGTTTATCATGTAGAAGCAGTCCTTTCTACTGTTGATCGTAATATTCAAGTATATGTAGATGGCAAGAGAGTAGGGCTGCGTATGTTCTATGCGCCCGTGGCTGCTGTGGAGCGAATCGTATTCCGTACTGGCGTACCTCGTACATTCCCGACTGTAGATACTCCTGCCGACCAGACTTATGATCTGCCGAATGCAGGTGCGCAAGATCCATTGGCTGAATATGGCATTGCCAATGTGAAAACATCTTCTGCAGATAAAGATGCGTCTTCTGTCTTTTTTAAAGTATGCTGACTTCAGTCATTATGCAGACTATTTCAACGGTATGGAAGACGAAAATATTGTTCAGGCAATTCCCAATGCAAAGGCTTCGGAATGGATGGAGGAAAATATTCCTTTGTTCGAGTGTCCGCAACATAACTTTGAAGAAATGTATTATTATCGTTGGTGGTCATTGCGTAAGCATATCAAGGAGACTCCTGTTGGCTATGGCATGACCGAGTTTCTCGTTCAGCGTTCTTATTCAGATAAATATAATTTGATTGCCTGTGCAATTGGACATCACATTTATGAAAGCCGTTGGTTGCGTGATCCGAAATATTTGGATCAGATTATTCATACATGGTATCGTGGCAATGATGGCGGTCCGATGAAGAAAATGGATAAGTTCAGCTCATGGAACGCAGATGCTGTTTTGGCTCGTTACATGGTAGATGGTGATAAGGACTATCTGCTGGATATGAAGAAAGATCTGGAAACCGAATATCAGCGTTGGGAACGTACAAACCGTTTGAAGAACGGATTGTATTGGCAGGGTGACGTACAGGATGGTATGGAAGAATCAATCAGTGGCGGGCGGAAGAAGAAATATGCCCGGCCGACAATTAATAGTTATATGTATGGCAATGCCAAAGCACTTTCATGTATGGGAATCCTTTCCGGTGATGAGGGGATGGCTATGAAATATGGCATGAGAGCGGATACTTTGAAAAATCTGGTAGAAAATGAATTGTGGAATACACGTCATCAGTTTTTTGAGACGATGCGTACGGACTCTTCCGCGAATGTGCGTGAAGCAATCGGATATATTCCTTGGTATTTCAACCTGCCGGATACCACCCAAAAGTATGAAATTGCCTGGAAAGAAATTATGGATGAAAAAGGCTTCTCTGCTCCTTATGGATTGACAACTGCAGAACGTCGTCATCCGGAGTTCCGTACACGTGGAGTAGGCAAATGTGAATGGGACGGTGCTATCTGGCCGTTTGCTTCCGCACAGACATTGACAGCAATGGCTAACTTTATGAATAATTATCCGCAGACTGTATTGTCTGACAGTGTATATTTCCGTCAGATGGAATTGTATGTGGAATCACAGTATCATCGTGGTCGTCCCTATATTGGTGAATATTTGGATGAGGTGACCGGTTATTGGCTGAAAGGAGATCAGGAACGTAGCCGTTATTATAACCATTCCACTTTCAACGACCTGATAATTACAGGATTGATCGGGCTTCGTCCGCGTTTGGATAATACGATTGAAGTGAACCCCTTAATTCCTGCTGACAAGTGGGATTGGTTCTGCCTGGATAATGTATTATATCATGGTCATAATCTGACGATTCTTTGGGATAAGAATGGTGATCGCTATCATTGCGGAAAAGGATTGCGCATTTTTGTAGATGGTAAGGAAGTAGGGCAGGCGAATACATTGACAAAAATCGTTTGTGAAAATGCACTTAAATGATAATTTTGCGGAGTGCCCTGAAAGGGT
>NZ_EQ973359.1:128084-213889 GCF_000157055.1 Bacteroides sp. 2_2_4 | reverse complement strand
CTCATTTATCGAACAAATAAAAGATACTTGAAAAATGAAATTCAAAAAGATTCTTCTTTCATTGCTAATTTGTTTGTCTTGTTTTGTACAGGCAAAGAATATAACCATCAGTCGTCTTACCTGTGAGATGCAGGAGGGACTGGTAGTGGTCGAAGGTTCACCCCGTTTGGGCTGGGTGATGGAATCGCCGGAAAATGGGACACGACAATCGGCCTATGAGATTGATATTCGGGAAGCTTTTACAGGGCGTTCCGTTTGGAATAGTGGGAAGGTTTATTCTTCGCAGAGCCAGTTAGTTTCTACAAAGGGGGCAGATATACGTCCTGATAACTCATTTAATTATAGTTGGCGCGTTCGTGTTTGGGATGAAACAGATACACCTTCCGAGTGGAGTAGTGAAGCGAAATTCCGGGCAGTACCCGAAAGGTTATCTTCGGGGCAGTGGATTGGAGCTATTACCCGACAAAATGCTCATTTACCGGAAGGGCGTAAGTTCCACGGTGGAGAGCTGAAGAAACCGGAAGTGAAAGCTGCTTGGGAAGCAGTGGACACTTTGGCAAAGAAAAGTATTTGTTTGAGAAGAACATTTCAGGTAGGAGATGCGAAAGAAGGGGGTGCAAACCGTAAACCGGGCAAGAAAATAGTGGAGGCAACCGCATACGTTTGTGGTCTGGGATTCTATGAGTTTTCTTTGAATGGCAAAAAGGTGGGTAACAGTGAGTTTGCCCCATTGTGGAGTGATTATGATAAAACTGTTTACTATAACACATACGATGTGACGGAACAATTGCGGCGTGGTGAAAATGTCGTAGGAATCTTATTGGGGAATGGATTCTATAATGTGCAGGGGGGGCGTTATCGCAAATTACAGATCAGCTTTGGTCCTCCCACACTTTTATTTGAGCTGGTTATTAACTACGAAGATGGAACATGTACGACGGTTCATTCCGATAATAATTGGAAATATGATTTTAGTCCGGTAACCTTCAATTGCATATATGGAGGAGAAGATTATGATGCGCGTCGTGAACAGAAAGGATGGAATCAGATTGGCTTTGATGACAGTCATTGGCGTCCGGTAGTCATACAGGAAGCTCCTAAAGGAATACTTCGTCCACAGATGGCGGCTCCGGTGAAAATCATGGAACGGTATGATATTCAAAAGGTAACCAAACTAAATGCGGACCAAGTTGCATCAGCTTCTGTATCAACTAAGAGAACAGTCGATCCTTCTGCTTTTGTGTTGGATATAGGACAGAATCTGGCTGGCTTTCCGGAAATAACAGTACGTGGCAAACGTGGTCAGAAAGTGACTTTGATTGTAGCCGAAGCATTGACAGAGGAAGGTGCTTGCAATCAGCGTCAGACAGGGCGTCAACACTATTACGAATACACTCTGAAAGGGGAAGGCGATGAAACCTGGCACCCTCGTTTCTCTTATTATGGTTTTAGATATATTCAGGTAGAGGGGGCTGTCTTAAAAGGACAGAAGAATCCGCAGAAATTGCCTGTATTAAAGAATATTCAATCCTGTTTCGTCTATAATTCAGCTAGAAAAGTTTCCACTTTCGAATCATCCAACCGGATATTTAATGCTGCCCATCGATTGATCGAGAAAGCGGTTCGCAGCAATATGCAATCTGTGTTTACGGATTGTCCGCATCGTGAGAAACTTGGGTGGCTGGAACAGGTACATCTGAATGGTCCGGGTTTGTTGTATAACTATGATTTGACAGCATACGCTCCGCAGATTATGCAAAATATGGCAGATGCACAACATTCCAACGGGGCCATGCCGACAACTGCTCCGGAATACGTGATTTTTGAAGGTCCGGGTATGGATGCTTTTGCCGAATCTCCGGAGTGGGGTGGTTCTTTGGTTATTTTCCCTTTTATGTACTATGAGACTTATGGAGACGATTCATTGATTAAGAAATATTATCCGAATATGCGTCGTTACGTGGATTATCTCAAGACTCGTGCAGATAAAGGTATTCTTTCTTTCGGATTGGGAGACTGGTATGATTACGGAGATTTTCGTGCGGGATTCTCACGGAATACACCCGTTCCTTTGGTGGCTACTGCGCATTATTACATGACAGTCATGTATTTGGTACAAGCTGCGAAAATGGTAGGTAATGACTTTGACATTCATTATTACACTTCGTTGGCACAGGATATAATGGTTGCATTTAATAAATGTTTTTTTCATAAAGATACGGCACAATATGGTACAGGAAGCCAATGCAGTAATGCGCTTCCGTTGTTCCTCCAAATGACGCAGGATGCAGATGAACAAGATAACTACCGACCGGATGCAGATTTGAATGAGAAAGTATTCGCGAATCTGATAAAAGATGTGGAAGCACATGGCAACCGTTTGACTACCGGTGATGTGGGAAACCGTTATCTGATTCAGACATTGGCGCGTAATGGAGAACATGAACTTATTTATAAAATGTTCAATCATGAAGAAGCTCCCGGATATGGTTTCCAGTTAAAATTCGGCGCTACAACTTTGACCGAGCAATGGGACCCCCGTCAAGGTTCTTCCTGGAATCACTTTATGATGGGACAGATTGATGAATGGTTCTTTAATTCACTGGTCGGTATTCGTCCTTCTACCACTCTAAAACAAGGTTATCAGAAATTCATCATCGCTCCCCAACCTGTGGGAGATTTGAAATATGTCAAAGCGTCGTATGAAACTTTATACGGTACCATTAATGTGGACTGGACTTGTGAGAATGGGACTTTCACTTTAAACGTGTCTGTTCCGGTGAATACTACCGCTGTTGTTTATCTCCCGGGCGGAAAAGAACCGAAAGAAATACAGAGCGGAACATATCAATTGGTTTGTGCAAAATAAAAGAACCTTTTTGTATATATTTGTAGAATTAAAAAACAATGTATTCGTATAAAAAATCATGCAGCATCTTTATTTTAATCATGTAGCATGTTTGAAAAAAACATCTCAATGATTGTCTTCAAACATTGGGAAGAAAAAAAGATTCTATTAGCATGATTTTTTAGAAGGAAACGATGAAATATACTTTAATAATATCGATTATGAATTTACGAACAACTCTTTTTGTCTTTCTTTGCTTCTGTGCAACCACAGTTCTTCGTGCCGAGCGTGTAGATATGCTGAAGGCCGGTGCAAAAGCAAATGGCAAGACTCTTAATACAAAGCTAATCAATTCAACGATTGACCGTCTGAACCGTGGTGGCGGAGGTACTCTTTTCTTTCCTGCCGGAACTTACCTGACGGGGAGTATCCATCTGAAAAGTAATATTACACTGGAGTTGGAAGCCGGAGCTACCTTGCTCTTTTCCGATAACTTTGATGACTATCTTCCTTTTGTCGAGGTTCGTCATGAAGGAGTGATGATGAAAAGTTTCCAGCCTTTGATTTATGCGGTAGATGCCGAGAATATTACGATCAAAGGAGAAGGAACTTTGGACGGACAAGGAAAGAAATGGTGGATGGAGTTCTTTCGTGTCATGATTGATTTGAAAGACAATGGCATGCGTGATGTGAATAAATATCAGCCAATGTGGGATGCAGCAAATGATACGACAGCAATTTATGCTGAAACGAACAAGGATTATGTAAATACATTGCAACGTCGCTTTTTCCGTCCTCCGTTCATTCAGCCCGTTCGTTGTAAGAAAGTAAAGATTGAAGGAGTGAAAATCATAAATTCTCCCTTCTGGACGGTCAATCCGGAGTTTTGCGACAATGTAACCATAAAGGGGATCACCATAGATAATGCGCCCTCACCAAATACGGACGGAGTGAATCCGGAATCCTGCCGCAACGTACATATCAGCGACTGCCATATATCAGTAGGAGACGATTGCATCACAATCAAGTCGGGAAGAGATGCGCAGGCCCGTCGTTTGGGAGTACCTTGCGAGAATATCACTATCACCAACTGTACCATGCTTTCCGGTCATGGAGGTGTTGTTATCGGCAGCGAGATGAGTGGGAGTGTGCGTAAAGTTACTATTTCCAATTGCGTGTTTGACGGAACAGATCGTGGAATTCGTATTAAGTCAACCCGTGGAAGGGGAGGAGTCGTTGAAGATATTCGTGTCAGCAACGTCGTAATGAGCAACATTAAACAGGAAGCTGTCGTATTGAATTTGAAATACAGTAAAATGCCTGCCGAACCTAAGAGTGAACGCACTCCGATATTCCGTAACGTACATATCAGCGGAATGACTGTGACAAACGTAAAGACTCCGATCAAAATAGTGGGCTTGGAAGAAGCGCCGATATCTGACATCGTTTTGCGTGATATTCATATTCAGGGAGGGAAACAGAAATGTATCTTCGAAAATTGTGAACGTATCACGATGGATGACGTAATCGTCAATGGTGAAGTAATTAAAAGCACACAACAGATACTACAGATTAACACAGATTTTTAATTCGACTAAATTATAAGAATAATAAATCTGTGAAAATCTGTGTAATCTGTGGTGAAAAAACAACTTACATAAATTAAAAATAAATGAAACGAATCCTTTTTACTATGCTTCTTGCCGCATCTCTTTCGGCCGAAGCCCAGACGCAAACATACGAGACAGAATTTGCCCGTCCCTTGAATGAAGTACTGACGGATATACAGAACCGTTTCGGAGTCCGTTTGAAATATGACATTGATACGGTGGGAAAAGTGCTGCCTTATGCCGATTTCCGTATTCGTCCTTATTCCGTGGAAGAATCCTTGACGAATGTATTGGCACCTTTCGATTATAAATTTGTTAAGCAGAAAGGAAATATGTATAAGCTGAAAGCATACGAGTATCCACGTCGTACAGATGCAGACGGAGAGAAGATGCTGGCTTATCTGAATACACTCTATACAGACCAACAGTCCTTTCAACTTCGTGCCGATTCTCTGAAAAAAGAGGTACGTCAGCGTTTAGGTATCGATCCTTTGTTGGCTCAATGTGTCAAATCCAAACCTATTCTTTCAAAGATACGTAAGTTTGATGGCTATACCGTGCAGAATTTCGCGCTTGAAACACTTCCCGGGTTATACGTTTGCGGTTCTATCTATACGCCCCAATCGAAAGGAAAACATGCGTTGATAATCTGCCCTAACGGACATTTTGGTGGCGGACGTTATCGGGAAGACCAACAACAACGTATGGGAACTTTAGCACGTATGGGAGCTGTTTGTGTAGACTATGATTTGTTCGGATGGGGAGAGTCGGCTTTGCAAGTGGGCAGTGCGGCACACCGTAGTAGTGCGGCGCACACTATTCAGGCAATGAACGGCTTACTGATTCTTGACTACATGCTTGCTTCCCGTAAGGACATTGATACCAGCCGTATCGGTACGAATGGCGGTTCGGGTGGAGGTACCCATACTGTATTGTTGAGCGTATTAGATGATCGTTTCACCGCTTCAGCTCCGGTGGTGAGCCTGGCTTCTCACTTCGACGGTGGTTGTCCCTGCGAAAGCGGAATGCCTATTCAACTATCTGCAGGAGGAACCTGTAATGCGGAATTAGCCGCTACTTTTGCTCCTCGTCCACAACTGATCGTATCGGATGGCGGCGACTGGACGGCCAGTGTTCCTACTCTTGAATTTCCTTATCTGCAACGAATTTACGGATTCTACCAGGCAAAAGATAAAGTAACGAATGTACATCTTCCCAAAGAGAAACATGACTTTGGCCCGAATAAGCGGAATGCTGTTTATGACTTCTTCGCAGAAGTATTCAAATTGGATAAAAAGATGTTGGATGAAAGCAAGGTCACCATTGAACCGGAATCCGCTATGTATAGTTTTGGTGAAAAAGGAGCTTTGCTTCCTGAAGGCGCCATCCGTTCTTTTGACAAGGTAGCTGCTTCTTTTGACAAGAAGGCTTTTGCTAATTTAAAATCAGATGCTTCTCTCGAAAAGAAAGCCATCGACTGGGTAGCTTCTTTAGAGTTGAACGATGATAAAAAAGCAGGTTTTGCAGTAACTGCCATTTATAATCATCTTCGTAAAGTGCGTGACTGGCACAATGAGCACCCTTATACAACAATCCCCGAGGGTATCAATCCTCTGACAGGCAAACCGCTTTCCAAGCTCGACCGTGAAATGATTGCAGATTCTGCTATGCCGAAAGAAGTGCATGAAAGGCTAATGAAAGATTTACACAGAGTATTGACGGAAGAACAGATTGAACAAATCCTGGATAAATACACGGTAGGTAAAGTTGCTTTTACCTTGAAAGGTTATCAGGCCATCGTGCCCAATATGACGGAGGAGGAAACGACTTTTGTTCTGGAACAGTTGAAACTGGCTCGCGAACAGGCTATTGACTACAAGAATATGAAGCAGATTTCTGCTATCTTCGAAATTTATAAAACCAAATGCGAACAGTATTTCAATGAGCATGGTCGCAACTGGCGGCAGATGTTCAAAGATTACGTGAATAAGCGAAACGCAGAAAAGAAGGCTCAAGGAAAGAAATAAATGAGGGTAAACCCTTAACCTCCTACATAACCGGAAAATCTCCGGGATAATAGAAGAATATAATAGAGCTATGCTTTGCAACTGACAAAGTATAGCTTTATCATATCTAAAGCTATGCTTTAGTTCCCCTAAAACACTGCTATAATTTATTTCTTCACGATTACTAAACATCTTTTTCGCAGAAAATGTGTTATTTTGTAGATGGCTAACAGAAATGTATATGATATGGATAAGCAAAAAGTAGCATTAGTCCTTTCCATGGGTGGAGCACGTGGAATAGCACATATAGGAGTAATTGAAGAATTACTTCGTCACAACTTTGAGATTACTTCCATTGCAGGAAGTTCCATGGGAGCAATGGTGGGAGCAATGTATGCTTCAGGAAAAATGGAAGAATGTAAAGAATGGCTGTATAGTTGGGACAAACGCAAGATGTGGGAATTGGCGGATCTTACCTTAAGCCGGGATGGATTAGTGAAAGGTGACCGTTTTATTAAAGAACTGAAACAAATTATTCCGGACATGAATATTGAAGACCTGCCTGTCCCTTATGTAGCGATGGCTACGGATATTGTCCGCGATCAGGAAGTCAGGTTTGACAGAGGGAGCTTACATGAAGCTATCCGTGCGTCTATTTCTATCCCTATGCTTTTCCGCCCATTAAGAAAAGACGGTATGGTATTGATTGATGGAGGTATTCTGAATCCTCTTCCATTGAGTCATGTGCAACGCACTGAAGGAGACATTCTGATAGCTGTCGATGTGAATGCACCCATTGATACCGGAAAGAAAAAGAAAGTATCTCCTTATAATCTGTTGACAGAATCTTCCAGGATGATGATGCAGCAAATCACCCGTTATCAGATAGAACGTTGTCAGCCGGATATCTTAATTCAAATTTCCGGCGATACGTATGATATGTTGGAGTTCCATCATGCTGCTTCGATAGTGAAAACTGGAGTGGAAGTTGCTCGAAGAATATTAATGCAATAAATAGTGGATACTATCGTATTTGTTATCGTGCCCAAAAGACCTTAACAAATACGATAGTATTCATTAAAGTGATAGATTTTTATTCAATATAAATCATCTTTTTCGTCATTCCCCCGTCAATAGTGATGTTTTCTCCATTGATGAAATCATTGTTTTCCTCGCAGAGAAACAGGCACATGCGGGCAATATCTTCCAGTTTGCCTACCCGGCGTGAAGGATGTTGTGAATGGTCTTCCGGTTGGAGCTGATCATAATCATGAGTCTGTATCCATCCCGGAGCAATCGAGTTTACTGTGATATTCCATCCAGATAAAGACAAAGCCAATGCATGAGTCAAAGAATAGATACCACCTTTCGAAGCTGCATAACCTTCACTTCCCGGTTCACTCATTAGATAACGTGTAGAGCAGATATTTATAATTCGGCCGTATGGGTTGGGAGAGGGCTGCTTTTTACGATGGATGGCAAGCAGCCGGGAAGTGATGAATACAGGACGCAGGTTAATAGAAAGAATTTTGTCGAAATCCTCTACACTTGTCTCTGTGATAGAAGAAAATTTGCTGATACCGACGTTGTTGACAATAATATCAATATCGTTCCATTCGGCAAGAATGGTTTGCATACAACTTTCAAGTGCGTTTTTATCACTTACGTCGACCTTATGGAACATAGCCCCGGTTGCCTTCGCAGTCTCCTGTCCCGATGTTTCGTTTATATCACAAAAGGCAACTTGATTTCCAGCCAGGCAAAAAGCTTCTACTATTGCTTTGCCTATTCCTTCCGCTCCGCCTGTTATAAATACTCTTCTTTTTGAGTCCTCCGGTTTTGAAACCGTTGAAGTGTGAGACTTCGATTCAGCCGGACGTACTGCTGTTAGTTTCTTCTTACCATATTTTTGTGCTTGTTTCCAAGCAGCTTTTCGGGCTTCGTATTGTTCCTGTTGTCTCTCTATGTAATTATCTGCCATCGTTATTTTTTATTTATTGGCAAATGTAAAGTATAAAATGGATAAATACAAGAATCGACCGCTCTTTTACGGGCAAAGGAGCGGTCGATTTCATTCAGATAATCGTTCAATATTTAAAACTTCGTCGGATCTATCTCTGCATATTTAATTCGTTGACGGCGCCATGTATAAATGGCATGCAGCTTCCCGTCTTTCCCCTGAATAATGCTAGGGTAAGAGTATTGGCTGATCGGACTATCTTCTAATGTAAGAACAGGCTGCCAATTGATACCATCTTCTGAAACGGCCACACAGAGCGGAGTACGCGGACCTTTCGGAGTTCCGGGCAATGTAGAGAAATTATTGTAGATAAGGATATGTCTACCGTCTTTCATTGTCACGGCATCCGTACCGGAATTATTATTCGGGACATCCAGCAACGTAACTTTACTCCATGTGTCACCATTATCACTGCTCCACGCAGTTGCTACCTGTGCGTTACGTGTACGGCAGAGTATCTGTAATCTTCCATCCTTATGCTTCAGAATACTGGGTTGTATTGCATAAATAGGTTTGGTTCCTTCCCCTTTGATCGCTTCTCCGCCTTCCTGATCATCCACATTCACACCTCCCTTTTTACGATTTTGGGTGGGGACAGATAACTCGGCATCCAGTGGTCCGACCATCTTCCAGGTCTTGCCTTTATCATCGGAAATCTCGAAATGGACACGCCATCCGTTACTTCCTTCCGTACTGGAAGGGCAGATGATACGCCCATTGATATATTCCGGTTTATTCTTAATAGGTCCAAGAAAACCTTTTGGAAGCGCTTCGCGTTTGCTCCAGGTTTTTCCTCCGTCGCGTGAACGGACAAGCCATCCTGTCCAGTCGCTCACTTTCAAACCTATTTTATAAAACAGAATCAGGTCACCTCCGGGAATCTGGAAAAGAACCGGGTTCCAGCAAGCTTTTCTGCGGGCAATAAGTGTTCCTTTTGCATCTTTCACCGGGGTACAGGTTGAATCGATTCCGGCTAATACTGCTTGTGGGTCTTTGAGTGAAAACACACCATCGGCAGCAAGTTTGGGGGTGGTCCATTCTTTAGAGCCTTTAGGTTTACGACATACCCAGATGCAACAATCCGGATTGCGCTCTTTGGTTCCTCCGAAGAAAGAGGCTACGAGATCACCATTTTTCAGCTCTACTATCGTAGCTCCGTGACATTCGGGGAAAGAAGCGTTTCCATACAGAAATTCATCAGTCAGAATAGCCGTATTCCGGGTGGGAATGTCTACACTGAAATGATATTTTCCCGAACCGATTTTTTCTTTCCGTCCATCCGGAAGATGTACTTCCCCCGTCGTATTGGCGGGAAGTTCGATATCCCATTCCAAATGTGTGGGAGTCTTTGTCCATCGGCTGGTTATTTTTCCGTAGATACTCATGTACGATGCATCCACGTTACTCAACTCCTGAATTTCAAAAGCCGGCTGGAAGACGATATGCTTGTAACCGGACTTCCAGCGGTCCGCACGGATACCTGCCAAGTTATTGAAGCACCAAGGCAATAAGTCACCTAAAAGCATCACGTGATTACCGCTATTCATTTCAGGATTTGCCGTATCACCGTTCCATAACTCCCAAATAGTGGTAGCACCTTTTTCAACCATATATCCCCAGGAAGGATATGTTTTATTGGTAGCCAGTAGATAAGCTACATTGGCATGACCGCGACGGCTCAATTCACGCAATAGCCATTGTACACCGATTACTCCGGTACTTATATGTCCCTTGTTGGTTGTAATAATGGAAGTTACGGCATTTTTAGCTACTTCATTGATGTAGTTCTTTGGCACTAGACCAAAAGCAAGTGGCAAGATATTGGCAGTAACTGTGTTGTTACCATAGAAAATACTATCCGGATATAAGGTATGTCCCGGTACGGGAGAGGTACCTTCCTTTACGTGAAGAAAACGGGCATTGAATGCGTCTTTCATGCGATGTTCCAAATCTTCCCATTCTTCTGCGTCAGCTTTCAACCCTTGCAAGCTTGCAAAGCGGTGCATCAGTTGTAATACCTTCAGATAATAAGCCGTTGCAATCAAAGCTCCGTCAGTCTTGCGGGAAGGGTCCTTACTATGAATTAACTCCAGTGATTCGGGCGGAACGCACCAGTCACCATATTTATCTTTGGTGATGATAAAATCTTCTGTCATGTAGTATTCCCGGATATGAGATACCCACTTCTTGATAGCCGGATAATTCTCTTCGATCGGACGTTTATCTCCAAAGTTTGTGAAAAGCATGTCGCAGGCCATTGGTAAAGCGGCAGGCCAAGTCACATTGTCCGAGTAGTAGTTCCAGTATGCTGGGGCTACATCAGGAATACAGCCGTCTTCCCGTTGTGCTTCACGGATGTCACGCGTCCATTTGGTATACATGGCGTAATTATCGAAAAGCATGCTTTCTCCCCAACAGCCCATGGTACGGTCACCCAACCATGGTTGGCGTTCATTCCGTTGCGGACAGTCAACCGGCATCCCTTTATAGTTGCTCCGGATTCCCCAAAATGCATTACGGATAATCTTATTCAGAGTTTCGTCAGAACAGTTGAAAGTACCGATATGCTCCATTTCATCTTCTACTACTTCGGCAACGAAATCTTCTGCCTTCGCATTCGGATAACCGCTGACTTCTACATAACGGAATCCATGATAAATAAAACGAGGTGCCCAGGTAGCATCTTTTGTTTCGCGTCCGCTGACAACATATACATCTGTAGAACGGGCATCCCTGAAGTTTCTTGTATAAAGTTCGCCATTGTCTTGCAGACTTTCTGCAAAACGGAGACGGATGCTATCGCCAGCCTGTCCTTTTATCCGGAAACGTACCCAGCCCGCCATATTCTGACCGATATCCAGGATATATTTGTTACCAAGCTTTTTAATAGAAACGGGCTTCAGGGTTTCTGTAACTTTCATGCCCGGCATCATTTGTGCGCGCAATGTTCCTGAAGGAATACTGACACGTTGGGCCGGCATCCAGTTTTTGTCATCATATCCGGTTTGAGTCCAGGCTCCTAGCTCTTTACGGGCATCATATTCTTCGCCATCATATTCATTATTGCTACGGATAGGACCTTCAGTAGTCAATTTCCATGAAGTGTTTGTAGCAATCGTTTCTTTGCTGCCGTCTGCATATTCCACAATCAGATTCAACCGGAGTTTAGGATAACCGAAAGTCGGTATCTTATACGGTTTATAGTTCTGACGCATCGTATAGAAGCGACCATTTCCAAGAGTTACTCCAATAGCATTTTCTGTTTGAAGCAGTGAAGTAACATCGTATGTGTTGTACAGAATTGTTTTCCGGTAGTCGGTAGGAGCAGGTGCCAGTACTTGATTGCCGATGCGTTGTCCGTTGATAAACAACTCGTACAATCCCATTCCGGCGATATGTACTGTGGCACGTTTCACATCTTTCTTTACTGCAAATTCTTTACGGAGATAACGGGCTGCCAAACGGCTCCATTGTGTTTCGCTATCTCCGGGAGCGGCCCTGTCCAAGCCGATCCATTGCCCTTGCCAATCTGCTTCATTAAATAGTCCGGTGGTCCAGAAAGCCGGAGCACTCCAATTTGTTGCACCTTTGTTGGTGTCTATTTTCACTTTCCAATAGTAGGGGGCATTACATTTTAATGTTTTTCCCTGATAAGTGATCCATTGAGAAGCGTCAGATTCAATCTTTCCTGAATCCCAAATATCTCCTTTTCCTTGTTCCAATAGCTCCGGGGAAGATGCGACAAGAATGTGATACGCAGTTTGTATCACATTCTGTTCATCCGATTCGATGCGCCAGCTCAATCGGGGTTGGCGTACATCGATACCTGCCGGATTTTTCAACTGCTCCGTTCGCAGGTCAGTGATACCTATGGCTGCGTATAGTGAACCTGCAAAGAGCAGAAGAAAGAAAAATGATACTATTCTTTTATTCATAAGTATGTTTTCATAATTCGTTTATATAATAAAATTAGGCACGGATTGCACGGATTAACGCTGTTGTTTTACCTATCTGTCATTCTGAAAACCGTAAAATCCGTGTAATCTGTGCCTAATAATACAAAATTATTTAGCCCATTTTTGTTGTGCATTTGGTAATTCTGTCCAGGCCTTCTCCACATAGTTCTTACTACTATCCACTACAATCAGAATATGATCGTTTCCACTGCAATAACCACTGTCGTGCTGGAATTTGTGCACTCCGTTATCAAATTCTCCGATGTATTCCAGTTTACCATCTTTCGTGGTGTACCACCAGGCATTCTTTTTTGCGCCGCTAATCTTGCTGAAATCAACTTCCATCGGACGTCCGGTATAGTTGTATACCATCAGATAATCATTTCCACGTGTAGCGATAGCGCGGTCATAACGTTCTCCATTCTGTCCTGTGATGATAGACTGATCGGGTATGCGTTCAAAGAACGGGAAAGTCAACATCAGGTTTTTCAGATACTTCATCTGATTGTAGCCCGGATCATTCAAAGCATCATACCAAGGCTTCTTTGCACCATAAGCACCACCTACACCCGGTTTGATAAATTGCATGATGGAATTATGACCGTAAGTATGTCCGAAAGAACCTGCAAATACAGACCAATAAGCATAACGACGTACGTCATAATCCTTCCACAACAGTTCGTTTTCATCGTGCAGACCATGAGGTATTTCTTCATAGATCGGTTCACCGTCAATCACAGGCTTCATGGGTTTCATGGCCAGGCTGCGTTCTACAAAACGCCAGTTATCCTCTTCCGTATTTTCTTCGATAGGGTAGTCACCATCTCCGAAACGTTGTCCATAGCGACGATGTCCGCTTTGAAACATGTTGAAATCCAACCAAGGAGCATTATTGAACCAAGTTGCGGAAGTTGTTCTTCCACGTGGATGGAATGTCATCAGGTGATTTTTGTCGATAGCTTTGATAGAGGTTGCCAAAGCTTCCCATTCAGCAGTTTTCACGTCGCCACGGATATCTCCACCAATAAACCAGATAATATTCGGTTCGTCCTTATAACGCTCTGCCAAAAACTTGCCGTATGCTTTTGCCTGTTCTACAGTCATCTCGCCCCGGTTCACCGGGCTTCCCCAAATGCAGACCATGCCGATATATTGTCCCTTCTTTGCTGCTGTACGGATGATGTAATCCATGTGATCCCAATAACCGTATACGCCTTTTTGATTGATGTTTTTGAAGTTGTATCCGTCAATCATCGAATATTGTCCGTAGATATTCATAGACGGAACATTGTTCAACGTTTGAACCTGAATCACGTTGTATCCGCGACGTTTGCATTGTTCCAGGTAATATTCGGCTTCATCCCGGTTCAAGCGTTCGGGCAATAGCCAACCGGTTTCTCCTAACCAAAAGAAAGGAGCACCGTTTTCGTGTTTCAGGTAACGTCCCTCTTCGGAAACTATGAGTTTGCCGTTGTCCCAGGGGATATACGTCTTTTGTGTTTTCTTCTGTGCTGCAGCCGAAGTTGCCATTGTCAATAGCAGCAACAAAAGGGGAATAATCTTGAATTTTCTCATTGTATTTTATCGTTTTTAGTTTATTTTTTAGTCATTTTCTCATACTCAATAGCAGCCAAGATGAATGAACCTACCGATTTCGGATCATTTTCTATAATCGGTTCACTGATATAATACTCAAATGAGCCGTCACGATATCTTTTTGAATCTCCGCCCAATCCTGCAACAGCACAGCAATTGGTAATTGTATAGCTGCCATCCTCTTCCAAACGGGTAAATGTCTTTACCATTCCGTCAAAGGCTTTTTGTGTCGGTTCGATATATTCGTTGCCAATATATCCTTTATTGATAGCTTTGGCAAGCGTATAGATAAACAGGGCAGTGGCAGATGATTCCAAATAATTACCTTCACGTGCTCCCTGATCGGTTACCTGATACCAGGTTCCGGATGAAGGATCTTGGTATTTCACAATCGCTTTTGCCAATCCCTGCAGAATTTGTATAATGCTGTCGCGTCCGGCTGTTTCCTGTGGCAGGAAGTCCAGTACATCTACAATAGCAGCTCCATACCATCCGATACTGCGACTCCAAAAATTAGGAGAGCAACCTGTTTCAGGATTTGACCATTTCTGTTCGCGACTTTCATCCCATCCGTGATAAAAAAGCCCTGTTGCAGGATCATAAGTCTTGCTATTTATCAAAAGAATCTGTTTTGTTGCTTCGTCAAATAAAGCGGGTTCATTAAAAGTAGCCCCATATTGAACCAGATAAGGAGAAGCCATAAAAATTCCGTCCAGCCACATTTGATGAGGATATCTCAATTTATGCCAGAATCCTCCCTCACTGGTACGGGGTTGCTCTGCCATTTGCTTGCGCAAAGTATCCATGGCTATTTTGTAGCGTTCGTCTCCAGTCTGTGCGTAAAGATCGAAAAGAATCTTTCCACCGTTGACATTATCAATATTGAATGAAAGATATTTCATGGTTTTGATATGTCCGTCAGCATCGATCAGACTATCTGCATATATCTTGGCATACTCATAATATACGCTGTCCCCGGTATGTTTCCATTCTTCCAACATGGATTTCACTACTAATCCGTGGGTATATCCCCAGCGTGGTTTTTTAGCTTTTTCAATCATCCAGGGTTCGGGGAAACGTTTCATTTCGGAGCGTGCCATGCGTTCACTCCATTTTTCCGTTTCTGTTTTTTGAGGTGCTGCGCAAGCTAGGAAACAAGCAGTTCCACAGGCGACAATCAGTTTCAATAAGTTTTTGTTCATATCGGTCGAGTTATTATTTTTCAATCAATACATATTCTTTTCCTGCTTTGGTAGGTAGGTCATAGAGGTATGTCTCTGCAATTTCCACTTTGTTCAAGTTGGCCTTTTCGTTAATCAATGGCTCCGGAATGGTGGGGACTGCATAAAGAGGGTTCGGATTTTCACCTTTGGCACGCTTCAAGCCATTCCCGGTTAATGGGTTGAGCGAACGTAAACGACAATTTCCTCCCTTATGAGATTTGACAACCAGCCGGCTGACTTTCCCGTTTTTCCAACTCAAATCAAGTTCGAAACCTCCACGGGCAATGATTCCTTTGATAGAACCTGCTTTCCAAACGGTAGGCAGTGCGGGAAGCAAATATATAAAACCGTCGTAGCTTTGCATCAACATCTCTGCAATGCCTGCGGCACAACCAAAGTTTCCATCAATTTGAAATGGCGGATGCGCATCGAACAGGTTAGGGTAGGTGCCTCCTTTTTTCTTTTCATTGCGTACGAGAGTCAGCTGGTCAGTTATCAGCTTGTAGGCGTGGTCACCATCAAGCAGGCGTGCCCAAAGGCAAACTTTCCATCCCATGCTCCACCCGGTCGACGGGTCGCCACGGTGAATCAGAGAAGTACGTGCTGCATCAAATAATTCAGGAGTACGGTAAGGGGAAATCTGATTGCTGGGGAAGAGTCCGTACAAATGAGAAATGTGACGGTGTACGTCCTTCGGATCATCCCAGTCGAACATCCACTCTTGTAATTGCCCCCAATGTCCCACCTGCATGGGAGCCATTTCTTTGAGATGTTGTGTCAGATGAGAGGCAAACTCCTGATCTGTATCCAGTATTTGAGAAGCAGATATAATTGCTGTCCAAAGATCGAAAATCAATTGGTTGTCCATGGTGCATCCGGCAGCTGTAGTAGCTTTCCCGTTACTTCCCGAATGTACATTCTCCGGTGAATTACTGGGGCAGACTACCAGCCAGTTGTGTACGGGGTCTTTCACCATAATTTCATCAAAGAAACGTCCGGACTCTTTCAGTATCGGATAGACAGAACGCAGGAATTCCACATCTCCGGTGTATAGATAACGCTCCCAAAGATGTCGGCAAAGCCATGCGCCACCACTGGGCCACATACCCGAAGGAGCTTTGTCAACTGCTCCTGTAATACGCCATATATCCGTGTTATGATGCAACACCCATCCGTTGGCTCCATACATAATCTTAGCCGTCTCTTTACCTGTGTCACTCACTTCTTTTATCAGACGGAATAACGGTTCATTCAGTTCACTTAGATTCGTTACTTCCGAAGGCCAGTAATTCATTTCCAAATTGATGTTACAAGTATATTTGCTATCCCAGGAAGGGAATAATTTGTCATTCCAAATTCCTTGTAAATTGGCGGGTTGTCCTCCCGGTTGGGAAGAACAGATCAACAAATAACGTCCGAATTGAAAATAGGTGGCAACCAGATGTGTGTCATTGGTGTTTTTGAAATTCTCCACACGCTTATCGGTGGTTACATTCGCATATTGGTCTCGTCCCAAATCAAGAGAAACGCGTGTCAGATATTGTCGGTAAAAATCAACATGATTCTTCTTCGATTCAATGAACGGATGAACCATTGCTTTCGCCAAATAATTCTTTGCCCGTTCTGTCTGATTACCGGTGATGTCTTGATAGTTGTTGAAATTAGTTGCAATGGATACATAGATAACCGCTTCGTCAGCTCCTTCAACGGAAAGGACACCATCGGCACAAGCTATTTTCCCACCTTTATTTTTAGCAGTCAATCTGCCTTGAAATTCTACTTTCCCTTTGAGCCCCTCATGCAAGGAAGAGACTCCCGAGAGTGTCACACAGTTTCCCTCTTCAGAAGCGATCATAACATCCTGGTGAGGGGAAGTGAGTTGTGCATTGAAAGTAATTTGTCCGGGACGATTGGCGGTCAGTCGTACCATTACTACCTGATCGGTGAATGAGGTGATCGTTTCGCGTTGATACTGCACTCCGTCTACTTCATAACGTACGATTGCACGTGCGGAATCCAGACTTAATTCCCTGTAATAATTGGAATAACGTGTATGACCGGGAAAAGCGATTCGCAGGTCACCAAAACTTTGGTATGGCATTCCTGAATTAGTCTTTGCCATCACCTTCTCTGTGGCCAGTGTCTGTGCTTCAAGATATTTTCCGGCAAAGACCAGCTCACGCACTTTCGGAATATATTCCAGTGCATCCGGATTGGCGTTATTATTGGGACGTCCCGCCCAAATGCTTTCTTCGTTTAGTTGTATTTGTTCTGTGCCTGGTGTTCCATATACCATGGCCCCCAAACGACCATTCCCAAGGGGTAATGCCTCGGTCCATACCTGTGCGGGACAGTCGTACCATAGCTTGTATTCGGGTACAGAAGACTTCTGTTCCTGCGCCTGAATACAACCAACAGACATCGTGACGAACAGATATCCGATTAATCTCTTTTTATTCATTTCCTTCCAATTGCTTTTATACTTTTATAAAAGGACGATTGAAAGGGATTTTTGTACCCACTATGCAGGCAGTAAGAAAGGGAGAAGAATAAAAATAAGTTAGCAAACTTAAATGCAGTTATAAAGCCATTAAAATAGATGAATTTCGACAAACAAACAGATATACTGATTGTTGTCACATTGAATCATTCGTTTTTTTATTCACCTAAAAAATACAGATTATGGCAAAGAATTCTCCCGATGAAGGAAAAAACATCAAAATGGTAGAAAAGCAGGCGGTTGAAGCCTCTATGATCAACCTCAAAGAGTACCGGGCAAAAAGGCAATTCGGTAAAACACCGGAACCGATGGCGAATACGGTGGAAACTCCCAATCGAATGCCTGTTTTTGTTGTTCAGAAGCATGATGCCAGTCATTTTCATTTCGATTTTCGTTTGGAAGTGGATGGAGTATTAAAAAGTTGGGTGGTGCCTAAAGGACCTTCCATGAATCCAAAAGATAAGAGGTTGGCCATAGAAGTAGAAGACCACCCCTTGAGTTATGCGCACTTTGAAGGAGTTATACCGGAAGGTAACTATGGAGCAGGTACGGTGGAAATATGGGATAGTGGAACCTATGCTTACGTTGGTAATAATCGTAACATTTCCGCTGCCATTAAAAATGGAATACTTGAATTCAAGTTACACGGGCATAAACTCAAAGGGCTATTTGTCCTTATACATACCAATATGGATGATCAGGATAAAGACTGGCTGTTGATAAAGAAAGACGATGTATTTGCGGCCACTCACGTTTACGATGCAAAGATTATTCCGTCTTATGATGAGGTATTCCTGTAAACTATGATCTGACAGTACTTATCAGAAGTCTATTATTTTCAAATTATATACGTGGCTTTATAATTCTACTTATTTCATTATTCTAATGATTAAGTGGAACTATATGCTCGTGTGGTTGTATTGTTTTGCGATAAAATATTTTACAATTACTGTGTTTTGCCAAATGAAATGATGATTTTAGAATCTATCCCTTGATATTTCGGTAACAAACGATATTGTTACCACTTTTGATAGAAAACACCCATTGTTTTTGTTAGAATCCACCTCATATGTGGACGTTGAAAACTTTATACTTGTGCCGGATTTAGACACGTTAAAAGATCATCAAACGTGTTTTGATGAAAATGTAAGTATTAATCAAATCCTATATAAGTATGAATGATTGTTACCTGAGTTTATTATTAAACTTTCGCGCTTTACTTTCTATAGATAGTGGAGCCAATTTAGTAAACAGTAAACAAGCTATTGGCGTAATTTTGCCTGATTTATCATTGCTTGGTTATGCAGTTCCTGTAGAGAGTTTCGGCATTGGGCTATTTATTGTTTTGTTTGCGTATCTTGCGGTAGAGTATAATGTCCAGTTGTTGTCACATGAAAAACTTAAGATAGCCATGAACATGCTCCATACTACGCATACCCCGTTGATACTGTTACGAAATCAATTGGAAGAACTTAAAACCGGTAATCTTCCCGAATCGTTTTCCCAACAGGTAGAAGAGGCATTGGGATATACCGAATGCATTATATATTGCAATCAGAATATTGTAACCCTCAATAAGGTAAACAAAAAAATACTTCCTAAGACATCAACAGTAAATTTGGAACTCTCTTCTTATATTACTTCTATTGTTAATCAATGTCGTCCCTATGCTGATTCGCGCCGTATACAACTGACTGTCAGCGAATGTTCGGATTGCGTCAGTTGCAGGATCAATGAGAACATAATGACGGCAGCGCTTCAACATCTTATAAGCAAACTAATTTTGGGTTCCGATTTAGGTTGTTGCATATCAATCAATATAACACATACAACAGATTCCTGGCAGTTGCAGATTACTAATTGTGAGATAGCAGACAAAAGAGTAGGGAAAATGTTTCCTTTTATTCCGGTCATATTTCCTATATATGGGTATAGTGATTTGTGGACTGTAAGAAAAATCATTCGCCTGCATGGTGGAAAAATAAACGGATATAGACATGGCAAATCATTTGCTTTCCAAATTGTCATTCCAACAGATTGTCATTGCCGGAATCAGGAATGTTCGGCTATCAAACATTCTTCAACAAATACGAAGAATAAGGCTAAAAAATCTTCTGAAAGTGATAAAGATGATACCCCGAATGCTAAAACAAAAGATACATCCCATATCTTATTGGTAATGGCGGACGGGGCATTCAGGAATTATTTAAGGAAAGCTTTATCGCGGTATTTTCAGATTTCAGTTTTGAAAGATCCTGATTTGCTGAAGGATACAGTAGTCCGCCAAAATCCTGATGCTATCATTATTGACGATAATGTAAACGGAACAAATGGAGATGCACTTAGTTTCCGGATCAAAACAGATAAAATGATAGGGTATATACCGGTTGTTCTTTTGATAAGGGCCTTTGATAACGAAAGTTATTTGTCTCATTTAGGAAGTGGGGCGGATCGTCTGGAATTACGAACAGAAAGCATTTGCAGGCTAAGGGCAAACATACGTATGCTTGTAGAAAACCGCATGGTCTTGCGTGAACGGGTCAAATTGTTTTTGTCGGATGCTGTTTTTCCAATGGTCCCCACCAAAGAAGAAATGGAAACAGAAAATACGGATCAGATATTTATGGATAAAGTCAATAAAATCCTGGAAAAGAACCTCTCTACTGATAAATATACAATAGATAAATTAAGTATCGATATAGGAATGAGCCGTACTGCTTTTTATAGCAGGATACGAGAGATAACCGGGAATCCTCCGGAAAATTATATCTATTCGTTCAAAATGGACAGGGCGCTTAAACTGCTAGCCTCCCAACAGTACACTGTTTCGGAAATTGCAGGAATGCTGGGATATTGTGATGCTAAATATTTTGGAAAGAAGTTCAAAGACTTCTATCATGTATGTCCTACGGATTACATTAAAAGTATTATAGGGTAAAAGAATATATAGTACATATTTTCAGTTTAAATGATATAAACTAAAATATGTACTATATTCATTGTAAATATTAGATAGAGAAGAACATATAGCTTTGCTAATTAAAGGAAACCTATCAAGTATTTGAACTTAGACTAAAATAATGTGTTATATAACAATATACGATTCAATCTGATATATAGAAAGACCGTTCTAAAAATTCAATCATTTCATTTTCGTGTTCTTTAGCCAATTTCATTGTCCAATTTTGATAGTTAAAGTCAGCGAGTTTACACATTAAAAACATCTTAATGCTTTGCAGTGATTTGTTGCTGATTTGCTCATGGATTCGGGCAAACTTTATTTGTATATGGTCATTACTTTGTTGTGAATTGAAACTTTGAGAAATCATGGCAAGATTGCCAAATGAATGTACAGCTTCTTCCTCCCATTCTTCATTGTGCGATTCGTCTTGAGGATGCAGATGTTCAATAGAACGATTTCTCCGAAACACATAGTGCTCTACAATCTTCTGTTCTTCTTCATTGAAGAAAGTGCTGCGTTGTTCCCAAAGGTAATAGTCTAAACGCCAAAACCAGTACCTAATGTTACCGGATGCTTTATATGAAAGATCTTTTCTGGCAGGTAATATGCTGTGACGTTCATTATCTTCTTTTTTAAGGAATGCGAGCATCTCTGCACAGGAGTGGAGTTCATCTTGCTCTAATTTTCTCAAATAAGGTTTGAGCCAATTGTAGAAAGCCTCCGTTGAAACGTAAAGCATCGATTGGTATTGCTTTAATTTATCACTATCATCCTTTGGACCTTTCAGGATTAAACTGTAATTACCTTGCCCATCCTTGATATCTCTTCTAATCGTATAATAATCAAGCAGTAGTCGGTAATAAAGCATTTTCTCGTAAAATTCCCCTGCAGTGAAGTACGTTTTCAGAGCATCAAACTTCTCTATCAGTTTATCCGGCTGATAATGACTGGCTGGTTGCTCACCGCCAGTACATACATCAAGTACCAAAAGAAGAAACTCCGGAAATGATATAATACTGTTTTCGCCATCTTCATAGCTATTCTGTTTAAACTCTATTTTTTCAGGTTGGATCACATCTATAGAATACTCCTCCTCGTCATCGAGAGACGTATATCTGCACTTTTCTAAAACTTCATGAAATCGTTTCTGACGGCAGAGACTTATAGCTTCTTCATAAAATTGACGGTAACAAGCCTCGTCCTGGTCTTCTTCCTTCGCAATGATAGGATGATCCATCATGGAGGTCAGATTCCAAATATGCGTCAAGTAATCCTGTTCTTTTTCTCCCCGCATCAGTTGCACTTTAAGAATCTCATGCTGTTCTAGTCCTTTTCCTTGTGCATTCATTGCTTCAAAATATTTATTCAGCGAAGTGGTATCTGCAAGATAGCTTGATGGCAAGTAAGAAAAGAAAAATGTCAATCGTGTGAAAACTTGTTGCACAAACTCAATCCGTTCCTCCTGAGTATTAAAATTGGATTCTAAGAAACCAGTTATAGCGGCGAGTCCCTCTTCCATATTCTTATTGACATACGTTTTAGTCGGATAACCATTGATCTTGCTCTTTATATATGCCTTATCATCGCTTCTCGCTATGAAATTAAGGCGATTACCATCCATTAAGAAACCGGACCATTTATCATCATATTCCTTAAAAATGATGGCAAAAAGAGTCATGACAGTAAATCGTTGCTGACCGTCAATTAAGTCATAATGATTTTTCATATCAATACAAGTAAGCATACCGAGATAATATGGTTCATCGGCAGGCATCTTTGCAAAATGCTCCTTAAGATCAAAAAGAAGTTTGGTAACCTCTTTCTTTTTCCACGCAAATAAACGTTGGTAAAGCGGGATCGAAAACTTAAACTGGCTTGTAGCAATAAGTTCCGGCGTATATTTATTCTCCATATTCATTGTTTCTCTTTTCGATTATTGTTTTATCCGAAAAATCATTCAGCTCACAGAAGATACGTCTTAAACATCTATAGAATCGCTCTTTGATGTTACCTTCTTGCTCCAATCCACTAATCCTGATATAAGGAATGGCCTCGGCAAGAAAGAATGTGGGTGAAGATGCCTGATCTATCATCATTATAATTTCTGAATCTTTTGCGAATTCACGAATCTTATAAAAGATAGCGCGCGTGGCACTATATCTATGCTGCGCCATGATTCCGGCAATACAGAACAACGCTTCAGATAAATATTGATGTCCGAATTTTATAAAATAACCGAACATGAGGCTTTCTATAATATCAGCATATTTCCAATGAGACTCCCATTGAAGATGATTCCTTAGTAGCTGTATTTGTTTGGTACGGATAAACTCCTTGTATTTATCTACAAAAATAGAAGTGTATGCGAAGAAATGTGAACCACCTTGGATTTTCTCATAGAAATAGAATTTCTCTCCAAAAGCAGGAATACTGGACATAACGCGGGCAGCCGAAAACTCTTCCTTTACCTTTCGTGGCTGAAATTCCTCCACATTATGTTTTCGCATCCATTTTCTTAATCTGAAAAGATGTACTCCCAAAGTATGGGTAAGATAAGAATCTCCATTGTTGTCATATTCTAATGAGAGATCATTCCACCGCATAGCAAGGTGTTCTGCCTGATCCTCAATGTTTAGATAGCGTAGATGGTGCGCTTTTAGCAAATCATAGTCTGAAAGCGATACACCCTTTGAATTCTGATTTGAGAAGAATGTATATGCCAGATCAAGATTGCTGTCATTAAGAATAAGTACAGAGAAAATCAAGTGATGGGACAGACGTTCCAACATGGCTATGTCTGTATTCCTCTGATTGAGAATTCTAATCAGTGCTTTGTTATTGGCTACATGGAGACGCGCATCTTTTGATATGAATTTTTGTTTAAGCAAAGGCATCTGCCCTGTATATCCTAATTCGCGCATAATAAGCGTTAAAGTGACAAGGCGTTGTTGTCCATCAATTATGTTGTAAAGAGTGCAATCATTCACAGTTCTTCTTTGTAATATGATAGAACCTAAATGATAGTCACTGTTGTGAGGCATTTCAAGTAAATTATCCCAAAAGTCTGTAACATTTTTATCTTCCCAGCAATAGGTTCGCTGATAATCGGGAATAACCAAATTGGAAGAAAATAAATCTTGCAAATTTTTTGTTTCCAAAACGACCTTTTCTTGAGAATTGGTAAGTTCTTTAAACTCTAATTCCCGTGTATATGGGCTGGAAATCTCATTCTTTTTGTGAAGATTGAATTTATCAATACAATCTTTTGTGTTACAATAATTAGCCATATTTATTTAATCGCTTGCTTCACAAGGCTCATGATATATTCTAAATATTTAGTATCCGAGATCTTGAGTTCATAATCTCCATTACCAAAATGTCCGACAGTTGAAATATCCCTTGTTAATTGCTTACTATCTTCTAAATGTCCTTTAGCTACATTTATAGTAAGCTTTATTCCATTTTTCTGGATTTCAAGTGCACAAATGTGGCTGTTGGCTTTTTTGAATGAAATATACCACTTTTGTGGTTTAACTTCAATTTCTGTATTCAAATTAAGAATTGCATTCTTATAACTCTCGTATAATTCTACTACATCGTCAGATTTTCCTTTTAATAAATTTTCCTCCGAATACTCTTTAATTTTCTCTGTTACTTCTTTAAATTCCGGACTATTCTGCATCACAGTTTTAATACTTGCCGATGCGTGACTTTTACGAATAGGGGTGATGAATACACTATCATTCTCATAGCGCTTCACTTCCCATAACTCAATGGATAAATCTTTGAAGTTGACGGCCTCTCGTTGGTTAGGCGTGAATCCTTGTGAAACAAAAACGACTTTTGTCTGCGACCAGTCCACATCATTCCGTTTCAAGTTCCCTGCTTGTGTTTCATTATATTCCAGAATAAAATCAGCCTGATTTTGCAGCATTAGGCTTAGGTAAGTAAACCCTTGATCTATGACACTAGAGTTTCTTTCCCTTTTATATTCAATGATAACAAAAGCCTTCGATTGAGGATCAAAGGCAAGCGTATCAATACGGCGGTCTTTAATCGTAAATTCGGACTTTATCATTTCAAGTCCCATGATTTCGGACATATTAGTTTCAAACATACGTTGAATATCTCTTTCCAATTTAAAAGGTTTTTCCTTTATTTCAGAAAAGACGCCTGAAGTATTATATTTGTAAAGTGCCATAATTTTATTTTGAATTGTTTATTGCTGTAAAGGTAAGAATTCTTTTGATATTACTATTTCATTCTTCACTACTTTCTTCTATTATACGTATTGTTATAGCATTAATCATATTGATTATAATTTTACCCGTATCTAATATATGATACAATATTTAAAATCATAATAAAATGTGATTTAGGCTTTCTGCTTTGGGAAAATATATTTTTGCTGTAAAATCGCAATATAGTGTGAATATTGATAATCAAATAGACTCATTGCGGGATAGTATTTCGTTTGTGTATCCAATTGTTGAAGCATTTTCAATAGCTACATAAAAGGTGTCTCATTTTATGTGACACCCTATAAAAAAATCACCTATTTTTCTCCTCCTTCATCATCTTCCTCCACCTCTGAAACGCCCTCATCAAACTTTCTTCTTCCACTAACCCTACCATATTATAATGTTCGACAAAAGTTTCCATTGATTTTTTGAACATGATGCCGTGGCAGTATTTATTTTCCAGTAGAAATTCATAAAGTTCGGCCCTCATTTCTACTTCCATTGCTTTTTCAATGATAAGTGCACTGTTATGACCTATATAATTATATACATTTGGATTTTTGCCGTTTCTGGGATGGGGGAGGGTGAAGGTAATATTTCCGGTTTCGTGCCATGAGGCGTTGGGAGGGTGGGGAATGGATAGCTGGTGGAGAAAGTGGTAGATGGGCTGGGTGTCGAGAAGATGGATCGCGGAAAGTGAGGAAGAAGAGCGGTCTGGAGGTACGTCGAGGTGATTTTTGTAGCGCATGTACATGTAAGCCGCTAGATAGGGCTTGATCTGAAAAGTAACTGTAACCATTGTTTTTAGATTTGATTTGTAAAATATTTATCAGTGGAGTACCGTGTTTGATATTGGTATCCGTTTTCTTTTGTTGAAAATTTTACTTAAAAAGAAAGGCCGGGAGGACGCTTTTGTAATGCTTTGCTTTTCAGATAGTTACATAAGTGGATTTTGGTTTTAAACCAACGGGTCGTTCCTTTAAAAGGAACGACCCGTTGCACACCGAGAAACACCTCGTTGGTTTTAATGCAACGAGGTGCTCCTTAAAATCAAGAGATAAAGCTAGAATAAATCTCTCGAAATTTTGAAATCATGAAATAACTTGTTTGTTTTTGATGTAAATAAATAGTACTATTGTATATTTACTTGTTTTTATCTATATAAAGAAATATACAGAGTGTCATATATGAAGAAATTTTAGATGAAGTCTATTTAACATAGTTTAAATGAGCCTCTTTTATATTTCTGATTTTATTTTATGTTTGAGGGAGATTTAAAATATAATTATAATGTAACTGAAAAGTAGAATAGGAAGGAAATCCAAGTAAAATGGCTAATAATAGCTCCTTAAAACGAAAAAGCACTAAGTTCTATCAGAACTTAGTGCTTTTTCATATTCTATTCTTATTAAAATAAATATATAGTTCTTAAAATACAAATTATATCTCTTTTTCGGATTGTATTTATTAACAGTTCCGGTTTGGTATTATATAATGGAACAAAA
The DNA here is from genome assembly GCF_000157055.1 of Bacteroides sp. 2_2_4. Taxonomy (NCBI): domain Bacteria; kingdom Pseudomonadati; phylum Bacteroidota; class Bacteroidia; order Bacteroidales; family Bacteroidaceae; genus Bacteroides; species Bacteroides sp. 2_2_4. Next base: position 187,422 of record NZ_EQ973359.1, on the reverse strand, counting down.
GTATATATTCTTTTTGCAAAAAACAACGAAAAGACATATTTTTTTTATGGAATAGTCATCTAAATTGATTGAAAAAGTAAAATCAAGCAACATTTCTTTCCAGAATTACATATTTGATGTAAAAACACTACAAAAACAATGGATTATAATTAAGTTCTGATAGAACTTATCTAAGTGTAAAAAGTGAGTTTAAATGTTTTAGGGCTATTTAATAATTTAAAAAGAGATTTATGAAGAAAAAATTAGCGCTGCTATTTGGATACCTTTTTATAGGTATCGGGCTGATAACAGCTCAAACGCAGAAAGTCACGGGGACAGTGATTTCCGATGATGACAAACAACCTGTTGTAGGGGCTTCAATTGTTGTAAAAGGCACTAACTTAGGTACAATAACAGACATAGACGGGCATTTCACATTATTGAATGTGCCAAATTCAGCAAAAATATTACAAATCTCTTATATCGGTATGAAAACGGAGTCGGTTTCTGTTCAACCGACTGTTAGAGTTATCTTAAAGTCTGATACACAACTGATGGATGAAGTTGTTGTGGTAGGTTACGGATCAGCAAAGAAACTAGGGTCAGTAGTCGGTTCGGTAACAACGGTTAATAATAGCAAGATAGCCAATAGACCGGTTGCTAATGCCGGAGATGCATTACAAGGACAAGTTGCCGGTTTACAAGTATTTACTCCCAGTGGAGAACCAAGTGGAAGTGTTGTAATGCGATTGCGTGGAGTCAGCTCGATCAATTCAAATACAGAACCTCTTTTTATTCTCGACGGCTCACCTATATCATCCGGAGCATTTACAGCATTAAATCCGAACGACATCGAAAGCATGACCGTATTGAAAGATGCTTCCTCAACAGCTATATATGGTTCCCGTGCTGCTAACGGGGTAGTAATAATGACTAGCAAGAAAGGAAAAATGGGACAGAAAGCCCGTGTTAGTATCAATGCGCAATATGGCTGGTCGAGAATGACTGGGGATAACATAGAGATGATGAATACCGAACAATGGCTTAACCTGCAGGAAATGCTGGACCCGGGAAAAGCATACGATACTACATTTCAAAAACGGAAAAAGTTCTATATAGATAATGGTATATCTACAGATTGGGCGGATGTCTTCTTCGGAGATGCAGCTCCTACACAACAATATGATGTAAATGTGGTCGGTGGTTCCGAAGGTATCAACTATTATATTTCATTTGGACATTATGATACAGAGGGAATTATGGATGATTCCTCATTGCGCCGTGAGACTTTGCGCAGTAATGTGGAAGTAAAGGTGACCGACTGGCTGAAAGCCGGGATTAACGTGAACCTTTCCTATCAGAAATATAACACGACAACTTTCGGAACGGAAGCTAATAGCGTTTATAATAAAGCGTATGCTGCCCGTATTTATCGTCCTGACCAAACAATAAACGAGATATTGACAGACGAAGAAGGCAACTTTACAGGCTATGGAAAACGATTGGACTATTTTGACGATATGGGATATTATAATCCGTATTACTTGGCAGAACTTCAACCGAATGACCGGAGTACGGTACGTATCAATGGCAATACCTTCTTTAATATAAACCCAATAAAAGGATTGAATATACGTACCTCGCAGGCAGTAGATGCCTTTGATTATCGTAACTCCCATAAAGCCTATCCGGAAGGCCCCTTTGAAGGGGCAGGGGTGGCGTCCGAGTCTTTCGAACGTTATTATTCATTTACTTTCACCAATACAGCGGAATATAAGTTCAGTCTGTCAGACAAGCATCTTTTTACCGTGTTGGCCGGTCAGGAGTCCATTATCACAAAGAATGAAAATTTCTCGGCAACTTCTAAAAAAATGGTAGACTCACGAATGATGCTGATGGCAGCTGGAGCAGAGTCAGAAGTGCCGATACATTCGATGTATGACAAGGTTTTCAATTCTTATTTCGGCACAATCAGTTATAGTTTCGCTGATCGCTATTATGTCGATTTGGCAGCACGGCGGGACGGTTCTTCTCTGTTTGCCAAAAACAACCAGTGGGCAAACTTTTATTCTTTGGGAGCCATGTGGGATATGAGAAAAGAGAATTTCCTGCAGAGCGTTTCATGGTTGAACAGTTTACAGTTGAAAGTGAGCTATGGAACAACTGGTAATTCCGGTATCAGCGCCTATAATGCGTTGGCATTGGTTGGTTCCGGTTTGCTGTATAACGGACAACCGGGTATTGCTCCTTCTACCGTCGGAAATGATAACCTGACATGGGAAAGCATGAAAACACTGAATGTAGGCATCAGTACAAGAGTGTTTGACCGCTTTTCTGTAGAACTGGAATTTTATAACCGTCAGACGGACGATATGTTGATGGGTTATCCATTGTCATACACTACCGGACATGGTAGTAGTGTGGAAAATGTAGCAAGTATGCGTAATCGTGGTTTCGATATTACTCTGGGAGTGGATATTCTGAAAACGAGAGATTTCTCATGGAGTGTCTCCGGGAATCTGAATTATAATAAGAATGAAATAACTAAACTGTTTAACGGATTGGATGAATATACTTTGCCTGATACCGGTTTGAAGATGAAAGTTGGCAAACCTTGGGGAGAATATTACTATGTAAGATGGGCAGGGGTCGATCCGCGTGACGGATATAATACATGGTATGATAAAAATGGAAATCTGACGAAGAGTTACTCCGAAGAAGATGCAGTTTTTGTCGGCAAACAACGCTATGCACCATGGTCCGGTGGCTTTGGCACCCAGTTCGGATGGAAAGGGATTTCTGTTAGTGCCGACTTCTCTTTTATGCTAGGCCAGTATATGTTGAATAATGAGCGCTTTTTTACAGAGAATCCCACTTTTGCAGGTTCGGACAATCAAACTGTAGAAATGCTTACCATGTGGCAGAAGCCGGGAGATATAACCAGAATTGCCACTCCCGACTCCCCGATGCAGTTTGATACGCATTTACTGGAAAATGCTTCATTTATGCGTATGAAAAACCTGACTGTCGGGTACACCCTTCCGGCCAAACTGATTCAGAAAACAGGAGTAATCAGTAACGCCAGAATCTACTTTGTAGGACGTAATTTACTCACAGTGACTAAATATAAAGGATATGACCCGGAAGTAGACAGTAATATCCAATTGGGTAACTATCCCAATACGAAACAATATTCTTTCGGAGTCGAACTAACTTTCTAAAAACATAAAGAATGGTGAATATGAAGAAAATATCTATGATAGCATTGACTATACTGACACTTGGGGTGACTTCTTGTGATATGGATAAAATGCCATACGATGCTGTTCCTACAGAAGAAGCGTTAACGACCATAGTCGGTTTTGAAGAAGCACGTGCCGGTATCTATTCCGTATATTTAGGACTGACAGGAGGAAGCTATGTATTAGCTCCGGAAGTTCAGGCAGATGCCTTTAATGCAGTGGCGGATTTCTCTAATAAATATGGTGAGTTGCACCGTTGGACTTTCGAGAGCACCAACTCTACTGTAGAAACAATCTGGTCGAACTACTATGCCGCTATTGGACGTGTCAACTTCTTTATTGACGGGGTAGGTAAGATCGATGAGAATCCGGAAATCGAATTGACTGAAACCCAGAGACAACAGATTAATGTGTATGAGGGGGAAGCGTATTTTACAAGAGCATACTGCTACTTTTATCTAGCTACTTTATTTTGCCGCGATTACGATGTAGCTACCGCAGCAAGTACTCCGGGACTGCCGCTTCAGGTAAAATATGAGCCTAAACTTTCTGCTACCCAATATCCGGGACGATCTTCATTGGAAGATACTTACAAACAGATATTGGAGGACCTCGAAGAAGCCGAAGAACGTATAGAGACTGCAAAAAATGGCATTGTTGATTATGACAGGTATATTAATGGTGCATACGTGACAGTCAACACGGCTCCCAAGAATTGTGGGAATTATATCACGGTAGATGTAGTGACTGCCTTGAAAGCGCGTGTTGCCCTACAAATGGACGACTATGAAAATGCGGCCAAATATGCAGGTGACCTGGTTAATTCGAACAGATATCCATTATCGAACACAGCAACAGATTTTGAAAGCGTATGGAAGAATGACAAGGGAACGGAAACCATCTGGCAGATTGCCATGACTAGTGCCGACGATGCCGGTGTACCTCTGGGGACTATTTTTATCGGTTATCCGACTACAAAGAAGGATTATATTCCTACACAAACACTGATTGACCTATACAATGAAAAAGATATCCGGCTAAAGACTTATTTCGGGAAATACCACTTAACCGTATCGTCAGGTAATGCGGCGGATATCTATTTCTTTAATAAATATCCGGGCAATGAATATTACAATGCATTAGGAAGCGAAACACGCTATTTGAATCAGCCGAAACCATTCCGAATTGCTGAAATGTATCTGATTGCCACTGAAGCTAATGCAAAGATTGGAACGGCAGCTGCTGTGAAAAAGGGTAATGACGCTTTGAATGCATTAAAAAAAGCGCGAATCGAGGGATGGACTGATGCAACCTACGATCAGGAAGCTTTATTAAATGAAATCATGAACGAACGGGAACGGGAGCTTGTAGGTGAGGGATACCGGTTGATGGACTTGAAACGTTGGGGGAAAGGTGTGAAGCGTGGAAAACCGCAAAGCAAAGGACTGGTGCTTTTCCCGGGACAAGCAAGCACCGATGGACTGGATAAACCTGTGGATGACCAGCGAATGCTTTGGCCCATTCCTAAAACAGAAATGGATGCCAACCCTCAATTGGCAGGTCAGCAGAATCCGGGATATTAATCAATGAATAACGTAAATTATCAAACACTTGAGTAAAATGAACTATCTGAAAATATACACCCTTCTTCTATGTGCCGTTCTGATCGCCGCCTGTTCGGACGATGAGGAACAGTTTAATTCCGGAGCGGCTACGGTAAACTTGCAGGAAACTGCAATGACGGTGAAAGAATCTGCCGGTTTGTGTACTGTGCCTGTTGTTGTGACGGGCGAACATACCGGAACTATCCGTGTGACGTTCGAATTAAAAGATCATAATGCCAAAGAGGATGAAAACTATATTGTCACAACCAAAACGTTACTTATTCCTGCCGGGCAGGAAACAATGAATTTTGAGTTTAAGACCGTTGATGACAAGCTTGTTAATGACGACCGTTCTTTTGATGTTGAAATTGCTGATGTGAAAGGGGCGTCTATTGGTGAGAACAAGCGACTGACAGTGACTATCAAAGACAATGATTCAAGCTTTTATGAAACGCTTTCAGGAACTTGGATATTTACCGGAACGGCTTCTGCCACCAATGTTTCCAATGTGCCAGTGGGATTTTCCGTTAGAATAAATACAGCGGAAGAAGGCACGGAGGCATACGAACACTATCTGGTCTGTTCGAATAAGAATGGATTTGATCCGGATAATGATATTGAATGGGAATTTAGTTGGCGGTTGTATTATGAATATGATTCGGAGGCGCAGAAAACCTACCTGTCCATTGTGCCGGGTGAAGATGTCGCTTCTTATGGCCCGTATACTATTCGTTTCAGGAGACTGGCTTTGGACGGAAGTACTTCTGACGTATATCGCGGAGAATATGATGTTGAAACTAAAACTGTCACTTTCGAGAATGCCAATTTGATAGGCGATATGTATAAGGACGGCTTGATACAAATACAGAAATTCAGGCTATTTGGCTGTAAGATGGAACACATCAGATAAAACAAGATTATTAACATAACAAATAAAAAGAACTTATGAGAGCATTAATTGTCTGCATTACGCTGTTGTTCGCTTTTCTAACTTGTACTATGGCACAAATACCATCAGTCAAGGTTGAAAATACGAAAGGAGCACAGGTAAACACCTCCTCCCTGGTTAATCACAAAACACCTATGATTATTTCTTTTTGGGCAACAACCTGTAAACCATGTATTCGTGAATTGGACGCTATAAATGAACAATTGCCCGATTGGTTGGAAGAAGCCAAATTCCGTGTTGTAGCTGTTTCGACAGATGACAGCCGTTCTACTGCTAAAGCGCGTGCATTGGCAGAGGGACATGGATGGGATGATTTTATCATGTTGTATGATAAAAATCAGGAATTCATGCGAGCTATGAATGTGAGCCTGACTCCACAGGTATATGTAGTGGATGCAGATGGGAAGATTGTCTATTCACACACCGGGTACGCGCCGGGAAGTGAGCTGGAACTACTGAAAGCGATAAAAAAACTACAGAAATAGAAACTGTTATTATTCATAGATAAACGCAATGACATGACTAGAATAAGAATTCAGGTGTTGGCTTTAGTAGCGTTAGCGTCTACTCTAACCTATGCGCAGCAAGATAACAAAAAAGGTTATCTGACAGGGAGCTTTGAAACGAATACGATTTACTACAAGGATGATAGTAAGACAAAAGCAGAATCTCCGGAAGATCATTTCGGTTCGAACAATTATCTGAAACTGGATTACTATCAAGGTAAGTTTGCCGTAGGTGTACAGTTGGAAGCCTATGAACCGGTACTGGTGGGATACCCGACAGAATTGGAGAAAGCAAAACTAACCAACTATTACGTATCTTGGGCCGACAAGGATTTTTCCGTAACAGCGGGTACATTTTATGAGCAGTTTGGGAGTGGACTGCTATTCCGTAGTTGGGAGGACCGTATGCTTGGTTTGAATAATGCGGTGATGGGAGCACGTTTTACCTACAATTACAAGAATATTGTAAGGTTGAAGGCCATTTGGGGAACTCCACGTTTTGGTATGGACTTTTCCGATACACAAGTACGTGGCGTAGATGTAAGTTTCTCCTTATCTGAAATGCTTAGTTGGCAAAATACATCCTTGAGTATCGAAGGAGGGGCATTGAACCGGTATGAGAAAATCAATATCGACCTCGAAGAAGAAGGGGGAAAACCTTATTCGAATGGCTTCTCGGGACGGGTAAATTTTGAACGCTCCGGATTTACAGCGAAAGGTGAATATGTGGACGGTGGCAATAAATATTATAATTTCATCCATGATGACAAACTTTATGCAAGGAAACGTGCCAATGCGCAATTGCTGGAGCTGGGATATAGCGGCAATGGGTTGGGGGTAAATCTGACCGGGCGCCGTTTGGAATGGATGAATAGTGAGATTATTGCCGGTAATGGTTCGACTTCGAATCTGTTGAATTATGTCCCGGCTATGAGTACGCAATATACCTATATGTTGACCAACTTGCATCCTCATACTCCACAAATAGGAGATGTGACAAATGCAGTTAGCGGTGAGATGGGCGGACAATTGGATGTCTTTTATCATTTCAAAAGAGGAACGGTCATTGGAGGTAAACGCGGTTTGAAATTACATGCTAACTTTTCTACCTATTATGCTTTAGAAAAAGAAGGAACAGCCCAGATAGGTAACTTGGCATTTCGTGACTTTAGTGTTGATGTGGAAAAGCAATGGACAAAGTCATTCAAAATGAACTTGCTTTATTCTATGCAAGAATATAGCCCTTCGTACGGAGCGAATAAAACGACTAATCTGTCGAATATTTTTGTAGCAGATTTACAATATAAGTTCACGCCTTCTTTTTCAACTCGCATGGAGTTGCAATACCTAACTACAAAAGAAGATCAGAAGGACTGGATGGCAGCTCTGTTGGAGATAAATTTTGCTCCGGCATGGAGCATTTACGGAAGTGATATGTATAATCACGGCAAGGATAAAATCCATTATTACAATGTGGGAGCCAGTTATGCCAAATCACGTACGCGTATAGCCTTGAGTTATGGTCGTAACAAGGAAGGGTACGTCTGCTCTGGTGGAGTTTGCCGGACGATTCCTAAATATACAGGTGCTAACCTGACTATAACTACTTCATTTTGAGTTCATCGAAACATTTATTAATTAGAATATAGAATATGAGAAAATTTACAATGTTTTTTATGTCAAGTCTGATATGCTTGTGCGGATGTTTTACAGCGTGCAGCGGCAATTCTGACGACAATGGTGAAGAGCCGGATAACGGCGAAGTGACAGGACCTATTACTTTGACTGTGGATAAAGCCAAGATTGAAGCCAATGGAACAGATATGGCGACTTTTACGGTGACTGATGCTAATGGAAAAGTACTGACGACTTCCGAATATATGAAGAATGTATATTTTGAAGATGTAACTACCGGTGATTATTTGGAGAGACGGACCAATACGTTCTCGGCAGTAGAGAACGGGACACATAAGTTTAAGGCATATTACCTGGACTGGGAGTCGGATGAAGTTTCCGTAACCGCACAGAATCGTAAGAATTATGAACTTTTCTATCGTAAAGTAGGTGTCTTCAAAATGACGGGAACTTGGTGTACCTATTGTCCGGCCATGACTTCGGCATTAAAGAAAGTGGAAGAACTGATGCCGGGACGTATGGTAAAAATGGCTTTTCATTCTTCCAGCAGTTCCGCCACTGACCCGTTCCATTTGTCACAGACAAGCACAATCATGGGCCGTTTTGGAGCGTCCGGTTTTCCTACCTGTATCTATGATTTGAAAGTCATGTCGATAGACAGGAACGTGAGTGCTATCAAACAGACTTTACAAAGTCAAATCCGACAATATCCGGCAACCTGTGGAATTAAGGTAAATACATCTTATAATTCTTCTATGGGTGAGATTACGGTGGATGCCGCACTGAAGTCGAGCTTGGGAGGAGAATATGACCTTGTTTATGTCTTGGTGACTGATGGCTTAACAGCATCCGGAGGAAATGAGACCTCGTACGATTATACAGTAAGAGCTATTTCCAACAATTACCTGTCGATGTCAACCGACGGACGGTTTACTGTGAAGGCAAACGAGGAGCACACTGCCGCAACTTTCAGCATTTCTAATGCAAAGAACCTGAATCCTGCCACATCGCGTGTAGTGGTTTATGCATTGCGTAAAGTGGATGACGCATATATGGTGGATAATATAACCGAATGTTCTATCAATGGTAGCATAGACTATCTCTATAATGATTGAGGCTTATGAAAAAAATATACTCGACAATTCTACCAATTGTAATGATCCTTTGTTTAGCAATGCTGTCATCCTGTTCCGGCAATTCGGACGAAACGGAGAATGGAGGGACGGATGACGGCATTTTGCGTATTACAGCTGATAAGACGGCTATACAGGCAGATGGAGTAGAAAAAGTGACCTTCACGGTCAAACTGGGTACAAAAGATGTAAGTGAAGAAAGTACAATGAACCTGATTTTGGTAAAGGAATCGGGAGAGGAAAACCTGGATTATGGTGTTCGTGCTTTCAGCACTTCAGTGCCGGGTACGTATGTCTTTAAAGCCCGCTATTATGAAGGAAAAGCAATGGTCAGTGAAAATGAAGTGACCGTTCAGGTTGCTCCCGTATCAGGAGGAACCAGCTATTATCATAAATTACTGGGGATGCAGTTTACTTCTATCGGGTGCCAGGCCTGTCCGGCACTTAGTACTACATTGAAAGCAATTCAGACTGAACAACCGGGGCGATTGGCTATCGCTTCTTTCCACATGGATTTCGGAGGAATGACGGATCCCATGAGTACAGCAGCTACCAATAATTACCGGACTAATATTCTCGGTAATTTCTCGGGACTGCCTCGTTTCTTTTACAATCTGCGTAAGGGTACTAAAGAAATGATCAGTATCAAGAGTCAGATTGAAGAAGAGCTTCAGAAAGGATTAAGTAACTATCCGGCTTCTTGTGGGGTAGCTGTTGAGTCTGTGTATAATGCTTCTGACCGTACAGTGAAGATTACTGGCAAATTAACTTCCAACGTAACAAACACTTATCGTTGTTTGATTTATCTGGTAGAGGATGGAATCAAATACTTTCAAACGAATGGCGCGAATGATTATACGCATAATAATGTGGTGCGCGCAGTGGTGTCCACATCATTGAACGGCGACCGTTTTAATGGGGAAGTAAATGCGGGAGTGGAATCTACCATGCAACGATCTTATCAGTTGGAACCGGGATGGAATGTGGATAATATGCGTGTGATAGTGTCGATGCTGACAACTTTGGATGGAGGAAAGACTTATACGTGTAACAATGTAAATGAGTGTAAACTTGGAGAATCAGCAGATTACTTGTATAACGAATAAAGAAGAGTTATGTGTATAAATGTCTATAAAATAATATTGCTGGTCTGTATGTGCTGTGTGGGAATATGCTGGATTTCTTGTTCAGGCAATTCCGATGATTCGGAGCAGACGGAAGTGATTTTGAGTGTCGATAAAAATACGTTGACTGCGGACGGAAAGGATATTATAACCTTTACGGTAATGCATGCGGGAATAGATGTAACTGCTGATGCAATCATCCGTTCCGTGATGGACGGACAAACTTTGGATGGAAATACCTTTTCTACTTCTAAAGCCGGAACCTACGCTTTTGAGGCATCTTATGGCAACTATGTATCCAAATTGGTAACGGTTGTTGCGAGTGCCGCACCGGGTACACCTTCTAAGTTTGTAAGACGCATTTGTGCAATGGAGTTTACCGGAACTTGGTGTGCTATGTGTCCGGCAGGAATGACACGCCTGAACTATCTGATAAGTTCGAGTTATGAGGGAATTGTTTATCTGATGTCATTCCATGTCGATGGGACAAGTGCCGATCCGATGACAATCGAACAGTCTTCGATCCTTTCCAGAAAGTTTGCTATCTCCGGTTATCCTTCATGTGTGGTCGATATGCGTGAGGCAATGGGATTGTCTGAAAATTATAGTGTCATGCGAGCTGTATTTAATAAGTCTTTGGAAGAGTATCCCGCGTCTTGCGGAGTGGCCATCCAGTCACAATATAACGGACAGGCTGATGTGACGGTAAGCGTTAAATCGGAAAAAGGCGCTGAATATCGTTTGATTTTATATGCGGTAGAAAACGGATTGAAATATCAACAAAATGACGGGGGAGTTTATCGTGATTACACACATAACCATGTGGTACGTAAATTACTGTCTGCTACCGTTGATGGCGATAAATTGGGACATATAGCAGCCGGTAAAGAGAAAAGCATAAGTTATACTGTTATAATGGAAGAAGGATGGAATGCGGAGAATCTTTCTTTTTATGCATTGGTTACCGATGAAAACGGATATGTAAATAATTTGGCTGTCTGCAAGGCTATTGATGGCGATGCCGATTATGAATATGTAAATGATTAATCACATTTATCACTTTTAATTATGAAGAAGAATTTATTTAGTTTATTACTCATGTTGGGATTTATCTTTGTGATAAGTCCTATGGTCCTTTCGTGTTCGGATAGTGATGAACCGGGTGTAGAACCTGATGTACCAGTGAATCCGGATGTTCCGCTTCCTCCAAATCCGACACCAATAAGATGGGTTGAGAATGAAGTGGACGGTGGCGAACGTGGAGTAGGTATAAAAGTTACCAGTAACACTGAACATAATTTTGTATTTGAGTGTACTCCGGGTTCTAAAGTCCAATCTTATCGGTTGGATGTATATCCTTTATGTCGTATGTACAATTACTTATTCGAAAGTGTAGGGACAGGAGTACAAGCAACAGAGGAAGAGGTGGAAGATTTGATAATGGAGGCTATCTATAATTCTGAGGGGGCGGGTGCTTATACATTCAATAGGCAAACATTGGGAGACAGTTACCCGAATACTGAATTTGACTGGGTAAATTCTAAATATTCCCAATCAGAAATAGTGCCGGGAGCGGAATATTTGATTATAACGGTAGGCTGCAATGATGAGGGCGGACAGACGCCTGCAGACATGAAAATTTGTTATTTGAAGACGCCGGTTCAGAGTGTGATAGGCACTCCTCGTGTGGATATTGATGTTACTACAAGTTATCATGCAGTTGGTATACAATATCTCCCCAATACGGACAGTAAGTATTTCTATCAGTTCTGTGGAGATTCAGAACCTATTGATGCATTTATAAATACGTATGGAAAGTCGATGTATATAGACTTTATGAGACACTGGATTCAAAAAGCGGAAGATGCACAGGTTCCTCAAGAGGAATTGTATTATACGGTGGATTTTGGTTATACAGCAGATGCGAAAAGAATGATAACCGCTACCAGCATCGGGCTGGATGAGAACAAGACTCCGGGTGAATATGTCCGTCAGGACTTTCATTTGAAAGAAATAGACCCGAATGCAGAATTGCCGGAATGTAATCTACAAATTAGTAGGATTGGTGCTTCCATGGTTGATTTGAATGTGGAAATGAAAGACAATTGCGTTGCCATGTTTTATCGTATATTTAAAGCTTCTGACTGGGCTCCTTATGAAAATGCAGATGAAGCAACCATGACCACTTTGGCACGAACTTTAGACCAGGAGGGATGGGGTGTGAAAAATACGAATTTCGCTCAAAAAGGTTCCTATAAAGGTACAGAATTCCAATTTGATTTGCTTCCTGATGCTCCTTATGTCGTGGCTTACATTGGGCGTAATGAGTATGGGCAGTTATCCAAAGAAGTAAAGCATGCTTCATTTTCTACCAAAGCGCGTATTACTGATACTCCGGATGCATCTGAAGCTGATATTGATATAACGATCACTGATCCGGGACGTACAAGTCTGAAACTGAATTATTCTTATAATCAGAAAACGGCTGTATTCTATCATCAGTATATTATGACACCGGATTTACTGGAAGATGCTAATAAAGCGGAATTAATCAATTATTTACTGTCTGAAGACTCTAATGTATGGCCTGCTGATGCAACAGGAGGAGTGGAAAGCTTTACTTGGACAGGATTGGACCCGGCTACTGAATATACGTTCGCATATATGGCTGAAGACTGGAATGGTGTGTTGACGGATGTGAAGATTGTAAAAGCTACTACTGAAGCAATTGTGGCAGGTCCGAATCCAACTATGGAATTACGTGCATATATGAGTGAAATGAATAATTTCACTGTCCAGTTTTCCATTATAAAGGATGTGGCTAAAGTTTATCATACAATTCTTGAAGATACGTATTCTGCAAGTGGTGATTATACCTATCAGGAGTGTATGGATGTATGGAAGGAACATTGTTTGGATTATGGCTTGACAACAGTAAATTCAACGACTCAATCATACGATAAGACAAGTGAAGCCAAACGTTTAGTTGCTTTATGTGTACCAATTGGGGCAGATAGTGATGGCAATGAAGTTATTGGTGATCTTTATACTGTATTCTATGATAAAGATAAAGGTATCATTACTGATCCTTCTGTATTGTTCCCGGATGCTCCGAAATCAGTAAAGGGTATGATAGGAACAACAAAACCACAAGTTATAAAGAAAGATAGACAGATTCCTGCAAATACGATTATTAAGGAGAAAGTAGATAAGAGTGCTCCTGGTGCGATGATGAGCGGAAGTACTATTTATCTTGATTTGAAAAAACTGGGTAAACATCCTCACGCCAAATAAATAGTATTGGCGCAATTATTCCGCACGATAGCGTGAAAGTCTGTCGTGCGGTTTTCTCTAATCATCTAAATTATCATGGATATGAGAAGAAAATATTTTTTATGTAGTATGGGGAAATATGTATGTTTCCTGGCAGTATGTGTGGTAATGTTGTCGTCATGTTATAATGACGATGATTTAAAAAACTCAATTTCCGGTCTGGAAGACCGCATGGATAAGTTGGAAGCTTCGTTACAAAGTGTACAGACGGATATTTCCACATTGAAGACACTGACAGATGCTTTATCTCAAAATAAATCAATCGCTTCTGTATTGGAGAATGAAGACGGAAGTTATACAATTAAGTTTTCAGATAAGACAGAAGTAACTATTCGTAATGGTGAAAATGGGGAGGATGCTCCGCAAATAACCGTGATAAAGAACGAAGAGGATGGTATCTATTATTGGGGAATAACTAGTACAGACGGTAAAAAGACATTCTTGAAAGATGGAGAAGGAAAAATGATGCCTGTAACGGCTGCCGCTCCTAAAATTCGCATTAATACGAATACGAAAGAGTGGGAGATTTCTACGGACGGTGGCAAGACTTGGGAACTTACCGGTGTTTACGCGTCCGGAGAAGGAACGGGAGATACCTCTCTTTTTAGTGGAGTTAGTCAGGATGATGATTATGCGTATTTTACTCTGAAAGATGGCACAATATTAAAGTTGTCGAAATCTAAGGAACTGAAATGTGATATATTGTCCGGAAAGCAATACTTTACGAACGGTGAGGAGAAATTGATTTCAGTTGAAATGAGTGGAATTTCGAAGTATACCGTAACAAAACCTGATGGTTGGCAAGCTTCCCTGACAGGAAAAGGGCTGACTATTACTGCTCCTGTGGCAGAAAATCAGTATGCAGAGACGAGTGGCAAAGTAGCTATAATGGCTGTTGCATCCAACGGACAGAGTATTATCGCAGAGATTCCCGTAATCATAGGGGATGCTCCTATAGTTATATCTACTGTGGGGCAGACAGTTTCTACTACTTTGATGAATGGCATAGAAATGTATTATTTGGGAGTATTGGAAATCAATGAATATAGTGCAGAGGCTGTAGCAGAATTAGTAAACGGATATACTGCCCGTATGTATATGAAGACAGAGGCTCTTGATAAAATGCCGTTGGCTGAACTGATAGGTAAGGATCCCGAAGCTGGAAAGACGTATATGATTTGGGCAGTACCTTCATCTGAGGCTGGTAGTGCATATTTGCCTGATGATGTGATTGCCAGCGTGATTAAGACTGCTGCAACTGTAGAACTGAAGGTTTCGGATATTACTTTTGAAGGTGCAACGGTTTCTGCAATTAGAAAGGGCTGTGACGTTTTTTACACAGGGATTGTAGATAAGTCCAATTATTCACCAGAAGGGGTTATTGACGATTTGGCTTATGGTGGCGGAACTAAACAGTATTCGGATTATAATGGGCCATTGGAGGGAAAAGTGTTGGATTTTCTTCCGAAAGTAATACCAGGAACAACATACGTACTTTGGGCTATCCCTTATAAAGAAGAAAAGGGGTATAAAACAGAAGAACTAGTAGCGGTGGAGATTCCCGTTCCTGCGTTAACGTATGACGGAACGGCAACCATAAATATCGGTAATATTGTTGCTACAGTTTCAAGTGTTAGTGCGACCATTACTCCGGGAACTGACTGTTATAAGTTCTATTATTCTTATATGAAAGAACAGACTTTGGCAAATTATAGCACTGACAAAGAGGTTATTTCCTATCTTATTACAAACGGAGATTCTTCCAAAGAGGCAAAAAACTTTGAAAGAGCTTCTTTAGAACCGGGAACAAAAGGCTTTTTGGTTGCAGTAGCATTGAATGAGAAAGGACAACTCGGGTCATTAGTCAAAGTGCAAGCTGATTCCAAGGAAATATCCTATAATTCTTCTATTTCGGTGGATGTGGCAATAGAGGCAGGAACCGTGTCTACAACACTAACACTGACCCCGACCGGAAATCCGGTGAAATTCCGTTATGTCCACATGAAATTGAGTGATTTCAAAAGCTATCCGTATTGGGGAAATGAAGAAACAGTAAAGCAAGCATTAATTATGAATGGTAATGTTACTGAAATTGTTGCTGCTGAACTGAAGAATCATCAACTGGTGATTGAGGATATTGCATTTAATTCAGAATATGTACTGTTCATGATAGCAGTTGATGCTGATGGTAATCCTTCTTCGACTGTGACAAAGAAGGAATATACAAGTGCAAAGCCGACTTATGTGCGAAAAGAAAGGGACGCCGATTTGTGGAATGCCAGTGTTCCGGAAGTAACAATTGACAAGATAGAAAAAGACAAATTCTACACCGTTTCTTATACTGTGAAACCGAAGTCTGCCTGCAAAGTCTTTTATGTATTTGCAGGGCCAGCAGATTACCTGACTGGTATGTATGATGAACAAATCAGGTATGTGATGCAAAATGGTGTAAAACAAACAACAACTTATTCGGGAAGTACTTATGGAACATTGCCAACTAATATCAATGTTACCTGGATAGATGAAGAAGGACGTTTTTACGAGGTTTCTAAAACTGTAGTAGATGCTCCGACGCAATAATTTTAATTTCTAATTTAATAAAATAATAGATGAAAAACTTATTTAATAGCTTTTATAGTGTAGTATTGCTTGCTTTGTGTCTGATTGCTTTCAGTAATTGTTCGGATAGTGATGACGGAGGAGAAGTTGGCGGTACGGATAATGGAATCACTGCAATTAGCAGTGAAATGGAAAAGACTGTTTCACTTTATGGGGAGACTGTTGAGATCTCGTTTACTGCTTCTGGAAAATGGACTCCTTCTTTACAATACTCTACAGGATCGGACTGGGCGGCTATTACTAATACC
This sequence comes from Bacteroides sp. 2_2_4, assembly GCF_000157055.1. Classification (NCBI taxonomy): domain Bacteria; kingdom Pseudomonadati; phylum Bacteroidota; class Bacteroidia; order Bacteroidales; family Bacteroidaceae; genus Bacteroides; species Bacteroides sp. 2_2_4. Next base: position 171,050 of record NZ_EQ973359.1, on the reverse strand, counting down.
AGTGGTAATTCTGCTGCCGGTAAAGGAGGATTTAGGGTAAAAGTTGATAAAAATGAAGCCGGACAGGAACGAATACTGACAGTACTTGTGCAAGTTGAGGGATATAAAACACCTGAAGTTGTATGTACTATAACACAATCAGGATCTGGTGACGTATCTTCTGCGGATATTGCTTTAAACGAATTTATGCATAACTATTTGAAGGAACATTATCTATTCAAGGATGAGTATAATACACTGGAAGTTGATTGCAAAAATGTTTCGTATGATAACTTTTTATCTACCTACCTTCTGAAGATGAAAACAAATACAGAAGATGGAGGAATTTCCCGTGCATATTCTGTGAATGCCGGTCAACGTTATATTTATTCATATATTGAAAAAGTGGGTTCTAGCGATACTCGTGCCACAACTCGTGCTACAAGCATGGTAGGAACAGGATTAGGAACATTTTTCTCTTCCTATATGGCAGATAGAACGACAATCGGTTTGTCTATTGGATATGTATTTGTTGATTCTCCTGCAGCAAAAGCTGGATTAAGACGCGGTGATGTAATTGTTGCTGTGAATGGGGTAACTTTGAATAAAAACAACTACCAGCAATACATGAATGCATTATATTATGCAAGTGGAGGAGAATCATTCAATATTGGATATAGACGCTATGTGCCTAATGAAGATTTGCAAAAATATGAATTGGTAGATGGAAGTGTTATTTTGACGACAGGTACTTATAATAACAATCCGGTACTTTATTCTATGTTTATAAAAGAAAAAGAAGGTAATTTGAATGTGGCTTACCTTGTTTATCAAGGTTTTGATTTGAATTATGCGGAAGAGTTAAAATATATGATACAGCAGTTCAAAACGGAAGGTATTACCGATTTAATCTTGGATTTACGTTATAATTACGGAGGTGCGGTTGAATTGTCACGCTATTTATCAGCTTCTATTGCAGGTTCTTCACATCGTTCTGATGTTTTCATGAGGATGCAACGTAGTTCTGGTGCAGATGAGTATATTCGGTTTGGTGATGGAGATGATTTAGGTTTGAATTCCATACGGATTATCTGCTCGGAAGAGACAGCTTCTTCCAGTGAATTGGTAATTAGTGGATTAAGAGGAATTGATTTCCCTGTAAAACTATTTGGTAGTCGTACTGAAGGAAAAAATGTTGGTATGGAGGTGCAAGAGTATAAATATGGTAACTCTTATTACGAATTTGCTCCGATTACTTTCCGTTCGTTCAATGCAAAGGATTGGGGGGATTATGCCGATGGAATTGAGCCAGATGTAATGCTGAATAATCAAAATGCAGACTATACGGATGATATTGATAATGCGTTTCCGTATGCTTTTGGAGATTGGGATAACTTCGATTTCAATTTACCATTATGGTATGCTTTGTGTGATATTCAAGGAGTGGATCCCAATACAGGCAAAGCTAAAGTTCGCAGTGGAAAGATGAAAATGGAACGTCCACAAATGGATGAAATTCAAAGATTACCGTCTGTGTCTGTGAAACGCTCAATAGGAACTTTTGGCTCGCTCATTTACAACAAGCCGGAAGTAGAAAACTTATATTAGTAAGACTAAATCTCTTGTGAAATAAATTTTCTCTTAAGTTAAAGGGGATGCTTCTCGATAAGGTGTTAGTGAGAGCATCCCCATTTTGCTTCATAAATGTATTGAGAATGAATATACTTAAACAAATATATGAGATATATGAATATCTGTTTTATCGAACATATATATGGCAGCTTAGATTGTGGGGAGAAAAGCGGTCGCCAGAAGTAGCAGGGTTATTACTACCGACCTCATTGTTTACTTTTGTTTTTGTTGGCCCAATAGTTGGAGTATTACATTCATTGGAAGTACAAAACAATGAAGAGTTAGGTATACTTTTGGCTGTTATATTCACTTTTGCTGCTCATAGATTATTTGTTAGCGATGGACGATATTTGTCTATTTCTGATAAATATCGTAATGAAACTAAAGAAAAACAACGACAACGTATGAAACAAGTTTGGATTTTTTTAGCAATAAATCTTATTTGGGTAATATTCTGTATCTTCTTATTCATCAAAGTGATACCCCCGCCATCAAATGCAGATACTTCTAATAAGAATCCTTCTCCAGAATATATAGAGATGCTGAAAGATATAAGGGACCAACGACCACAATAGAATATGAACAGTGAAATAAATTTGTTGTATAATAGATTATAATTTAGAACTTAGAAAATGAGAATTATTTTATTTTTATTAGTAGGTTGGTACACAATCGGGAATATACAAGCACAAATCAAAGAGCCTGTAAAGTTCAAAAATGAGTTGAAAATGACATCTGAAACGGAAGCGGAAATCGTGTTTACTGCTTCGATAGAGAAAGGATGGCATGTGTATTCGACCGGGCTAGGGGATGATAGGCCTATTTCCGCTACTTTTAACATCAATGCGAGTAATCATGTAGAAACAATGGGTAAATTGCAACCTATTGGAAAAGAAATCAGCATCTATGATAAGATGTTCGAGATGAATGTGCGCTATTTTGAAGATACGGTACAGTTTATCCAAAAAGTGAAATTTACAGGAAATGATTACTTTATGGATGGGTTTCTGGAGTTTGGAGCTTGTAACGATGAGAGCTGTTTACCTCCGACTCAAATTCCTTTTAAATATGGGAAAAAAGCAGAAGCAGATATAATAGTTACAAAAGGGGAGGAAGAGGCTCCGGTAAATGTGGTAGAGAAGCAATCGGAAAGTGATCTTTGGAAACCGGTAATCAATGAATTGCAGGTGTTAGGTGAAGAACATTCTCAAGAGGATAAATCTTGGTTGTATGTCTTTGTCACTGGATTTCTTGGCGGATTATTGGCTTTGTTCACTCCCTGCGTATGGCCGATTATTCCTATGACTGTGAGTTTTTTCCTGAAAAGAAACAAGGATAAGAAGAAAGGGATTCGGGATGCATGGACTTATGGTGCTTCAATTGTCGTGATTTATGTAACACTGGGATTAGCAATTACTTTAATATTTGGTGCCAGTGCATTGAACGCTTTATCAACAAACGCCGTATTCAACATCCTTTTCTTCCTGATGTTGGTTGTTTTTGCAGCTTCTTTCTTTGGGGCATTTGAACTTACTTTACCTTCTAAATGGAGCAATGCAGTGGACAGCAAAGCGGAAGCGACGAGTGGCCTATTAAGTATTTTTTTGATGGCGTTTACGTTATCTCTGGTGTCTTTCTCTTGCACAGGGCCGATTATCGGCTTTCTGCTCGTACAGGTTTCTACGACAGGTAGCGTGATTGCTCCTGCTATCGGAATGTTAGGCTTTGCCATCGCTTTGGCTTTACCATTCACACTGTTTGCTCTTTTTCCTTCGTGGCTGAAATCAATGCCTAAGTCAGGAGGGTGGATGAATGTAATTAAAGTGATATTGGGCTTTCTGGAACTGGCTTTTGCTTTGAAATTTTTGTCGGTTGCGGACTTAGCCTATGGTTGGAGAATCTTGGATAGGGAAACTTTCCTTGCGTTATGGATTGTGATTTTCGGACTGATGGGGTTATATCTGTTGGGAAAGATCAAGTTTCCGCATGACGGTGATGAAAACAGGGTAGGCGTGGGGCGCTTCTTTCTTGCGCTTGTTTCTTTAGCATTTGCTGTATATATGATTCCCGGACTTTGGGGGGCACCTTTGAAAGCTGTTAGTGCATTTGCTCCTCCTGTGATGACACAAGACTTTAATTTATATTCGAATGAGGTCCACCCCAAATTCAAGGATTATGAAATCGGTATGGAGTATGCACGACAACAAGGAATGCCTGTGATGATCGATTTTACTGGATATGGTTGTGTGAATTGTCGTAAGATGGAGGCGGCTGTGTGGACAGACAGTAAAGTGGGTGGTATCATCAATGATAAGTATGTACTTATCTCTTTGTATGTGGATGATAAAACTCCATTGAATGAGCCTATAAATGTTGTGGAGAATGATACGGAACGCACTTTACGAACAGTAGGCGATAAATGGAGCTATCTGCAACGGGTGAAGTTTGGAGCAAATGCCCAACCTTTTTATGTATTGCTGGATAATGACGGTAATCCGTTGAATAAATCTTATGCATATAATGAAGATATTCCAAAATATATAGAGTTCCTGCAGGAAGGGCTGGAGCGATATGTGAAATGATGGATATTAGACATTCAGCTTGTATGTTTTGGCTTATAGCTAAAGTTTGGAATGAGAAAAAGAATAATTCTTTTTGGGCATTTTCATAGAAATACATAGAATAGTGTTATCTTTGTAAAGTGACATCGGGTTTAATAGAGCAAATTGTATAATAATATTTGTATATGACATATAAGCAGCATGAGGGCGAAAATTTCTGCTGTGATGCTCTGAATTACATGATCTGAAAATGTGAATGTTGCCCTTGTCAAGATGGGCAGATTAAGATAAAGATCCCTCGTGGATCGGCTGCCTGTGAAGGTCGCTCTATTGTTTGTTTTGTTTGTGTTTTGGTGCACCTTTTTTCTGATAAAGAATAAGGTGCACTCTTTTTATAGTTATGTATATGTAATATTAAATATATTTTTGAAGAAAAAAGGAGATGGGTGAAAAAGCTTCAATGTGGAATCTTTGGCACGGCTGTCACAAATTAAGTGAAGGTTGCCGTCATTGCTATGTATACCGGACGGATGGTAAATATGGAAAAGACAGTTCGGTGGTGACAAAGACAGAAAAGTTCGATTTACCCTTGCAGCGTAAAAAGAATGGTACGTATAAGATACCTTCGGGGAATTTGGTATATACCTGTTTTACTTCAGATTTTCTCATTGAAGATGCAGATGAATGGCGTGCCGAAGCGTGGGAGATGATGCGGATACGGCAGGATCTTCGTTTCCTCTTTATCACTAAGCGGATAGACCGGTTGCAACAGTGTCTGCCTCCCGATTGGGGAGATGGCTATGACAATGTGACCATCTGCTGCACGATGGAGAACCAGGATAGAGTGGATTATCGTTTACCTATTTATAAAGAAATACCTATTAAACATAAAATCATTATCTGCGAGCCGCTTCTTAGTCGGATTGATTTCAGAGGTGAGCTGGGAGAGTGGGTGGAACAGGTAGTGGCAGGAGGAGAGTCAGGCAAAGAAGTCCGAGTATGTGACTACGAGTGGGTATTGGATATCCGGCAGCAATGTATAGATGCGAATGTCGGTTTTTGGTTTAAGCAGACAGGGAGTTATTTATTAAAAGACGGACATGAATATAAGGTTGCACGACAATTTCAACATTCGCAGGCGAGAAAGGCGGAGTTGAATTATACACCTGATAAATAAGAAATAAAGATTAATATAGATCTTTTTTACTGAAAGCGAGGGTTGCTTAGCAATCTTCGCTTTCGTTTTATTGAGTACAAAATACGGATAATCACGTCTTTTTATAAAGATATTGTGTAAATTTTAAATTATCCATATTAATGAAACAGATAAAACTGTTACTTCTTTTAGCTTCCGCCTCCGTTACGGGAGCACTTGCGCAAAGCAATGGATTGACGGATATGAGTCAGAGCCGTTTTGCGAAGATGGCGAATACCGGAATCAGTGCCGTACATTGGACAGATGGATTCTGGGGAGATCGCTTTCAGGTATTTAGCCGGACTTCCCTGCAAAGTATGTGGAACACTTGGAACACGCCGGAGATCTCTCACGGTTTCCGTAATTTTGAGATTGCTGCCGGTGTGTGTAAGGGTGAACATTGGGGACCTCCGTTCCACGACGGGGATATGTATAAATGGATGGAGGGTGTGGCTTCTGTCTATGCTGTCAACAAAGATCCGGAACTGGATAAGTTAATGGATAACTTTATTACTTGTGTCGTAAAAGCCCAACGTGCAGATGGTTATATACATACGCCTGTTGTTATCGAAGAACTGAATAAAGGCATTGACTCTCATGCATTAGGGGATCAGCATAAACAAACGGTCATTGGAACGAAAGTAGGTGACGAGAATGAAAAAGGAGCTTTTGCCAATCGGCTGAACTTTGAAACATATAATCTGGGACATCTGATGATGGCAGGTATTATTCATCGTCGTGCCACCGGAAAGACTACTCTTTTTGATGCTGCCGTAAAAGCAACGGATTTTCTTTGCCACTTTTACGAAACGGCTTCTGCCGAACTGGCTCGCAATGCCATTTGCCCTTCACATTATATGGGAGTGGTCGAAATGTATCGTGCTACGGAAAATCCCCGTTATCTGGAACTTTCGAAGAACCTGATTGATATTCGCGGTATGGTGGAAAACGGAACGGATGATAATCAGGATCGTATTCCTTTCCGCGACCAATATCGTGCAATGGGGCATGCCGTACGTGCAAATTATCTGTATGCAGGAGTAGCGGATGTATATGCCGAGACAGGCGAACAACAATTGATGAAAAATTTGACTAGTATCTGGAATGATATTGTGACCCGGAAGATGTACGTGACCGGAGCTTGTGGTGCTCTTTATGATGGAACGTCACCGGACGGGACTTGCTATGAGCCGGATAGTATTCAGAAGGTACATCAGAGCTACGGACGTCCTTATCAGTTGCCGAATAGTACAGCGCACAATGAAACATGTGCCAATATCGGAAATATGCTTTTCAACTGGCGTATGCTGGAAGTGACAGGGGATGCGAAATATGCTGACCTTGTAGAGACTTGTCTTTATAATAGCGTATTGAGCGGTATCAGTCTGGACGGAAAGAAATATTTCTATACCAATCCGCTTCGTATCAGTGCCGATCTTCCTTACACGCTTCGTTGGCCGAAAGAACGGACGGAATATATCAGTTGTTTCTGTTGCCCGCCGAATACATTGCGTACATTGTGTCAGGCACAGAATTACGCCTACACATTGAGTCCGGAAGGCATTTACTGTAACTTGTATGGTGCAAATACGCTGACTACGACTTGGAAAGACAAAGGAGAACTGACATTAACACAAGAGACGGATTATCCCTGGGAAGGAAAGGTACGTGTAACGTTGGATAGAGTTCCTCGTAAAGCAGGTGCTTTCTCGCTCTTCTTACGTATTCCTGAATGGTGCGAAAAGACTACGCTCACAGTGAATGGACAGCCGCTGCAAACCAATGCAAAGGCAAATTCGTATGCGGAAGTAAATCGTACATGGAAGAAGGGGGATGTAGTGGAGCTGGTGATGGATATGCCTGTCCGTTTGCTCGAAGCTCATCCGTTAGCAGAGGAGATTCGTAATCAGGTGGTCGTGAAGCGCGGGCCGTTGGTGTACTGTCTGGAAAGTATGGATATTGCAAACGGGGAAAAGATTGATAATGTATTGATTCCCGCTGATATAAAACTAACTCCGAAGAAAATCACAATCGAAGGCAGTCCGATTGTTGCACTCGAAGGGATGGCACGTCTGGCATCTGCAACTTCGTGGGAAGGAGTGCTTTACCGGCCGGTTGTTCAGGCTGAAAAGACAGTAAATATCCGTTTGATTCCTTATTATGCCTGGGGAAACAGAGGAAAGGGAGAAATGACTGTATGGATGCCTCTTGCCAGATAATCCGGATTGTTTAGTATACAGAAATGAAAAAAATCATGAAAAAGTTATTTGTAACGGCTATATGTATCTTGTGCAGTCACTGGCTATTGGCCGATGAGATATGGATTTCTCCCAAGGGCAGTGACTTCAACGACGGAACTCGTCAATTTCCTAAAGCCACGCTGACTTCTGCCTTACGACAGGCACGAGAATGGCGCAGGACAGAGGATAACCGTATTCAAGGTGGAATCACGATCTATATGGAAGGTGGAACGTATGCTTTCTATGAACCTGTTTTTATCCGTCCGGAAGATAGCGGAACCAAGGAATCGCCCACAATCATTCGTTCGGTAGGCGATGAAAAGGTGATATTGAGTGGGGGAATCAGCATAAATGGTTGGAAGAAGCAAGGGAAAGTTTGGGTAGCAGATGTCCCGGCATTTAATGGACGTCCATTGGATTTCCGCCAGTTGTGGGTGAATGGAAAAAAGGCAGTTCGTGCCCGTGATGTAGAAGATTTCGAAAAGATGAATCGCATTTGCAGTGTGGATGAGAAGAATGAAATTCTTTATGTACCTGCAGTTTCCATTCGCAGACTTATTGATAATAAAGGGAATTTGAAAGCTAAATATGCCGAGATGGTATTACATCAGATGTGGTGTGTNGCCAATCTTCGGATTCGTTCAGTTGAAGTGCAGGGAGACAGCGCGGCAATACGTTTTCATCAACCGGAAAGCCGGATTCAGTTTGAGCATCCCTGGCCGCGTCCGATGGTGACGACGGACGGACATAATTCTGCTTTCTATCTGACAAATGCCCGCGAATTGCAGGATGTACCCGGAGAATGGTATCATGATATAGATGCCCGTAAAGTATATTATTATCCACGGGAAGGAGAGAAGATGCAGGAGGCGGAAGTGATCGTGCCTGCTGTTGAGACATTAGTACGGGTGGAAGGAACTTTGGATCGTCCTGTGTGCCATATTCGTTTTGAGAAAATTACTTTTTCCTATACTACATGGATGCGTCCGTCAGAAAAAGGACATGTACCTCTTCAGGCAGGTATGTATCTGACAGATGGTTACCGGATTGATCCGAAAATGCAACGGAACTACTTGAATCATCCGTTGGATAACCAAGGATGGTTGGGACGTCCCGCAGCTGCTGTTCGTGTGGTTGCTGCAAGGCAGATTGATTTCGAGCGGTGCCGGTTCGAGCATTTAGGCTCAACCGGATTGGATTATGAAGAAGCGGTGCAAGGCGGTGTTGTTCGTGGCTGTCTCTTCCGCGATATTGCCGGAAATGGTCTGTTAGTCGGCAGTTTTTCTCCGGCTGCCCATGAAACGCATTTGCCATACAATCCTGCTGATCGTCGGGAAGTATGCACACAGCAACAAATCAATAATTGCTATTTTACGGAAATAGGCAATGAAGATTGGGGATGTCTTGCCATTGCTGCGGGATATGTAGGGGACGTCAATATCGAGCATAATGAAATCAGTGAAGTGCCTTATAGTGGCATCAGCCTTGGTTGGGGATGGACGCAAACTGTGAATTGTATGCGTAATAACAGAGTACATGCCAATCTGATTCATCATTATGCGAAACACATGTATGATGTGGCAGGTATTTACACACTCGGTTCGCAGCCGAAAAGTTATGTAACGGAGAATTGCGTGCATAGTATTTATAAACCGGGGTATGTACACGATCCTAATCACTGGTTCTATCTTTATACGGATGAAGGTTCTTCCTTTATCACTGTACGTGATAATTGGACAGAAGGAGAGAAGTATCTGCAAAATGCCAATGGTCCGGGAAATGTATGGGAAAACAATGGCCCGAAAGTGGATAGTGTTATTCGTGAACGTGCGGGACTGGAAGCAGGATATAAGGATTTACTAAATATCCAGTAGGTATTGACAAGTCATTTAACTGTAATACGTGATTCGTTCCACAGATATGGAACTAAAGGAAAACAATTGTAGAACTAAAGGGAAACAGATGTGGAACTAAACGTCAACCACTGTGGGACGAATTATTTCTTACGATTCAGTTTGTTAGTAATAGAAAGAAAAATGAAAAAGAAATATATGATATTGCTTAGTGCCTTGTCTTTGGCAAGCAGCACATTTGCCCAGACCTGGATATGGTATCCGGGAGACTACGAAATCTGGCTGGGAAATCAAATGAATAACCGTCGTACGGAACGAGGTGCATTTTTTCCTCCTTTTTGGAAAACGGACAGTCATTATGTTGTCGTAGAATTCAGCAAGCAACTGAATCTTTCCGAGCCGGAAGAAATTTTTATTGCTGCCGAAGGAAAGTACAACGTCAAACTGGATGGAAAGCTCCAGTTCGGTATGCCGGAAACCATGTTGCTTCCGGCCGGAAAACATAATCTGAACATTAAAGTCTGGAATCAGGCAACTCCTCCCACTATTTATGTGAAGGGAAAAACAGTGAATTCAGACTCTTCCTGGCGTGTAACTTACGAAGATAAAGAATGGATTGACGAGAGCGGAAAAGCGAGTGACACATCTGCCACTATCTATATGGATGCCGGATGCTGGAACTTTGACGGAGCTACCCAACGTCCTTCCCAATTCAGTCTGATGCGTGAACCGCAGCAACCTGCTACGAAGACAGAACAGCCCGAAGGAGGTATCCTTTATGATTTTGGAAAAGAAACATTCGGATTTATCACATTGAAGAATCTTTCCGGAAAAGGAAAAATAGAAATTTATTATGGTGAAAGCCCGGAAGAAGCAAAAGATAAAGCATATTGCGAAACATTGGACAAACTCTTGCTCGAACCGGGACAAGTGACCGACCTTGCTATCCGCAGCACTTCTCCCTTGAGTAATTCTGAAAACGAATATACATTGGAGAACAGCAAAGCTTTCCGCTATGTCTATGTAACTCACGAGCCGGGTGTACAGATTGGAGAAGTCTCCATGCAATATGAATATCTTCCTGAAGAATACCGTGGAAATTTTCGTTGCAATGATGAAGAACTGAATCGTATTTGGGAAGTTGGCGCATACACCATGCATCTCACTACCCGCGAATTCTTCATTGACGGTATCAAACGTGACCGTTGGGTATGGAGTGGCGATGCCATCCAAAGTTATTTGATGAATTATTATCTTTTCTTTGATAACGAATCCGTCAAACGTACAATCTGGTTACTTCGTGGCAAGGATCCTGTAACCAGCCACAGTAATACAATCATGGACTATACTTTCTACTGGTTCCTTAGCGTATATGACTATTATATGTATAGTGGCGACCGCCATTTTGTCAACCAACTGTATCCACGTATGCAAACAATGATGGATTACGTGTTGGGACGTACCAATAAGAATGGCATGGTAGAAGGTATGACCGGTGACTGGGTATTTGTGGACTGGGCAGACGGCTATCTGGATAAAAAAGGCGAACTCTCTTTTGAACAAATCTTATTTTGCAGAAGTCTGGAAACGATGGCTTTGTGTGCGGAATTGGTTGGAGATGCCAATGGCAAACAGAAATACGAGAAACTGGCTGCTGCTTTGAAAGCAAAGTTAGAACCTGCCTTCTGGAATAATCAGAAACAGGCATTTGTACATAACTGTGTCAACGGTCAGCAAAGTGATGCGGTCACCCGCTATGCGAATATGTTTTCTGTCTTCTTTCAATATTTGAATGAAGATAAGCAACAAGCCATTAAACAGTCTGTTCTGCTGAATGACAGTATTCTGAAAATAACGACTCCCTATATGCGTTTTTACGAACTGGAAGCACTTTGTGCTCTTGGCGAACAAGATGCTGTAATGAAAGAAATGAAAGCCTATTGGGGAGGAATGTTAAAGGAAGGAGCTACTTCCTTCTGGGAAAAATATAACCCGGAAGAAACCGGAACGCAACATCTTGCCATGTATGGCCGTCCATACGGAAAGAGTTTGTGCCATGCCTGGGGAGCGAGTCCTATCTACCTGTTGGGCAAATATTATCTGGGAGTGAAACCTGTAAAAGAAGGATATAAAGAGTTTGCTATTGCTCCTGTGTTGGGAGGATTGAAATGGATGGAAGGCACTGTACCCACTCCGAATGGCAATATCCATGTCTATATGAACAGCAAAACGATGAAAGTGAAAGCAACAGAAGGGAAAGGCTATCTGACCATCAAAAGCCGTCGTCCACCTAAAGCAAATATCGGAACACCGGAGAAAGTGTCGGAAGGAGTATGGCGCCTCTGGATCGATTCACCCGAAGAAAGAATTGTTACCTATCATTTATAATACATTGTTAATTAGTTAGTGGAGTAGTCCTTGATTAACGGTTCCTCATTTCAAAAGAGGAATTGTTAATCGGGGACTTTTTTCGTAAATACCTCTAGGTTTTCTAAGGAATTTGCTACATTTGCTTTTCATAAAGAGAGAAACATTTAGTTCTTTTGGAAACAAGTAAACAAAATCCGAAGAATGAAAAACAAGATTGACCAATATACTGATACAGATGATGAGAAACTCTTCGCCTTGATTGAACAAGGTGATGAAGGAGCTTTCACCCAAGCCTATGAAAGGTATCATAAACTATTATATGTATTAGCCTATCGTTATTTAATGAGTTCTGATATGGCAGAAGATGTAGTGCAACATGTCTTTAGCCGTTTGTGGGAATTTCGTTCAGAACTACGTGTGGGAATCAGCCTAAAGAACTATCTCTTTACGATGACAAAAAATCATGTCTTGAACTTGATTCGTAATGAAAACAGCGCGATTGCAAAGAACTATGAGATGGCACAAGCCGCTTCGCCTTACGAAGATAATCTGATAGAAAAACTGGAGAAAAAAGAGTTGATGTCCAGTTTTTATAAAGCAGTGGATATGCTTCCTGCGCAAAAACGGGATATTTGCTTGATGAAAGTACAAGAGGAACTGACAAATCAGGAAATTGCGGAACGGATGAATCTATCCGTAAATACTATCAAGACGCATTATTCGGAAGCGTTGAAACTTCTCCGTATCCATCTAAGTAAGATGTTAATAATTGTTGCATTCACCACACTAATGACCTTTCTGAGTGTCCATTTAATAAAGTGATAAAAATGAATAGACCTACTGATAAACAAATAGAAGAAGTCCTGGCAGGAATTGCCAGCCCGGAAGATGCAAAATATGTGGCAGAGTGGTTTGCCACGGAAGAGGGTAGCGACTATCTTGAAGCTGCTATGACACAGGATTCCGAACTGATAAAAAATGAGTTTGCAGACTTGTATGTAGACCATGATATTCCTTCAAAGAAAATATTAGAACAGATACGGAAGAACATTCGTATCAAGAAGTTGAAGCGTATCTGTTTCCGAGTTGCAGCCGTATTGATACCTGTTGTCTTAATTGTCGGACTTTATATGCAACTGAATTCAAAAGTCGACCTGTTCGGCACTTCCGAATACGAAGAAGTAGTGGTGGATAAAGGCGAACGCATACAAATCATGTTTCAGGACGGAACAAAAGTATATATCAATTCTGATTCGAAACTAAGATACCCGAAGAAGTTTGCTTTGAACACCCGGGAAGTTTATCTTGAAGGAGAAGCCTATTTCGTAGTAGCCAAAAATAAGAACCGTCCTTTTATAGTCAATTTAAGTGGACCGGCAATTCATGTATTGGGAACTTCTTTCAATGTACAGGATTACCCGGAGAATAAGGATATAGTAGTATGTCTGGATGAAGGAAATATTAATCTTACCCTTCCTACGGAAAAGAAATACCCGGTGCAACCCGGCGAAAGATTAGTGTACAACAAAGATAACCAGCAGTGTACTATTTCCAAAATGAACGATATGCAACGCCTGTCGATGTGGAAACAGAATGTGATAGTATTTAAAGATACCCCGTTGCCGGAAGTCATTAAAATATTGAACCGCTGGTATAATGTAGAGTTTAAAGTTGAAGATGAAAACGTTTTGAAGTATGTCTATACATTGACTTCGGACAATACATTATTAGAGAAAGTATTAATGGATTTAGAGAAAATCGCTCCGGTGAAGTTTGAATATAATGAAGATAAGAAAGAAGTGATAGTAAAAATGAAATAATATAATCATTAGAAATAAATGGGGTATATGAATAAAGAAGTAGATTTATCCGTATCTTGTTATGGAAAAGTAAAAGACAGGAAATATGATATTGTGATATTGCCGTGGGGAGCTACCGAACCTCATAATCTGCATTTGCCATATATGACAGATTGTATTCTTTCCCATGATGTAGCAGTTGATGCTGCATTGATGGCTAAACAGAAATATGGCGTAAACTGTATGGTTATGCCGCCTATCGGCATGGGTTCACAAAATCCGGGACAACGGGAACTTCCCTTCTGTATCCATACGCGTTATGAAACACAGAAAGCAATACTGACTGATATTGTTTCTTCCCTTTATGTTCAAGGTTTCCGAAAATTGATTATTATCAACGGGCATGGCGGCAATACTTTTAAAAGTATGATTCGTGATTTGTCGGTAGACTATCCTGACTTCCTGATAGCATCGAGTGAATGGTACACCGTGTTAAAGGTAAAGGACTATTTTGAAAATCCGGGTGACCATGCAGATGAAGTCGAGACATCCGTAATGATGCACTATCACCCCGAATTAGTCAATCTTGAAGAAGCAGGGAATGGAGAATATAAAACTTTTGCCATACAATCTTTGAATGAAAAAGTAGCATGGATTCCCAGGAACTGGGGGAAAGTATCTAAAGATACCGGTGTTGGCGATCCACGTGGAGCTTCCGTAGAAAAAGGAAAGAAGTTTGCGGAAGCAGTCGCAGAGAAATATGCAAAGCTCTTTGACGAATTGGTGAATCAGGAACTTTACTAGATTGCAAAAAATTATAGTGACGCTATCCTTTTGTGATAGTGACGGTATCCGGTAAGTATAGCGTCACTATGTGAACAGGATACCGTCACTATCACAAAAGACTGTTTCTAGCGAATTGCCAAGAACACGAATCTATTGTTATAAGTCCTTCTGAAAATAAAATCCGGAAGGACTTTTCTTTTTATATCCCATTTTCCTACAAATAAAAACTAAACTATATCTTGCTGAAAACTAATGTATTATCATACGAAAATTTATTGGAAATAAAAAAACTTCAGAAAAAAACGTTTTTTCCCTCACCCGCTTCTTAATCTCGTGTGTCCACTAAATACAAAGAGATTAAGAACCTATTTATAACTTTAAACAAACTAAGTATGAAGAACAAAGTATTGCTTGTATTGTTATTGAGCTTTGCTGTAAGTCTTGCGGCGTCGGCTCAGAAAATAACAATGAATCTTCAACAAGTCAAGTTGGAGAAAGTCTTTTCGCTCATTACTAAACAGACAGGACTTACGGTAGCATATAGCCGTACGATTGTCAATCCCGAACGGATTGTTTCTGTCCAGGCAAAAGACAAAGACCTTTCTAAAGTATTGGATGATTTATTCGCAGGTACAAATGTAGCTTATGAAATTGGAGAGAAGAAAATATATTTGAAAGCAAAAGAAGCTCCCGTTACATCACAAGGGAGCCAAAAAACAAAGAAAATAACGGGAACCGTGACAGATACCAAAGGCGAACCAGTAATTGGTGCCAGTGTATTGGTGAAAGGAGCGGGGACAGGTACTGTGACAGATGTAGATGGTAACTTTACATTGGATGCTCCGGCAGACGCTCTTCTGGCTGTCAGTTATATTGGTTATAAAACACAGGAAGTAAAGGTTGGGAATAAGAACTCATATTCTATCCAATTGCAGGACGACACCGAAGTACTGGATGAAGTCGTAGTAGTTGGTTACGGCGTGCAGAAGAAATCAAGCCTGACAGGTGCCGTTGCTTCCATCTCTTCTCAGGAAATCAGCAAACAGGTATCATCTAATGTTGCTTCAAGCTTACAGGGGCGTACACCGGGTGTAGACATCGTGCAGCAAGCTGGTGTTGCTGGGGCAGATGTAAACATCGTGATTCGCGGTGCCGCTTCTTTTGGCGCTACCGAACCTCTGTATGTCATTGATGGAGCATTCAGTAATGCCGGATTAAGCTCATTGAATCCCAATGATATTGAATCTATCGAAGTACTGAAAGACGGTGCGGCAGCCGCTATCTACGGTTCACGTGCCGCCAATGGGGTCGTTTTGATTACTACCAAGAAAGGAAAGTCCGGTAAGCCCGTCATTCAGATAGACGGTTCGTTCGCTTTCCAGAAAACGACTAATATTCCGGAGTTCCTCAATGCATCGGAATGGAGAGAGTTTGCCAATATGGTGGCAGATAACAGTGGCTTGCCTCATGCACCGGAGAATGACAATCCCACCAATCCGAACCTGAATACCGACTGGTCAGAAGAATGGATACAGTTTGCTCCGGTATGGAATCTGAATGCCAGTATCGCAGGGGGTGGGGACAACTCTACTTTCAGCACAAGCCTTGGTTATCTTGACCAAACCGGTATGACGATTTATTCGGATTATAAACGTTATAACTTCCGCCTGAATACCTCTTATAAAAAAGGACGTTTCTCATTTTCCGAAACTCTCGGACTGACGCATAAGGATAAAACTCCTACAACAGCTTTCAACATAGCTTTACCAACGTTACCTATTTATGATGAACAAGGACGGTTTACCTCTGGTGGCCCTGATTATTACATCAACCCCGAAGATGGCAAGGCGCAGAATAAGATAGCCCCGTTACATTATACAGACCAGTTTAATAAAGTGACGGATTTAATCGGCTCTTTAAATGCCCAACTGGATATTTGGGGCGGCTTAAAATACAAATTATCGTTAAGTGGAAATTATAGCAATAAGCATAATTACACCCATACCCCCGAGTACTATACAAAGTGGAACTCGGATGGAACTCCCGATAAAGATTATGGCAACACACGTAACAGTGTATCGGAAACAAGAGGTGAAGAGTTCACTTATACGATTGATAACTTGCTGACTTACAACAAAACATTCAACCGTCACTCAATAGACGCTTTATTAGGAACAAGCTGGATGAGAGAATACTATCGTTACATGACCAACTCTACCATTAACGATTTGGGAGGAACGGATATTACCGGATTCCAAAATGAAGATGGTAAGATTTCGGCAGGCGACAGTAATGCAGCATTGCTCTCTTTCTTCGCCCGTGTGAACTACGATTATGATAATAAATATCTGCTATCCTTGAGTATCCGCCGGGATGAATCTTCCAAATTCCATAAAGACAATAGAGTAGGTTACTTCCCCTCTGTCTCTGCCGGATGGAATGTGCACCAGGAAAAATGGTTCCAAAATCCTGTAATGAGCAAATTGAAGATCAGAGCTAGCTACGGTGAGTTGGGTGCCAACTTCCTCAATCCTTATAATTTTGACGCGATAGCTTATGGACCTATTCCTTACACAGTAGGCGGTGAACGTTATGTGACAGGACGCGCAGCCTATCTGAAATCGAAAGACTTGAAATGGGAAACTGCCAAAACCACAGATATTGGTATCGAACTGGGCTTCTTCAACAACGACTTGACCTTGTCATTAGACTATTTCGTGAAAAAGAACGTAGATTTGTTGGCACAGATAGACTTGAACCTGTCTTCCGGGCAAATCTTTGAAATCAACAGTTCACGTGAAAAACCCTACGTTAATACAGCTTCCGTAAAAAACACAGGATGGGAGTTTATGATGAATTACAGGAAACAATTGACGAAAGACTTCCATATAGATGCAACATTCAATATCGCAACGTTGAAGAATAAAGTATTATCATTGGGAGAAAACGTGCAGCCGATTACTTCCGGAGCAATGTCCAGCTATTTTAATGATGCAGCTTCCATTACCATGCCAGGAGAAGCTATCGGTTCATTCTATGGCTATAAGATTGACGGTTTTGATGCGGAAGGAAATTTCATATTTGCGGATACGGACAAGAATGGAGTAGTCAATGCAAATGATAAAGTTATTCTGGGTAGCCCTATCCCTGACTTCACATACGGTTTGAACATCAACATGGAATACAAAGACTTTGATTTGACTGTCTTCTTTCAGGGAGTGCAGGGAAATGATATATTCAATCAGAAAAAGTACACCTATTATTTTGATTATTCCAATAATGTAGTCAAAGAGGCTATGAATGGATGGACGAAAACAAATAGGAATACAGGAATCCCTATTATGAAAACCCAAAACACTAGTGGCGGAAACTCCTTGCCGAGTGAATTTTATATTGAAGACGGTTCCTATTTACGTCTGAAAAACCTTCAGTTAGGCTATTCACTGCCTAAAAAGTGGTTGGAAGCAATCCGGTTCAATAAACTGCGTGTTTATGCAGGCGTACAAAATCTGTTTACGTTGACCCAATACTCCGGTTATGACCCGGAAGTTAGTTCAAATGTATTGTTCTCACGTGGCATTGACATCAGTTCATATCCTAATGCCCGGACATTCACTTTTGGTTTTAACGCTTCATTCTGATAACTAAAAATATGATTAATATGAAAAACTATAAGAAAGTATATGCCGCATTTATCTTGGCGGGCGGCTTGATATTACATGGATGCAACGGTATCTTTGATGACCTGGCAATTAATCCGAACCAGCCGAGTATGGGAGCTTATTTCACCAGTCCGTCCGCTGTTAATGACGCAGTGATGACCATGTACGGATATATGTCTACGCAACGCTGCCTGGGAGCTTCCGGCTCTAAAACAACGATAATCCGCTCCGACGAGGCATCGTCCAATTCGGATTATGGCAAACCGGGCATGTTTGGTGCCGACTTAAATGCCAGTTATTACACTATCGAGCAACCTTATACATTGATGTACACCACTGCTTCTCAAGCATCCTACATTATTGAAACCGCCCCGTCTGTTGATTTCAGCGGTAATGAGGAACTGCGGAACGCATACATGGGGGAAGCTTATTTCTGGAGGGCATTTGCGCATTATTACCTATTGATTAATTTCCGGAATATATCTCCCATCAGACAGATGCCACGCAATGGCGATGACTATGTCCGTCCTTTGGAAAAACCTGCTGCCGTATGGAATTTTATTCAAGAAGACCTGGCACATGCGAAAGAACTGTTGCCCGTGAAGGGATATTGGGACAGCAAGAATGCCGGTCGTGTGACAAAAGCTTCCGCAGCCGCCTTATTGGGAAAAGCTTACCTCTACCGTAGTGGAATCGAACAATATTATGGTGAAGACAAGACTACATTTTACAGTGAAGCTGCCAAAGAATTTGGTGATGTTATAGACGGAAAGTACGGAACTTATGACCTGACTAAAAATTATGCTGATAATTTTGATGTCGCTCATGAAAATAATGAAGAATCAATCCTTGAGTTTCAATTCTTAGGCGATGTCGATAATGCAGGATTCAATCCGGGGCTTGCCACTTCCGGTTTGGCGTTCGATTCACGTGGACTGATGTTACCGGGGGCGGGAGTAGGTTATGAAGGCGTAGTACATAACTGGCTTTATAACGCATTTGTGAATTCGGTAGACAAGGACGGTTATACGGATATCCGGATGTTCTCCACAATGATATTCAATGATTTGGATGCGAGCATTCATTTGAGAAATGATGCAGGCGGCAATCCTGTACGTCTGGAAGGTCCCGGCGGTTATAAATGGGAAGAACTTTATCCTGCAAAGAATGGAAAAGAAGGATTTGCTACCGTGTCCAATCCTTTGGCACATTCATTCAAAGCAGGTATAAGAAAAGGGATTGATTGTTCCATGCCTACACAAACGGAAGCAGACGGGACTCCTAAACTGGTCGGTGTAGGTGCAGGCGTTAAGGAGTATGTATATAATCAGCCCCGTGCCCATGGAGTGAATTGGCGCTATATCCGCTATGCCGATGTGTTGATGATGTATGCGGAAGCTATCGTTAGCGGTGGCACGCAAGCATCAAACATGACTCCCTTGCAGGCGGTAAATAAAGTACGCGGACGTGTCAACATGAGCGAACTCCCTTCGGTAACCATGACTGATATTCAGAATGAAAGAATCCTGGAATTTGCTTTGGAAGGGCATCGTTTCTATGATTTGCTCCGTTGGGGCAAGCTAGCCAGCCGTTTTACAGAGTTGCAGGAATCCGATCCTAACTTCAAGAAGTTCATATCGGCAGATGACTTTAAAGGATTCGTCACCAATAAGCACGAATGGTTGCCGATTCCTATCAATGAAGTGAATTCTAACCCTTATATCACAGAAAATAATCCGGGATATTAACTAAGAAAGAATTAGCATGATAAATTTGAAAAATATTGCGGTACTACTGTTCAGTTTGGTAGTACCGGGGCTCGCTATTGCCCAAACAGAAGTACTTTACAATGGCATACACCTGCCTGAACAATGGCCACCCCGCTATGCGGAACCACAAAAAGCACAAGATATGCCGATACCCTATCTTGAACAAAAGCCGGGAGTAATTCCTGTAAATGTAGGACGGCAACTATTTGTTGATTCTTTTCTGATTGCAGAAACTAATTTGAATAGAGTGATTCATACTCCCCGGTTCTACGAAAGGAATCCGGTACTCGGACCTGATAAGGAATGGGAAAAGACAACCGAAGGCGGACTCTACGCTGCACCCTTCAGTGATGGGATCTGGTATGACGAAAAAGACGGGAAGTTCAAAATGTGGTACTTGGCAGGTGCAGGTGTTCTTCACAAAGGAGACAATCAGACCTTTTATACCGGATATGCCGAATCGGAAGACGGCAAGTACTGGACAAAACCTGTACTGGATATTTGGAACCAAACCAATATTGTAGATACCTGCAATCGTGACGCAGCTACTATTTGGCTGGACAAACAGGAGAAAGACCCGTCCAAACGGTACAAGATGTTCAATGTCGAACGCCGCCCCACCGACCGCAGATGGCAATTTATTTTGAAATACTCATCGGACGGGATTCATTGGGGAGAGGGAGTCGCCCAGTCCGGTGATTTATACGACCGTTCATCCGCATTCTACAATCCGTTCCGTGATGTGTGGGCATTGAGTATGCGTTACGGGACAACAGTTTCTTCCCGCTCACGCAGTTATTTGGAAAATAAAGACCCGGAAATGGCAGTAAGTTTCGCACATCGTATCCGAAAAGGAGTACCTGATAAGAATATGGTCTACTGGTTTACTCCGAGCGATAAAGAGCCGCGTCATCCGGAGTTTCCGGAAGTAGAACCGGGTATTTACAATTTTGATGCCATTGCTTATGAAAGCATTATGTTAGGATTGTACAGTGTATGGCAGGGACCGGAAAATGGAGTTTGTGCCAAACTAGGTATTCAGAAAAAGAATGAAATCTTTCTAGGGTATAGCCGTGACGGCTTCCATTTCTATCGTCCTTCTTTCAAGCCTTTCATGGCAGTGAATGAGACGGAAGGAGCATGGAACTGGGGAAATATGCAGTCTATCAATGGAGTGCCTTTGATAGTAGGAGATTCACTTTATTTCTATTCTAGCGGACGCCAAAGGAACAAGATTATGTGGGATAGCTATACATCTACCGGACTGGCTACTTTGCGCAGAGATGGTTTTGTCTCCATGCATGGAGATAAGGACGGCTATCTGCTGACAGAGAAGGTTCGTTTTGACGGCAAACATCTTTTTATCAATGCAGATGTAAAAGGTAGCTTGGCTGTAGAAATTCTGGATGAAAATGGAAAGCCATTAGAAGGATTCACACGGAAAGACTGTGTACCGATGAAGAAAACAGATAAAACAAAATTGTTGGTTACATGGAAGAAACACCAGAATATAGCATCACTTATCGGGAAGGCTGTCCGTTTGAAGTTCTACCTGGATAACGCTGATATATATGCATTTTGGATTTCTCCGTGGCAAACGGGCGAAAGCCGTGGATATACAAGCGGCGGCGGACCGGGACTGTCAACCTGTGGCATAGATGTTCCTGCAAACAAATAAAAGATAAATGACTATGAAACGTTTATTTTATACATTACTATTTTTCCTGCCTTGTATGCTGATAGCTTGCGGTGGCAGTGATGATACTCCGGATGGAGATAATAATCCCCCGGTAGTGGCTCCCCCTTGCGAAGAGCCGGTAGATTCACGGCTATTGTACAATGGTATTCGTCTGCCCGAACAGTGGCCGCCGGTACGTTCATCTTCGTCTGAACTGGAAAAAGGAATGTCACCTTTTTATCTGTCGGATAAACCTTCTGTTATTAATATCTCGGTAGGACGCCAGTTATTTGTAGACAATTTCCTGATAGAATCCACTAATCTGAAACGTACGTTCTATTATCCTGAATATTATTCAGGCAATCCGATACTGACACCAGAACAGGATTGGGAGAAAACTGGAACAAAAGGTGCGGCATTCGCCGCTCCTTTCAGCGACGGGGTATGGTATGACGAAAAGGAAGGAAAATACAAAATGTGGTACATGGCAGGTGGTGGCTCCTATGCAACTAGCGGAGCAGGAGTGACTTGTTATGCGGAATCAACGGACGGTATTCACTGGACAAAACCCACTCTTTCCGTTGTAGCCGGAACAAATATCGTTGACTATAACTCAGAACGTGACGCGTCTGTTATTTGGCTGGATAAACAGGAAAGTAATGCTTCGAAAAGATACAAGATGTTTTTAGTTGCCCGTGAATCCGGGAAATGGAGATACCATTACAAGACTTCCCCGGACGGCAAAGTCTGGCGTGCCGCAGTTCAATCGGAACCGATTGCCGACCGTTCAACAGTATATAAAAATCCTTTCAGAAACGTTTGGGTATATAGTATGCGGCATAATGTTCGGGTGGATGCGAATAAGCTGGTACGTGCGAGGGATTATAATGAAAACACCGATCCGGAAGCCGGAACAAAGAAAGCGGAAGCATTATTGAGTGCATTCTGGTTTGGTCCGTGGGCTAATGAGCAACACCATACAGACTATCCGAATATAGCGCCTGCGATATATAATCAGGATGCCACGCCTTATGAAAGCATTATGCTGGGATTCTTCTCCGTTTGGCAAGGGCCGGAAAATGATGTTTGTGCTTCGGACAACGTAATCAAGAGAAATCAAGTTATGGTAGGATATAGCCGTGACGGTTACAGTTGGTTCCGTGAGGATATGAATCCTTTCCATGCCGTAAATACGACCACCTCGGACGCATGGAATCAAGGTAACCTGCAATCCGTAGCCGGAGCACCGTTAATAGTAGGTGACAAACTCTATTTCTATCTGAGCGGTCGTCGTTTGAGAGGCACTCAAGAGATTACCACTACCGGGCTTGCCATGCTTCGTCGCGATGGATTTGCATCTATGAAAGGAACAGGAGAGTTGCAAACTTCCTTACTGAAATTTGACGGTTCGTACTTCTTTGTCAATGCCAATGTCACGGGAGAAATGAAAGTGGAACTTTTAGATCCCAATAATAAAGTAATCGAAGGATTCTCAAAAGATGAGTGCAAAGCCTTTAAAGGGGATAATGTAAAAGCGAAGATAGAATGGACAGGCAACGCTTCATTAGCCTCTTTGAAGAACAAACAACTGAAAGTGAAATTCTATATTGATAACGGTGAAATATTTGCTTTTTGGATTTCTCCTTCTGCGAATGGAGAGAGTATGGGATACACCGCTGGCGGAGGTCCCGGGTTGAATATTTCCGGAATAGATAAAACCAATTAAAAAATGAATACTATGAACAGATTAGCTTATTTATTATCATTGATTTGTATTCTTGCATTTTCTTCTTGCGAAGAGGATAAAGTATATTATCACACTGCGGCAAAGGCAGACTTCACCATTGGTGAGAATATGTATGAACTGGGACAGACTGCTGTTTTTAAAGATGCTTCCATACCCGATGAAGGAAGCCGGATAGTAGCATGGTTATGGGAGTTTGGCGATGCAAAAAAATCCGTCTCGACGGAACAGAATCCAACTTTCGTTTATCCGTCGGACGGTACATTTACCATTAAACTGACGGTGACTGATGATAACGGCTTGAGCGCCACAGCTAAGAAGGACCTTACCATCTTAGACCCGGCTAAAGCAATCAATGTAATGTGGCAGAAAGAAATGGGCGGACCTATTGAAAGTACAGTCTCACCCGCATTGTCGGCTGACGGTAAAACGGTTTATATGATTACCGACCAGACTTCCACAGGAGCATTTGACGTGAAACTTTATGCTTATGATACAGAAAACGGAACACAGAAATGGGCATTTGACGTAACTGCCAATATGAATGAACTGAATCCGGGCGGAGGGGCAAGTATGGTATATGCAAGTCCGGCAGTAGGACCGAATGGAGATGTGTATATTGTGGTTCGTGATTTGAAGCCAGCTACTGCTGAACACCCCCGTGCTTTGTTTTTATTTGCTGTAGGAAGTAATGGTAGCAGAAAATGGGCATACAAAGCTGCCGATTCTAATTTGTATGCTGTCACTCCGGCTATTGATGCATCCGGTAATATTTACTTCGGACATAGAGGAAAGAAAATAATCGTATTAAGTCCTGCCGGTGATATAGTCAAAGAAATAGCTTTAGATGTAGAAGTGTTGTCCGGTATGTCTCTGTCCAAAGACGGAACTGTCTATTTCGGCTCTTCCAAGAATACGGGATATTTCGGTTATGATTTTGCTACCGGTACTCAAAAGTTTGTCTATCAGAAAGATTTGGGTGGTACAGCATTGAAAGGAAATTCTTATACGATAGGAGCGGATGGAACCATTTATACCATAGCCGAACTGACATCAGGTGGCGCTATCATAGCTCTGAATCCTGACGGAACGGAAAAATGGGTGTACAAGACTCCGGGAGCCATTGTCAACGGTGGTGTTGTGATTGGTACGGATGGAACGCTTTATGCCAACGGTGGAAATGCTGTTGCCGGTGAAGCTTCGGCAGGTGTTTTCGCTTTGAATTCGGACGGTTCTTTAAAATGGCATTATGCTACAACGGAGGACGTTAACAACTGCGTACCAATCATCGATAACAGAGGATATATCCATATCATCTCGAACAAAGCCGTCTATTATATAGTGAAACAAGACGGTAGTTTACTTGCATCCGCAGAGTTAGGCGTTAAATGTACTTCCAGTCCGGTAATGGATTCAAGAGGATATTTATATGTCGGCATTGAAGCTGTTGCAGGTGCATCTGATATGGTATGTATCTCATCTGGAGCTACTTCCTATGCGAACTCTGGATGGCCGATGAAAGGCCAGAATCCGCAACGGACAGGTTTGCAAAAGTAAGTAGTTTAAAATGTCGACGATTATGAAGAAATATTCTTTATTGGCAGTTTTCTTATTATTAATGTGCAATGTTTCGGTATGCGGGCAAACAGGACGTATCCTTTTTGTGGATACAACATTCATTGAGAAAACAAATCTGCAACGAATACATCATTCGCCCATCTATTATTCTGGCAATCCTGTTTTGAAAGCTGATAAAAAATGGGAATTGAATATAAATGGCGACCCTTATGCCGCTCCATTCAGCGGTGGCGTATGGTATGATGAAGAAGAACATAAATTCAAGATGTGGTATTCTGCCGGTGGCGGAAAGTTATTAGGACTCGTCACTTGCTATGCAGAGTCGTCCGACGGGAAAGTCTGGATAAAACCGGAGCTGGACGTTGTTCCGAGAACCAATATCGTAGATACATTAGAGCATGATTGCGTTTCCGTGTTGCTTGATAAATTTGAGAAAGACCGGACGAAGCGTTATAAAATGTTTGTTGTAGAATTTAATAATCGCTTCACAGTCAGCATGAAACTCAAATATTCTTCTGACGGAATCCATTGGAGTGAGCCGAAAGCTCTTTCGGGAGAATTGTACGACCGTTGTGCGGCTTATTACGACCCGTTTCGCAAGAAATATGTCCTGTCATTGAAAACCATAAATGGAGTGTATAGGCGTTCACGCAATTATTTGGAACATGAAGATCCGGAAATGCTGGTTAGCCTGGCACATAGGATATATGACAACAAGAGTGATAAGTTTATCCGTTATTGGTTTAATGCCGATGCCGATGACCCGCGTCATCCTCAATTTCCCGAACTGCGTCCACAGATATACAATCATGAAGCAATGCCGTATGAGGGCTGTATATTAGGCTACTTCACCGTTTGGCAGGGACCGGAGAACAATGTTTGTGACAGTCTGAACATTCAAAAAAGGAATGAAGTCCTGATAGGTTGGAGCAAAGACGGTTTTCATTGGAACCGGGAAAACAAGAAACCATTTCTTCCTGTCAGTGAGGACTTTCATGCATGGAATGCAGGCAATGTACAGTCTACTGCGGGTAGCCCTCTGATAGTCGGAGACTCTCTTTATTTTTATGTCAGTGGACGCTATAACAGCAAGCCGAAACATGATTCCAATTTTGCCACAGGACTTGCGATGCTTCGTCGTGATGGTTTTGTTTCGATGCGGGCAGGAAGAAAAGAAGGATATATAGAAATAAAAACTCAGATTCCGGCAAATGGAAACTATTTGTTTGTAAATGCAGATGTGAAGGGAACTTTAGCGGTAGAAGTGTTGGATGATAACGGTCAGCCAATGGAAGGATTTACAAAGAAAGACTGCATATCAATGAAAAAATCGGATAAAACGAAACAGATGATTTCATGGGAAAAACATCCAGGCGTAACATCACTGGTGGGGAAAACAGTCCGGTTGAAGTTTTATCTGAATCAGGCGGATATCTATGCATTTTGGATTTCGGCATGGCAAACAGGCGAAAGTGGTGGATATACCGGCGGTGGAGGACCGGGACTATCAGACGAGGGTATAGATACCCCCATGGATAAATTGAAAAATAACTAAATATATTAAACTTAAAAAAAGAAACTGTATTATGGAAAAGATTATAGGATTAATCAATGCTCCTTTTACTCCGTTTTATGAAAATGGAGAAGTAAATTATGAACCAATCGAAGCCTATGCAAAGCTACTTGTAAAAAATGGCTTGAAAGGTGTTTTCATCAACGGTTCTTCTGGAGAAGGGTATATGTTGACTGATGAAGAACGAATGAAGTTGGCAGAACGTTGGATGGAAGTTGCACCGGATGGTTTTAAGGTTATTGTACACGTGGGGAGTTGCTGCGTAAAGTCAAGCCGGATGCTGGCGGAACATGCCCAGAAAATCGGAGCTTGGGGAATTGGTGCAATGGCACCTCCTTTCCCGAAAATAGGACGAATAGAAGAATTGGTAAAGTACTGCGAAGAAATCGCTGCCGGAGCACCGAAGCTGCCCTTCTATTATTATCACATTCCTGCATTCAATGGAGCATTCTTATCGATGCTTGCTTTCCTGAAAGCTGTTGAAAACCGTATTCCCAATTTTACGGGAATCAAATATACCTTCGAAAGCCTGTATGAATACAATCAATGTCGTTTGTATAAAGACGGCAAGTTCGATATGCTTCACGGGCAGGATGAAACCATTCTTCCTTGTCTCGCAATGGGAGGGGCGCAAGGCGGAATCGGTGGAACAACCAACTATAACGGTATAAACCTGGTAGGTATCATTGATGCTTGGAAAGCCGGTGAATTAGAGAAAGCCCGTGAATTGCAAAACTTCTCTCAGGAAGTGATTAACGTAATCTGCCATTTCCGTGGGAATATTGTTGGTGGCAAACGTATCATGAAGCTTATCGGACTTGATTTGGGCGGCAACCGTACTCCTTTCCAAAACATGACCGCTGACGAAGAAAAACAAATGAAAGCGGAGCTGGAAGAAATCCGGTTCTTCGAACGTTGCAATAAATTCTAACAGGAGGATGTATGAAGAATATTACTGACTATATACAACAATGGGCTAATACCTATAAGGATGATATGCTGAATAATATCATGCCCTTTTGGATAAAGTATGGACTGGATAGAGTGAATGGTGGTATATATACTTGTGTAGATCGCGACGGTGCATTAATGGATAGTACAAAATCCGTTTGGTTTCAGGGGCGTTTTGCATTTACTTGTTCCTATGCCTATAATCATATAGAAAAGAACCCGGCATGGCTGCAAGCCGCAAAAAGCACACTAGACTTTATAGAGAAGTATTGCTTTGATTCGGATGGGCGTATGTACTTTGAAGTGACAGCGGACGGTCGCCCTTTACGTAAGCGCCGTTACATTTTCTCCGAGTCATTTGCAGCCATAGCGATGTCCGAATATTCGATAGCGTCGGGGGATAAGACGTATGCGGTGAAGGCACTCGAACTGTTCAAACGTATGCAATATTTCCTGCAAACTCCTGGGCTGCTTGCTCCCAAATATACAGATACGCTCCCCATGAAAGGACATTCCATCACCATGATATTGATAAATGTAGCTTCCCGAATCAGGGAAGCTATTCAAGACGAATGTCTGACACAGCAGATTGACGAGTCCATTAGCTGTCTGGAAAAAGATTTCCTACAT
Source organism: Bacteroides sp. 2_2_4 (assembly GCF_000157055.1). Classification (NCBI taxonomy): domain Bacteria; kingdom Pseudomonadati; phylum Bacteroidota; class Bacteroidia; order Bacteroidales; family Bacteroidaceae; genus Bacteroides; species Bacteroides sp. 2_2_4. Next base: position 143,050 of record NZ_EQ973359.1, on the reverse strand, counting down.
CCGGAGTTCAAGGCATTATTGGAAACCGTAGGACCGAACGGAGAATTTATAGACTCCAATATGGGACGTACCATCAATCCGGGGCATTGTATCGAAACAGCTTGGTTTTTACTGGAAGAATCCAAGCTCCGGGGAAGGGATCAAAACATAAAAGAACTGGGGCTGAAAATTTTAGACTGGTCATGGGAGTGGGGCTGGGACAAAGAATTCGGCGGTATTATCAATTTCAAAGATTGCAGGAATCTTCCTTCGCAGGACTATGCGCAGGATATGAAATTCTGGTGGCCGCAAACAGAAGCAATTATCGCTACCCTGTATGCCTATCTGATGACGAAAGAAGAGAAATGCCTGAAGATGCATCAACAAATCAGCGAGTGGACATATACACATTTCCCGGACAAAGAATACGGAGAGTGGTATGGCTATCTGCATCGGGATGGAACGGTCGCCCAGCCGGCAAAAGGAAATTTGTTTAAAGGACCTTTTCATATCCCTCGCATGATGACAAAAGGATATATGCTTTGTGAGGAAATAATGTCTGAAATAAAAAAAGAAATAAGATGATTGTATCCAATTTACAAAATAGCCAACGGGTGGAGAAACTTCACCCGTTGTTCAAACAGCTTTTCGATTATGTGAAGTCGCACGATCTGTTGCACGAGGAACTGGGAACTATCAGACTGGATGGTGATAATCTGATTGTCAATAATATCTATCCTGAATGTATTCCTGAAGGAAAGCGTTTATTAGAACTGCATCACGATTATATTGATGTGCACATATTGCTTGAAGGCAAAGAAACCATTGGTTGGAAAGCCTTGGAAGAATTAAAAGTGGAAAGGCAAGCTTATGATAAAAAGAGTGATTGTGCCCTATATGGTGACGTTCCTACTACTTTCATCAATCTCTTGCCCGGACAATTCGTCATTGTGTATCCGGAGGACCCCCATGCTCCGGCTATCGGTAAAGGCTGGATACGCAAACTGATAGCTAAAGTAAAAGTCTAAGTAAACAGTCTCAAAAATCTTTTAAATACAACTACCATGAAAAATAAAAATATTTATCCATGGGTAGTGGTTGCGTTGCTTTGGGTAGTAGCGTTGCTCAACTACATGGATAGACAGATGCTTTCTACAATGCAGGAAGCAATGAAAATAGATATTGTAGAGCTGACGAAGGCAGAAGCTTTCGGTACATTAATGGCAGTCTTTCTTTGGATTTACGGCTTTATGAGCCCGGTTGCCGGAATTATTGCAGACAGGCTTAGTCGTAAATGGTTAATCGTCGGAAGCTTGTTTGTTTGGTCGGCTGTAACATTCCTGATGGGATATGCCACGACGTTTGAGCAATTATATGGTTTGCGTGCAGTGATGGGGATTAGTGAAGCATTGTATATTCCTTCCGCTCTGTCCTTGATAGCGGATTGGCATCAGGACAAATCACGCTCATTGGCAATTGGAGTTCACATGACCGGACTGTATGTCGGTCAGGCAATCGGTGGGTTTGGAGCTACGGCAGCCGCTGCATTTTCCTGGCAGAGCACTTTTCACTGGTTTGGCATTGTAGGTATTGCTTATTCTGTGGTTCTTATCTTTTTCCTGCATGAGAATCCTGTCCGAATGAAAATAGAAAAAGTTGTTGCTAATGGCATTAGCAAGGGGAATTCAATTGGAAAAGGGCTATTACTGTTATTTTCAAATATTTCTTTTTGGGTGATATTATTTTATTTTGCGGCTCCAAGTTTACCGGGGTGGGCTACAAAAAACTGGTTACCAACGCTATTTGCGGAAAATCTGGATATTCCAATGTCACAGGCAGGGCCAATATCTACGATTACCATTGCTCTATCTTCATTTGTCGGAGTAATATTGGGAGGATTCTTGTCGGATAGATGGGTGCTGAAGAATATCCGCGGACGTGTCTATACAGGGGCAATTGGATTGGGGATGACCATCCCCGCACTGTTATTGCTAGGTTTCGGACATGGTTTCATTAGTGTAATAGGTGCAGGATTGTTATTCGGCATCGGTTTTGGTATTTTCGATGCCAACAATATGCCTATTCTATGCCAGTTCGTTTCTGCTAAATATAGAGGGACGGCATATGGTATTATGAATATGACAGGAGTTTTTGCAGGAGCTGCAGTAACTCAATTATTGGGAAAATGGACAGACGGTGGAAGTCTGGGCGAAGGATTTGCTATGCTCAGTATCGTCGTTGCGCTTGCATTAGGACTACAATTATACTTTTTAAGACCTAAAACGGATAATATGGAGTAATACAATGATGGTTATAGTTTGGGCTGTTATGAGTAATGAGAAGAAAAGAATATTAGTGTAAAGCTCATTTATCACCTCAAATGTATAGATATATTTGTGAATATTGTATTCGTACTATTCTTACTCTTAAACTGTTTTCTTTTTATTATACAGGATGCTAATGAATTCATTTTGCATTTTTAATAAATAATGAAACAGTTTATTATAAACGGGTCTTACATTTATAATAAACGATATTCGGGATAATTCACTAAGTAGACACGAATATATTAAACAAAATGGGGTGGAATCCGCAAAGATTCCACCCCATTTCTATTCTTTCAGACACATATTTATGTTTCTGAAAATTCTCTTTATGTCTTTATTTTTGTATATATCATATCTGTTGTCAGCTAATTGGTTATTGCAAATATACAAAATAAAAAGAGGAAAGTCAATAGCTCTTTAAAATTTGATGTGATACAACACATGTCTGCACAACGGATGTTCACCAGGGACAAGCGGATGATCGAATTCCCTCACTCGTTCCATTCTTATTTTCTGCATTACACGTTCTGACCGTTGGTTGAGGAGGGAAGTAAAAGAAAAGAGTTCTTTTATATCCGTTTTATTGCGCGTATACTCCAAGCATGCATTTGCAGCTTCAGGAGCATAACCCTGTCCCCAATATTCGTGTGCTAACCGCCAGCCTATTTCTATGCCCGGAGCAAAGTCAACATCAAATGTAATCTGATGTAGTCCGGTATAGCCCATAAAAGCATGATCTTCTTTTCGTTCTACGGCATACAAACCGAAGCCACAGGTTTGGAACTCATTTTGAATACGCTGATAAAAGGCAAATGATTCTTCCGATGACAATGAATTAAGAAAAAACTCCATCACATTCGGATCGGCATTCATACGGGCAAAAAACGGGATGTCTTCTTCTTTCCAGTCGCGGAGAATCAGACGGGGTGTTTCTATATACTTTTGCATAACTATGATAATAATAAAATGCAAAGGTACAATTCTTTTTCCTTATTGGAAGTTATTCGTTATTATAAGTATTAACCATCATTCATTGAATACCCCCTTTCACATATAGTCAGTCTAGTCAGCAGCGTGATACGGATGTGTAAACCAAAAACAGGAGCCTACTCCTTCGGTCGAATCCACGCCAATTTCTCCTCCCATTTGGGAAACAATGCTCTTACAGATAGAAAGTCCCAGTCCTGTACCCTGAACAAAAGTATTCAGCTTCACAAAACGTTCAAATACGCTCTTTTGCTTTTCTTCCGGTATTCCCATTCCGGTGTCGCGCACATAGAATTTTATTTTCTGATGGGATACTTGTTCATATCCCAGGGTGATACAGCCTTGTTGGGTGAACTTTAAGGCGTTATTTATAAAGTTACTGATTACTTGGGTGAATCTGTTTTTATCCGTATAGATATAACATTCCGGGAATGGTTCCTCAAAAATCAATTCAACACCTTTACTCACTTTCATACTCATTGATTTGATGATTTCAGCACACGTCTCATTTACATCCACATTGGTATATACAAAATTAAATGTTCCCGCTTCGATTTTCGAAAGATCGAGAATGTCCGATATCAGTTGTAAGAGAAGTTCGTTATTCTCTTGCACAATCTTAATGTATTCCTGCCGTTCGCTTCTGCTATCCGTTTCTGCCAGAAGACTGGAAAAGCCGACAATAGCATTGAGAGGAGTACGGATCTCATGGCTCATGTTAGCCAGGAAAGCCGATTTCAGACGATCCAGTTCTTCCGCTTTATCACGGGCAATAATCAATTTCTGTTCAGTTTCTTTCAAAGGCGTGATGTCATAATTGATACACAACATCTCAATAATGCCGTCTTGCGGACGATAATCTCTGACCATTACGTTAATGCTGGTCCATGTATATTTGCCATTCTCCCTGCATACACGAACTTCTTTACGCAAACTGGTTGCCTTTCCCGTTTTCACTTCACCTACAAAGTTTTTCAGAACAGCCTGATCTTCAGGAACCACATGTGCATATACTCCGATAACCTGTGGCATGGGAATACCTTCTTTCTCTCCCAAATTCCTGTACCATGTATCTTGGGCATATCCGTCTCTTGTCAATACATTGAAATGAGCAAATCCTACCTTGGCGTAATCACCGATGAGAAGAAACAGATTCTCAAACTCCTGTATCTTGGTGTATGCATTGGTCGTTTCCGTCGTATCTATATTGATAAACAGATAGTTGATAAATCGATTTTGAGAATCATAGAGAGCAGTAACTTTAGTGTTAAGATTAATAATCCCATTTCTCCGGCTATCTACATATTGATTTATTTTGGAGAAGTCATAATTGATGGAGAAATTTACATCTTCTTTCGCTCTCAATCTCTCTTTAACCTCTGAAGGAATATTGGGATTATCGAACAGATTAACTCCCAATGCCTCATTCTTGTCAGACAAGCCGAATATTTCAAGCTCTTTATCATTAATATCTACCAGATAACCGTCTTTGTCGTAAAGTTCGACGCCTGCCGGAAGATTCTTATAGATGTTTCTCAATATCTTCTCGCTGTTGTCCAAAGCTAGACGATCTTCTTTGGCTTGTAACTCCGACTTTCGCAATTCGATGCAAATACTGATAATATTAGCAAGGGAGGAGAAGCATTGATAATCCACATTGCTCCAGCTACGCTGCGTTCTTACCATATCAATTCCCATATAGCCCCATACCTCTTCTTTAGAGATTAGCGGAACTACCATCAGTGACTTGATATCCTGCATCTCCAACGTCTGACGATATTCCGCAGCTTCTTCGGGCATATCGTCCAGCGTGTTCAGTATGATAGCCCTTCTTTCAGCTATCTGATGATTCCACCAGGTAGAAGGGTCCCAGGGAATATTGCTCAAGAACTCCTGTTCCTTGGATATTCCTTCGGCGGTAACCTCATAAGTGCAATCCTGGCGTTGTTCTTTTCTGTTTATTTCGAAGATATAGATACGATCGCCCAAAAATTGGTGAAGAAGATCTCCTAATGTCTTGTTAACCACTTGAGCGACATCATCACATTGCAGAAAAGCAAGCAATGAATATGAAATATTAGTTTGTTGGTAAAGCAAATTGCTCACTTGAAAGAAATCAATGTTTCCATTCGTAGTATCGATCGGTCTGTCAATATATTGCAGAAAGCCTGTCATGTTCCTATATCCCTCTTTATCGGGCTTTTGGAAATTAATCTTAGAGTACACCCATATTTCCCCGTCTTTTGCCCGGATTGGGAACATTTGTTCGTATGTCTCCAGATAAGAAAGAGACATATATTCATTTTTAAGACGCAGTCGGTGGTCTTCACGTATTCTTTGGTGGAATTCGGTGAAACTGATGCGGTTACTTTCAAGGCCGAGTAAGTCAACAATAAAGTCAGAGCAGATATATTCTTTATTCTTCAAATCTGACTCCCACCATCCCATTTTGGCCATCTGTGCTATCTGAACGTATTTTTCATAGTCATAATTTGTTTGTTCTTTCATATTGTTTGCTCTTGTTTTCTGTTTTATATTATAAGACACTAGCCGGCAAAGATAAGCATAACTTTTAAATAATGAGGTGTTTGCATATCACAGCAGGATGAAAGTGGAAATTTGGTGCTGAAAAGTGGAAAAAGAGACGAATGAGTACAAACAGGGGATTATTTCGTCTTTCTCTTAGTGAAGAAATGAATTATATAATCTATAATATATATCAGAAGAATGAAAAATACCAGATTATTCATGTTTGCGGCATGCACACTTTTTTTGGCAGCGTGTGGCAGGCAAACCGTGAAGATTATGACTCCGCCGGATGCGTCAAATCGTGTTCTGTTTGGTGCGGAGCAGTTACAGACTACCTTGGATAAAGCCGGTTATCAGGTAATGATGCAACAGGGAGACACGACATTCTCCGATCCCGAAATCAAAACGATTCTGTTGACGGAAGTAAATGACACGACGCTCAAGAAAGAAGGTTTTCATATTTCGACGACGGGCAATCTGACCAAAGTGTCCGGCAGGGATGGGAGTGGTGTCATTTACGGATGCCGTGAACTGATTGACCGTGTGAATGATTCGGATGGTAAGTTGAACTTCCCGGAGGAACTGAAAGACGGTCCTGAAATGGTATTGCGTGGTGCATGTGTAGGATTACAGAAGATGACCTACCTGCCGGGACATGGTGTGTACGAATATCCGTATACGCCGGAAAGTTTCCCCTGGTTTTATGATAAAGAACAGTGGATTAAATACTTGGATATGTTGGTTGCCAACCGCATGAATTCGCTGTACCTTTGGAATGGCCATCCGTTTGCGTCATTGGTGAAACTGGAAGATTATCCGTTTGCACTGGAAGTAGATGAAGAAACCTTCAAAATGAATGAAGAAATGTTCTCTTTCCTCACGGAAGAAGCGGACAAGCGCGGTATCTTTGTCATACAGATGTTTTATAATATCATTCTTTCCAAACCTTTTGCTGAACATTACGGACTGAAAACACAGGACCGTAACCGTCCTATTACTCCTCTGATTGCCGATTATACACGCAAGAGTATTGCCGCTTTCATTGAAAAATATCCCAATGTAGGATTACTTGTTTGTTTGGGCGAAGCGATGTGTACAGTGGAGGACGATGTGGAATGGTTTACTAAAACAATTATTCCGGGAGTGAAAGACGGATTACAGGCATTGGGACGTACGGATGAACCGCCTCTTTTGTTGCGTGCGCACGACACGGACTGCAAACTGGTGATGGACGCTGCCTTGCCGCTCTATAAGAATCTTTATACGATGCATAAGTATAATGGTGAATCGTTGACTACCTACGAACCTCGTGGTCCCTGGTCGAAAATTCATACGGATTTGAGTTCGTTGGGTTCCATTCATATCAGTAACGTACATATCCTGGCAAATTTGGAACCGTTCCGCTGGGGTTCTCCGGATTTCGTACAAAAGGCGGTCACTGCCATGCACAATGTACACGGTGCCAATGCGTTGCACCTTTATCCGCAGGCTTCATATTGGGATTGGCCTTATACTGCTGATAAATTGCCGAACAATGAGCGAGAGTTCCAATTGGATCGTGACTGGATTTGGTATCAGACCTGGGGACGCTATGCGTGGAACTGCCATCGCGACCGTACAGATGAAATGGGTTACTGGAACCATCAGTTAGGCAAATTCTACGGAACATCTGACGAAAATGCAAGCAATATCCGTGTAGCTTATGAAGAAAGCGGTGAGATTGCTCCGAAGTTATTGCGTCGTTTCGGTATCACAGAAGGAAATCGCCAAACGTTATTGCTGGGTATGTTTATGAGTCAGCTTGTCAACCCGTACAAATATACGATCTATCCGGGATTCTATGAAAGTTGCGGACCGGAAGGGGAGAAGTTGATAGAGTATGTAGAGAAAGAATGGAAAAAGCAACCTCATGTAGGTGAAATGCCTTTGGATATTGTTGCTCAAGTAATAGAACATGGAGATAAAGCGGTAGCGGCTATCGATAAAGCAGCAGGTTCCGTCTCTTCAAATAAGGATGAATTTGCACGTTTGCAGAATGATATGAATTGTTATCGTGAATTTGCGTATGCGTTCAACCTGAAAGTGAAAGCTGCCAAACTGGTACTGGATTATCAATGGGGAAAAGAGATTAAGAATCTTGAAGAAGCTATTCCTTTGATGGAACAAAGCTTGGAACACTATCGCAAATTGGTGGAACTGACGAACGAACATTACTTGTACGCCAACAGTATGCAGACTGCCCAACGTCGTATTCCTATCGGTGGAGATGATGGAAAGAACAAGACTTGGAAAGAACTGCTGGTACACTATGAGAAGGAATTGGAGAATTTCAAAGCCAACCTCGCTTTGTTGAAAGAAAAACAGAATGGAAACGCAGTGACTGAAACTGTCGAGATTGCTGCCTGGACTCCTGCAAACGTGAAACTGATCTCTAATTATCCGACAGTGAAAGTAGATGAGGGTATTTCTTTATTTGTGGATGTTCCAGGTAAGATAGAAGCAGTAGCTCCGGAATTGAAAGGAATGAAGGCGCTCCGCTTTAATGGAAATGAGCAGAGAGAGAAAGGCACAAGCATCACTTTCGAAACGGATGCTCCGGTGAAATTGTTAGTCGCTTATTTCAAAGACGACCAGAAAAAGTATGCAAAAGCTCCGAAACTGGAAATCGATGCGTCAGCCAATGATTACGGTCAGGCGGAACCTGTATTGACGAATGCTGTCCGTATCAATGGAATGCCTTTGGCAAATGTGCATGCATATAGTTTTCCGGCTGGAAAGCATACGTTGATATTACCCAAAGGCTATCTGCAAGTGTTGGGATTCACGGCTGCAGAAACGAAAGTGCGTAATGCCGGGCTTGCCGGGGATGAAGAAACGATGGATTGGTTGTTTTATTAATGAGAATTTATATTTCACCACAGAGGACACGGAGGACACAGAGTTCTTCTCTCTCTTTTCCGCAAGTAAAACAGAGCGATACATACGATTATAAATACGTAAGACTCTTTGTTACTCTATAGTGGATAAAAATAATAAACCTCTGCGTCCTCCGTGTCCTCTGTGGTGAAATATTAAGTATTAAACGATTAGAAAAAGTATCATGAAGAAGTTATTGCTGGCAGTTTTTAGTATAGCCACCACTTTCTCTCTATATGCGCAACGGGAAGTTCCGCAAGAACGAATGGAGCAGATTTACGAGGAAGTAAAGACACCATACAAGTACGGGCTCGCAGTTGCCCCGGCAGACAATTATCATAAGATTGATTGTCCTACCGTTTTTCGCCAGGGAGACAAGTGGCTGATGACTTATGTGGTTTACAACGGCAAAGGTGGAACCGATGGTCGTGGTTACGAAACGTGGATAGCAGAAAGTGATAATTTGCTCGAATGGCGCACTTTGGGACGGATTCTTTCTTATCGGGATGAAAAATGGGACTGCAATCAGCGTGGCGGATTTCCTGCATTGCCGGATATGGAATGGGGTGGAAGCTATGAGCTTCAGACTTATAAAGGTCGCCATTGGATGACTTATATCGGCGGTGAAGGAACAGGCTACGAAGCTGTAAAAGCTCCGCTTTATGTCGGACTGGCATGGACGAAAGGAGATATTTCTACGGCACATGAATGGGAATCTCTGGACAAACCGATTTTGAGCATCCATGATAAAGATGCCCAATGGTGGGAAAAACTGACTCAATATAAGAGTACCGTTTATTGGGATAAAGATAAAACATTGGGAGCTCCGTTTGTGATGTATTACAACGCGGGCGGGCATCATCCGGAAACGAATTTAAAGGGCGAACGTGTCGGCATTGCGCTTTCCAAAGATATGAAAACATGGAAACGCTACTCCGGAAATCCGGTCTTTGCGCATGAAGCTGATGGAACCATTACAGGAGATGCGCATATCCAAAAGATGGGAGATGTGTATGTGATGTTTTATTTCTCTGCTTTTGAACCTTCGCGTAAATATAAAGCATTCAATACATTTGCCGCCAGCTATGATTTAGTGAACTGGACCGACTGGAAAGGGGCCGACCTGATTATCCCCTCCAAGAACTACGATGAACTGTTTGCTCATAAGAGCTATGTGGTGAAACATGACGGAGTGGTTTATCATTTCTATTGTGCGGTAAACAACGCAGAGCAACGTGGCATTGCCATTGCTACCAGTAAGCCGATGGGACGTTCGGCTGTCCGTTTCCCGAAACCGGAAATCAAGAACCGCCGGCAAATTATTGAATTAAATGAAGGCTGGAAAACTTGGAGAGTTGAGAATGGAAAGTTGAGAGTTGAGAGTGAAAAGACTGTGAATATACCTCATAACTGGGATGATTATTATGGGTATCGTCAATTGACTCATGGCAATCTTCACGGAACCGTTCTTTACAAAAAGGACTTCACCCTCAACAACTCTCAATTCTCAACTCTCAACTCTCAACTTAAAAAATATTTCCTTCGCTTTGAAGGAGTGGGTACATACGCCACCATTACAGTGAACGGAAAGGACTTCGGTCGTCATCCCATAGGGCGCACTACGTTGACTTTGGATGTCACAGATGAATTGAAACAGGGAGTAAATCGCCTGGAAGTGAAAGCCGAGCATCCTGAAATGATTGCCGATATGCCTTGGGTATGTGGAGGATGTTCATCGGAATGGGGATTCAGTGAGGGTTCCCAACCGTTAGGTATCTTCCGTCCTGTGGTATTGGAAGTAACGGATGAGATTCGCATAGAACCTTTCGGTGTACATATTTGGAATGACGAAAAGGCTGCTAACGTATTTGTAGAAACAGAGGTTAAGAATTATAGTAAAACAACAGAAACGGTAGAGTTAGTCAATAAACTAAGCAATGCCGATGGAAAACAAGTTTTCCGTTTGGTTGAAAAAGTAACTTTAGCTCCGGGAGAAATGAAAGTGATTCGCCAGCAGGCTCCTGTTGAGAATCCTGTCTTGTGGAATACAGAAAATCCATATCTCTATAAATTGGCTAGCATGATTAAGCGCGATACGAAGACAACGGATGAAATTTCGACACCCTTCGGTATTCGTACCATTAGCTGGCCGGTAAAACGAAACGATGGAGACGGACGTTTTTACCTGAATGGAAAGCCGGTGTTTATCAATGGAGTATGTGAGTATGAGCATCAGTTCGGACAAAGCCATGCGTTCAGTAATGAACAGGTTGCCGCAAGGGTAAAACAGATACGTGCAGCCGGTTTCAATGCGTTCCGGGATGCTCATCAGCCCCATCATCTCGATTATCAAAAATACTGGGATGAAGAGGGAATCTTGTTTTGGACACAATTTTCCGCCCACGTGTGGTATGACACTCCGGAGTTTCGTGAGAACTTTAAAAAGTTGCTTCGTCAATGGGTGAAAGAACGTCGTAATTCTCCGTCAGTGGTGATGTGGGGATTGCAGAATGAAAGCACTTTGCCTCGTGAGTTTGCACAGGAGTGCAGTGATATTATTCGGGAGATGGATCCGACTGCAAAGACAATGCGTGTCATAACAACCTGTAATGGCGGTGAGGGTACAGACTGGAATGTGATTCAAAATTGGAGTGGTACGTATGGAGGAGATGTGACGAAATACGGTCGTGAGCTCTCTCAAGCAAACCAATTGTTGAACGGAGAATATGGAGCGTGGAGAAGCATCGACCTACATACGGAGCCGGGAGATTTCCAGGTGAACGGAGTGTGGAGTGAAGACCGTATGTGTCAGCTGATGGAAACTAAAATCCGTTTGGCAGAACAGGCTAAAGATAGTGTTTGCGGACAATTCCAATGGATATACAGCAGTCATGACAATCCCGGACGCCGCCAACCGGATGAAGCGTATCGCAAGATAGATAAAGTAGGTCCGTTCAATTATAAAGGATTGGTTACTCCGTGGGAAGAACCGTTGGACGTATATTATATGTATCGCGCCAACTATGTTCCGGCTGCAAAAGACCCGATGGTTTACCTGGTATCACATACATGGGCCAACCGCTTTGAAAAAGGACGTCGCCGTGCCACTATCGAGGCTTACAGCAATTGTGATTCTGTATTGCTATACAACGATCTGACAAATGAAAAGGAAACCTTCCTCGGACGTAAAAAGAACAACGGAACAGGCACTCATTTTATGTGGGAAAACCGGGATATTCGTTATAACGTGCTTCGTGCAGTAGGCTATTATAAAGGTAAACCGGTGGCAGAAGACCTGATCCTATTGAATGGCCTGGAACAAGCCCCTAACTTCGAACTTCTTTATCAGGATGATAAAAAGATATTGAAAGGAGAGGCAGGATATAATTATCTGTATCGTCTCAACTGTGGAGGGGATGATTATACAGATAGTTTCGGACAGTTATGGTTGCAGGACAATACGAATTATTCCCGTTCATGGGCGGAGAATTTCAAGGACCTGAATCCTTATCTTGCCAGTCAACGTACCACCAATGATCCGATTCGCGGCACTCGTGACTGGACGTTATTCCAATATTTCCGCTTCGGACGTCATCAGCTGGAATATCGTTTCCCTGTGGCAGACGGAACATATCGTATTGAACTGTATTTCACAGAGCCTTGGCATGGCACGGGCGGAAGCGCTTCTGCCGACTGTGAAGGACTGCGCATATTCGATGTTGCCGTGAATGATTCTGTTGTATTAGATGACTTGGATATTTGGGCTGAAAGCGGTCACGATGGAGTTTGTAAGAAAGTGGTATATGCCACAGTGAAAGGTGGGATGTTGAAAATTCATTTCCCGGAAGTGAAAGCAGGACAAGCCTTGATTTCAGGCATTGCTATCGCCAGCACAGATCAGGAACTGAAACCGAAGATATTCCCTGCATCCGGTTGGAGTTGGGAAAAGGCGGATAAAGAAGTGATGGAAAAGACTCTGAAAGAGTTACTTCCGGAAGATAAAAATACTCGTGTCAGTATATCATACGGAGCGGAAATGGCTGTACTGAAAGGCAAATTCCAAAAGAAAGAACATCGCAAACAGTTCGGAGTGTTTTTTGGTAAAGGAAAAAGCAACAGCATTGAATGGAATGTTTCTACCGGGTTGGCACAAGTGTACGCCCTTCGCTTTAAATATATGAACACTACCGGAAAACCAATACCTGTCTTGATGAAATTCATTGATTCAAAAGGAGTAGTATTGAAAGAGGACGTATTGAACTTCCCGGAAACACCGGATAAATGGAAGATGATGAGCACCACTACCGGAACCTTTATCAATGCCGGACATTACAAAGTATTACTTTCGGCAGAAAATATGGACGGTCTGGCATTCGATGCATTGGATGTTCAATAAGTTTTTTAGAAAAACACACATATAAACAGAAAAATAGAAGCGGGACATTAAGAAGTTTGAATATACTTCCGGTGTCCTGCTTTTCATATTCTGATACTTTCTTATAAATAAAATATAGATGTTATTTTTTTAAGATTCGATGTTCTGATTTTAATTATTCGAGGGAGAAACTTCAAATAATCCCTATATTTGAAATCAAAAACAAAATAACACAATGGAGAGCGATTTACCTAATTTTGATTTGCCGTCTGATTATATGGTTGGAGAAGGGTATGGGATAAATTTATTAAAAAGGTATAAAAACTTTCCTTGCAGGGTAAAAGCCGGTTTTTTCATTCTTTGTGTAAAAGGGATAATGCAAACGACAATCAATGGGAATCTTCAAAATATTGGTGAAAATGATTTGATAACCTTACCGCCCGGATATTTTATGGAAATTCTTGATTTTTCACCGGATATTCATATCTATTATGCCGGGTTCTCATCCGGATTCATAGAGGGTATAAATCTAATGAAGTCTACAGAACATCTTCTCCCTATAATTATGGAAAATCCGATAATAAGATTATCTCCATTGCAGGCTTGCAGTTATAAAATGTTCTATGAATCGTCAATTCTTTCGTATGCTTCTCCAAAAACATTGGCAAACAAGGAAATAGTAAAGGCGGTTCTTACCATGTTCCTTCAGGGAGCCACTGAAATCTATAAAATGCAAAATAACTTGTATTTATCTTCCCAGTCAAGAAAGTACGAGATTTATCAGGAATTTTTGCAATTGGTCATGAAATATTATACTATTCATCACGGAACCTCTTTTTATGCCGAACATCTAGGACTTAGCTTGCCGCATTTCTGTTCAACAATAAAAAAGGTTGCAGGAAACACTCCTTTAGAAGTCATAGCTTCCATCATTCTGATGGATGCCAAATCCCGGCTGAAGTCAACCAATGAACCGGTGAAGAATATAGCCTTATCTTTGGGATTTAATAATATCTCTTTCTTCAATAAGTTTTTTAAGCAACATACGGGTGTTACCCCACAGGAATACAGAGGACATTAAGCTTCCACCGGCTGTTTTTCGAGTGGTAATGTAACGGTAAAACGGCTGCCTCTTCCTACTTCCGATACAACAGAAATACTCCCTTGCAGATGTTCTACAATCGTTTTGCAGATAGAGAGTCCCAACCCCGTACCCTGCTTGAAAGTATTGACTTTATAAAAACGGTCGAATATTTCTTTCTGGCATTCTTGGGGAATACCTTCCCCCGTATCCTCCACAAACAGACAAACTGAATCGTCATTTTCCGGATTAACCATAAAACCGAAATGAATATATCCTTCTTCTGTAAATTTCCGGGCATTATTTATGAAATTGCATATTACTTGTTTCAAGCGTGTAGCGTCAGTAGTTATGTAAATATCATCATCCGGCAAGACTGCTTTTATTTCGATTTCCGGCACATTTTTCACGACCTGCTCTTTCTCTATATCCTTCATTATGGATTTGAGGGAGTAATTGGAATAAGTAAACTTGATAGTGTTTGATTCAATCTTGGACAAATCAAGTATATCGTCAATCAATCGTACTAAATGTTCGCTATTGATGCTGATTAGTCGCACGAAATCGGCACGTTCCTCTTCACTTAACTCATCATAAGTAGAACCTATAACATCAGAAAAGCCGACTATTGCATTCAGCGGCGTACGGATTTCATGACTCATATTGGCTAAAAATGCCATTTTAAGACGATCGCTTTCTTCTGCTTTTTTACGTGCCTCGATTAAGGTGTTTTCTATGTCTTTATATTCCTGAATACTCAAGCAGATTCCCA
>NZ_EQ973359.1:114085-127812 GCF_000157055.1 Bacteroides sp. 2_2_4 | reverse complement strand
TATTCCTGAATACTCAAGCAGATTCCCACTAACCGATAGGGATGACCGGATATGTTTGCAATATAAGTTGACTGCCCTTCAAACCATTCCCAAGTACCATCCCCCCGGCGCAAACGGAATGGAACTGTTTTGTCAAAAGTTGTATTACCACTAAGTTGTACAACAAAGGCGTCAGCCATAGTTTGCCGATCGTCCGGATGAATCATATTCACATATTCCTCCATTGTCAAAGTATTATTCTCTCCGGCTGGAATACCTAAATGTTCAAAATAACGATCGTCAAGAGTAAATTCACTACGGCTTATGTCATAATACCAGGGATATATCTTAGTTCTTTGCAAGGCTGTATTTAATATATATTCTTGTGTCAGTTCCACAGTAATATTACGGAAAAAGAACAAGATGTTTTTTTCGCCCTCTTCATTTTCCATTGTAGCAAATTCTCCTCTTATCGGGAATTGTGTATAGTCAACTTGTTCCTGCATAAATGTATGTTCAGGCAGCGAGTATACTTTTTTGCCCTGACGGATTTCTTCCAAAATGGTCGAGAGTATATCTTCTTTCTTATTTAACAGCTTGAATATCTTGTTGGTCGGAAGAGGCATCATCGCATTGATTGACGAATGTACATGAAGTTCCGTAAAAGCTTGCTGATTCAGTTGTATGACTTCTCTATTTATATCCAATATGATAACTCCGTCAGGTAGGATATTCAGCAAATCATCATTGTAGAGTGTTTGTCCGTTCGCTTCCATATTTTGTTATTTTTCGTTCAATGTACAAGATAATAATTAAATTCATAACAAAGAAAGCCATTTTACTGAAGAAAACATTATTTCAACAAACCTTTTGTACCTGTTTATACAGCTATTTTAATTTGCAACACATTGAATGTTAATACGATATTCCTTTTTTAAGATTCGATACTCATTTATTAAGCCTCACTCCGTTTATTTGCCAGTCATTTTTTTCTGTTCCTTCAGTGAAATTGAATGATTGCACAGAAGAAGACAACGGTTCGAATGTGAGTGAAAATTCTGCTTCGCCGCTTTCAGGCAAATAAAAGTGCTCACCGGGTTTAATCCCATCTGCTTTCTTTAAGGTATACGTTTCACCTTTCTCATCTACCAATCTACAATTCGGGCTGACTCGTATCCAGTATTTGGGAATATAATAAGCGTTGAAATGTACGATGGTAGCGGTGTCTGTCAGTACCACTTGCTTGACTTCAAGAATATCGGTATTGGTTGATTCCGACACCGGATAGTTAACGACTTTTGTATTTCCTTGCCATGTAATACTCATTTCATGTTTGACAGCATCCAGATACCTGCGCATTTTTAGTTTCAAACTACCTTTGCCATAACCCGACCACATTTTCATGATTTTGCCTTCGGGAGAGATAAGGACATAGTTGGGAATACCTCGAACTCCATATTTAGCGTATAATCCGGCTGTTTGTTTTAAGTCACTTAAATTCTGCCAGGTCATTTCATGTTTTGCCGAAGCTGCCTTTCACCTGCTTTTCGTATCGGAGCTTAGACTAATGATAGTAAGACGCTCTTTATATTGTTCTTGAATCTCTTTCATCTCTGGTAAAGCCATAATGCAAGGACCGCAACCGCTACTCCAGAAATCAAGCAATATATATTTTCCATTGAAATCAGTCAGATGATGAATCTTTCCATCCAAATCGAAAAGTTCGGTATCTGCCATTTTATCTCCCTCTTTCACAACTGTAGGCGGGAAAAGATTAACTGCAATTTCCTGTCCTGTTATAGAAGTTTTTTGTGCTTCATTCATTCTATTATACAAAGCCAGTGTTTCATCTTTATAAGAGAAATTTGGATTGTACTTCACCGACATGCTCAATTTATATAGCCTGTCCATCCAAATGTTTGATACAGGAAGTTCCTGCATCAGTTTCATTTCACGTTTGCTGATTAAAGCTGAAATACTGTCTTCTTTCGCACGTAGAGCCTTCCGTTCGGCTTCCGGGGCAGAACGCAGACTTCTTGCTTTGATAGACAAACGTTGATACTCATCCCATAAATCGTGTGAATCTTCAATAAACCTATTATATTCTATTTGTTCCTTTACAGGGCTGTCTACTGTCCACGTATGTATCAAGGTATTCGTTCCGGTTACTTTGATTCTTGCATTAGGAGTCGCATAAATCTCCAGCGACATGGAAGGAAAATCATCATTACGGGTACACATTAGAGATAATTTGTCTAAACCATCTTCTCCGGCATTTCGTTTGAAGAAGAAAGTACCGTTTTGTATGGTATCCATGGCTACTGTACTTCCTACATTTCCGTCAAGTAGAAAAAGAGAAACAAGAGTTCCATCCTTTACACCTTCCACTTTACCTTCAATCGTATACTCGTGCTGTGCTTGTGAAACGAGACTGCCAAATAAAAAGAGGCTGCTAAATAGTAGTTTTTTCATCATCATAATATTAGAAGTAATTATACGCCACAAGGTAAAGCTTTTCTTTATAGAGTGTTACTCCTTTTATTGTTCTTTAATATTTCTGTAAAAGAAAGGGGTACAAAATGCCCTTTCGTTCGTCTACTTGATATGAAGAAAAAAGAACGAATGAAAATATATACTTTACTGCTTGGCGCATTGTTTGTAAGTCCTACACAGGCACAAACAATGCATGATTGGGAGAATCATCATGTTCTCCAGATCAACCGTGAACCGGCAAGAGCTGCTTTTACCCCTTTCTCTGTACAGAAAGGAGACGGCTCAATCTCTTTAGACGGAACCTGGAAATTCCGTTGGACTCCCGTTCCCAATGAAAGAGTCGTGAACTTCTATCAGATAAATTTTGATGATAAAGATTGGACGAATTTTCCTGTTCCCGCCAATTGGGAAGTGAACGGATATGGTATACCTATTTATGTTTCAGCAGGTTATCCATTCAAAATAGATCCTCCACGGGTGATGGGAGAACCGAAAACTGACTATACCACGTATAAAGAAAGAAACCCGGTAGGGCAATATCGCCGCACTTTTGTATTGCCGACCGGATGGGAAGTGAATGGACAGACTTTTCTACGGTTTGAGGGCGTAATGAGCGCCTTTTATGTTTGGATCAACGGTGAGCGGGTAGGGTATAGCCAGGGTAGTATGGAACCGAGTGAATTTAATGCCACGAAGTATCTGAAATCCGGAGAAAATCAGATTTCACTGGAAGTCTACCGATATAGTGACGGTTCTTATCTAGAAGATCAGGATTTCTGGCGTTTTGGTGGTATTCATCGTAGTATTCATCTGATACATACGCCGGATATTCATGTCCGTGATTATGCGATACGCACTCTTCCCGCATCTGTGGGTGATTATAAAGACTTTATTTTGCAGATTGATCCGCAATTCAGTGTATATCGAGGGATGACCGGAAAAGGGTATGTTTTACAGGGAGTATTAAAGGATGCTTCCGGCAAAGAAGTTGCCACATTGAAAGGCGATGTGGAAGATATTCTTGATTTGGAGCATAAAGCAAGCCGGATGAATGAATGGTATCCGCAGCGTGGCCCGCGTAAGATGGGACGTTTGTCAGCTATTATAAAATCACCGGAAAGATGGACGGCAGAAACACCCTATCTTTATAAACTACACTTAACTCTCCAAAATGAAGAAGGGAAAGTCGTAGAACAGATAGAACAGGCCGTAGGTTTCCGCTCTGTAGAAATCAAAAAAGGACAACTGTTAGTGAATGGTAATCCGGTTCGTTTTCGTGGAGTGAACCGCCACGAACATGATCCACGGACGGCACGTGTCATGAGCGAAGAACGGATGCTTCAGGATATTCTGTTAATGAAACAGGCGAATATAAATGCCGTACGCACCAGCCATTACCCCAATGTCAGCCGTTGGTACGAGCTATGCGACAGCTTGGGATTGTACGTGATGGACGAAGCGGATATAGAAGAACACGGATTGCGTGGAACACTCGCAAGTACCCCCGACTGGCATGCAGCATTTATGGACCGTGCGGTCCGTATGGCGGAACGTGATAAGAATTATCCATGTATTGTAATGTGGAGCATGGGAAACGAAAGCGGTTACGGACCGAACTTCGCTGCTATTTCGGCATGGCTGCATGATTTCGATCCCACTCGTCCTGTACACTATGAGGGGGCACAGGGAGTGGACGGAAATCCTGACCCGAAGACGGTCGATGTTATCAGCCGCTTTTATACCCGGGTGAAACAGGAATACTTAAATCCCGGCATTGCAGAGGGAGAAGACAAGGAACGCGCTGAAAATGCACGTTGGGAGCGGTTGCTGGAGATTGCGGAGCGTACCAATGACGACCGTCCGGTAATGACGAGTGAATATGCACATTCCATGGGGAATGCATTAGGAAATTTCAAGGAATATTGGGATGAGATATATAGCAATCCCCGTATGCTGGGTGGTTTTATATGGGATTGGGTAGATCAGGGAATCTACAAGACATTACCCGATGGCCGTACCATGGTTGCTTACGGCGGTGACTTTGGCGATAAGCCGAATTTAAAAGCTTTCTGCTTTAATGGATTACTGATGAGTGACCGTGAAACTACGCCTAAATATTGGGAGGTAAAAAAGGTATATGCACCAGTTGAGTTGAAAGTTGAGAATGGAGAGTTGAGAGTAACCAACCGGAATCATCATATTGATTTATCACTTTATCGTTGTCTGTGGACATTATCAGTGGATGGTAAGGAGAAAGAACGGGGAGAAATAACATTGCCGGAAATAGCTCCAGGGGAAAGTGGCACAATCGGTTTGCCGGCTTTCCGATCATTGAAACCTCTTTCCGATTACCAGCTGAAAGTAAGCATTCTTTTGAAATCGGATGCTCTTTGGGCAAAGGCAGGACATGAAGTGGCCTGGGAACAATTCTGCTTGCAGAAAGGAGATTTAGCCTCTGCCGATCTGATAAATAAAGGAGCGCTTCAGGTGAAAGAGGACGATAATTCTTTATTGATTAGCGGACGCAGTTTTTCTGTTCAGTGGGAAAAGAAAGTGAACGGAAGTATGACTTCCCTTATATATAAGGACAAAGAAATGTTGGCTCACCCCGATGATTTTCCGGTTCAGCCTGTCACTCAAGTTTTCCGTGCTCCGACAGATAATGACAAGAGCTTCGGAAACTGGTTGGCTAAAGACTGGAAATTGCATGGAATGGATCATCCGCAGATAAATCTGGAATCTTTCCGCCATGAAGAACGTGCAGACGGGGCGGTCATTGTCCGGATTCAAACAAGTAATTTATATAAAGAAGGAAAAGTGGTGACGACTTCTGTCTATACAGTCTTTTCAGATGGAACGATTGATCTGAAAACAACTTTCTTGCCACAAGGAGTTCTTCCTGAAATTCCCCGTTTAGGAATCGCATTCTGCTTGGCACCTGCTTATGATACATTTACCTGGTATGGCAGAGGGCCACAGGATAACTATCCTGACCGCAAAACATCTGCTATGATGGGGCTTTGGAAAGGAAGCGTTGCAGAACAATACGTTCATTATCCACGTCCGCAGGACAGTGGAAACAAAGAGGAAGTGCATTATCTTACCCTGACCGACAAGCAGAATAAAGGTATTCGTGTTGACGCGGTAGAAAACGCATTTTCTGCATCTGCCCTGCATTACACCGTACAAGACATCTATGAAGAAACTCACGATTGCGATTTAAAACCACGTGCGGAAGTCATTCTTAGTATGGATGCTGCCGTACTTGGATTAGGAAATAGTAGTTGCGGACCGGGTGTATTGAAGAAATATGCCATAGAGAAAAAAGAACATACTTTGCATCTCCGCATCAGTAGTAAACAATGAAATAAATAACTAACACAATTATAAAAGTAACAATGAAAAAAGTAACCACTTTATTATCGACCTTGGCGTTGGCAACTACCCTGGCTGCTCAAAACCTTCCACAAACGGAAAGGCAATATCTCTCCGGTCACGGATGCGACGATATGGTTGAATGGGACTTCTTTTGTACCAACGGACGCAATTCCGGCAAATGGACGAAAATCGGCGTACCTTCCTGCTGGGAATTGCAAGGCTTCGGCACTTATCAGTATGGGATCACTTTCTATGGAAAGCCATTTCCTGAAGGTGTTGCCGATGAAAAAGGTATGTATAAGTACGAATTTGAAGTTCCAGAAAAGTTTCGCGGCAAACAGGTCAATCTTGTATTCGAAGCTTCAATGACAGACACGGAAGTAAAAGTGAACGGACGCAAAGTGGGTTCCAAACATCAGGGAGCCTTCTATCGTTTTTCATACAACGTCACGGATTTCCTGAAATATGGCAAAAAGAATTTACTGGAAGTCACTGTTGCCAAAGAGAGTGAAAATGCCAGTGTGAACCTTGCCGAACGTCGTGCTGATTATTGGAATTTTGGCGGTATCTTCCGTCCGGTGTTCCTGGAGGTGAAACCAGCCGTAAACCTGCGGCACATTGCCATTGACGCAAAGATGGATGGAACTTTCCGTGCCAACTGCTACACAAATATCTCTAATGACGGAATGAGCATCCGTACACAGATTTTAGATAAAAAAGGGAAAAAGATAACGGAAACCACCGTACCCGTAAAAGCAGGAGGCGACTGGACTTCCCTGCAACTGAATGTATCTAATCCCGCATTATGGACAGCGGAAACTCCGAATCTTTATAAAGCGCAATTCTCTCTATTGGATAAGACCGGTAAGGTTTTGCATAGTGAAACAGAAAATTTTGGTTTCCGCACAATTGAAGTACGCGAAAGCGACGGACTTTATATAAACGGAGTACGTATCAATGTACGTGGTGTCAATCGCCATAGTTTCCGTCCTGAAAGTGGCCGTACGTTGAGTAAAAAGAAGAATATCGAAGATGTTCTTTTGATGAAAGGCATGAACATGAATTCTGTCCGTTTGAGCCACTATCCGGCTGACCCGGAATTTTTGGAAGCCTGTGATTCTCTCGGACTTTATGTGATGGATGAGTTGGGAGGCTGGCATGGCAAGTATGATACCCCCACCGGAGTACGTCTGATTGAAGGCATGATAGAACGTGACGTGAATCATCCGTCTATTATTTGGTGGAGTAATGGTAATGAAAAGGGATGGAATACCGAACTGGATGGAGAGTTTCATAAATACGATCCGCAGAAACGTCCGGTTATTCACCCGCAAGGTAATTTCTCCGGTTTTGAAACCATGCATTACCGCTCTTACGGAGAAAGCCAGAACTACATGCGCTTACCGGAAATCTTTATGCCTACGGAATTCTTGCATGGTTTATACGATGGCGGCCATGGTGCCGGATTATACGATTATTGGGAAATGATGCGCAAGCATCCCCGTTGTATCGGTGGCTTCCTTTGGGTATTGGCAGACGAAGGTGTGAAGCGTGTGGATATGGATGGATTCATCGATAACCAGGGAAACTTTGGAGCAGACGGTATTGTAGGACCACATCACGAAAAGGAGGGTAGCTACTACACTATCAAACAGTTATGGAGTCCGGTACAAATCATGAATACTTCTATCGACAAGCAATTTGATGGCAAATTCTCCATAGAAAACCGTTATGATTATCTGAATCTGAATACTTGCCATTTCCTTTGGAAGCAAGTAAAATTCCCGCTGGCAACAGATGCGTCCAATGCTGCTATTCAAGTGTTGAAAGAGGGTGAAGTGCAAGGCAGTGACGTGGTTGCTCACTCGGCAGGCATTTTGGATATAAAAACAAATATCCTCCCCAATGCAGACGCCCTCTTTCTGACAGCAATCGACCCATACGGCCATGAACTTTGGCGCTGGACTTTCCCGGTCAACAAACTGAATCAGCAGACTGAACAGCTTTCTCCCTTGTCCAGTCGTCCTGCTTATACAGAGACAGAAAATGAGCTTACTGTGAAAGCGAATAAGCGTGCGTTCATCTTCTCAAAGAAAGACGGACAACTGAAAGGAGTATCTGTAGATAACCGTAAGATTAACTTCGCCAATGGTCCCCGTTTCATTGGAGCCCGTCGTGCAGACCGCTCATTGGATCAGTTCTATAACCATGATGATGAGAAAGCAAAAGAAAAAGACCGCACATACAGCGAATTCCCTGATGCTGCCGTATTTACGAAACTGGATGTGAAAGAAGACGGAGGTAATCTGGTTGTTACCGCCAATTATAAACTAGGCAATCTGGATAAAGCCCAATGGACAATTAACCCGAGTGGAGAACTGGCTTTGGATTACACCTATAATTTCTCCGGTGTCGTAGACTTGATGGGTATTCGTTTCGACTATCCTGAAGATCAGGTAATCAGCAAACGCTGGCTGGGTGCCGGACCTTACCGTGTATGGCAAAACCGTATTCACGGAACACAATACGATGTATGGGAAAACGACTATAACGATCCTATCCCGGGTGAGACTTTCACATATCCCGAATTCAAAGGATACTTTGGTGATGTTTCCTGGATGAATATCCAAACGAAAGAAGGCACTATCAGCCTGACAAACGAAACTCCCGACGCATATATCGGAGTATATCAGCCTCGTGATGGCCGCGACCGTTTGCTTTATACTCTTCCCGAAAGCGGAATCTCTGTCCTGAACGTGATTCCTCCGGTACGTAATAAAGTAAACTCCACCGATTTGTGTGGTCCCTCTTCACAACCGAAATGGGTAAATGGTCCACAAACCGGACGAGTCATTTTCCGATTTATGTAAATGAATCATATAAAGGTATCCACATTGCGTTGGATACCTTTTTTATTTGGCCTTCTCACCGATTTTTCAAGGAAAAAGGCTATAAGTGGGGAATAATCATTATTTTTGTTTCGTTTTATACATTCAGATTAATGAATTCTTTCCTATGTACACAATACTAATTATAGAAGATGAACCCCGGGTTGCAAGTTTGCTGATGAACGGACTGGAGGAAAATGGCTATCAGACAATGGTGGCTTATGACGGACTGATGGGCTTACGGCTTTTTCAGACGCATACATTCGATCTGGTTATATCCGACATCGTTCTGCCTAAGATGGACGGATTTGAACTAGCGAAAGAAATTCGCAAAACCAATCCCAATATCCCTATATTGATGTTGACGGCATTAGGATCAACGAATGATAAACTGGACGGTTTCGATGCCGGTGCAGACGATTACATGGTGAAACCTTTTGATTTCAGAGAGTTAAATGCCAGAATCAAAGTGCTGTTGAAACGTGTGGCGGGTAATGCTCAGGAATTACCGCAGGAACTTGTCTATGCAGATTTGCGTATTGATCTTCAACGAAAAGATGTAGAACGGAATGGTATATCCATTAAACTTTCTCCTAAAGAATACAACCTGTTGTTATATATGGTAGAAAATGCCGAAAGAGTATTGAGCAGGGTTGAAATAGCAGAGAAAGTATGGAACACCCATTTTGATACAGGAACAAATTTCATAGATGTATATATCAACTATCTTCGCAAAAAGATAGACCGGGATTTTGAACCGAAACTTATTCATACCAAAGCCGGAATGGGTTTCATACTGACTGATAAAATATGAAGATCAGAACAACGTTGACTCTACAATATGCAGGGCTTACAGCTGCGGTATTCTTCGTATTTGTGATGGCTGTCTACTATGTAAGTGAACATTCACGTAGCAATGCTTTCTTTCGTAATCTTCAAAGTGAAGCTATAACCAAAGCACATTTATTCCTTAAGGATCAAGTAGATGCCAAAACCATGCAGTCTATTTACCTGAATAATCAGAAGTTTATTAATGAAGTAGAGGTTGCTGTCTATACAACAGATTTTAAAATATTATATCACGATGCTCTGCAAAACGATATTGTTAAAGAAACGCCGGAGATGATAAAACGTATCCTGAAGCGAAAGAATATCAATTTCTATGTGGACGAATATCAGGCTATAGGACTGGTGTATCCGTTTGAGGGCAAAGACTATGTGGTTACCGCCGCAGCCTACGACGGTTACGGATACGCCAACCGGGATGCGCTAAGAAATATGCTTATTCTCCTATTTATCGGTGGATTGAGCGTATTGGTGGTTGTGGGGTATATCCTTTCTCGAAGCACTTTAAAACCGATACGTAATATAGTGAAAGAAGCGGAGAAAATCACAGCATCGCATATTGATAAAAGATTACCCGTAAAAAATGAACAGGATGAACTGGGAGAATTGAGTACGACATTCAATGCATTGTTGGAACGCCTGGAAAAGTCTTTCAATTCACAAAAGATGTTCGTCAGTAATGTATCTCATGAATTGCGTACCCCCATGGCAGCTCTTACAGCCGAATTGGATTTAGCTTTATTAAAAGAACGGAGCTCCGAACAATATCAGATGGCTATCGGCAATGCACTGCAAGATTCACATCGGATTGTTAATCTGATCGACGGATTATTGAATCTGGCAAAAGCTGACTATCAGTCGGAACAGATAACTATGGAAGAAGTCCGTCTGGACGAACTGTTGCTGGACGCCAGAGAGCTGGTACTAAAAGCTCATCCGGATTATCACATCGAATTAGTATTTGAGCAGGAAGCCGAAGAAGATAATGTGCTGACAATAATCGGAAACAGCTATTTACTGACCACCGCTTTTGTGAATCTGATAGAAAATAACTGCAAGTACTCTTCCAACCGGGCTTCATCAGTCCTGATCGCCTATTGGGAGCAATGGGCAATCATTCGTTTGTCTGATAACGGTGTAGGTATGTCTGATACGGATAAAGAAAACCTGTTTAAACTGTTTTATCGTGGAGAGAACAAACATATTGCTCCTGGAAATGGTATAGGCATGGCCTTGACACAGAAGATTATCCACCTTCACAAAGGCGAACTGACCGTATCTTCCCATAAGGATGAGGGCACTACTTTTGTGGTGAAACTTCCGCATATTTAAGAAATTCTAATAGCTTTCTAATACCACTCTAATCATTCTCTAACAGCTTCCCGGTGAAGTCTTCCTTACTTTTGCATCGAATTAACAAATGCAGTTAGTAACTTAAAAAAATTAGAGAGTATGGTATGGAAGAAAAAACTGCGTTCATCACAGTACATATTCAATTCAGAGAAAGTATTTTTGGTTGCCACACAACCCGGTAAGTCAATCTATTCATACTTACAGACAACAAAGCTTGGATTAACGTTGGGAGAAGTGCAGGAGCGACAATCCGTTTATGGAAGAAACGAAGTGGTACATGAACAGAAAAAAAATCCGTTTATCCTATTTATCAAAACGTTTATCAATCCTTTCATTGGCGTTCTGA
Source organism: Bacteroides sp. 2_2_4 (assembly GCF_000157055.1). Classification (NCBI taxonomy): domain Bacteria; kingdom Pseudomonadati; phylum Bacteroidota; class Bacteroidia; order Bacteroidales; family Bacteroidaceae; genus Bacteroides; species Bacteroides sp. 2_2_4. Next base: position 116,529 of record NZ_EQ973359.1, on the reverse strand, counting down.
CCGGGCTCGCCATTATATCCTTATTTTTGGATGTATTGATGGCCGATCCCGGCGAGCAGGAATGGACGGGAGTCATCATCATCTCATCCATGGTGCTGTTCAGTGCTATCCTGCGTTTTTGGCAGGAATGGCGAGCAAGTGAGGCTACGGATTCTTTAATGAAAATGGTAAAAAACACATGTCTTGCCAAACGTGCGGGAGAGCATGAAGAAGAGATCGAAATTACGGAACTCGTTCCGGGAGATATCGTGTATTTGGCAGCCGGGGATATGGTTCCTGCTGATATTCGGATCATCGATTCGAAAGATTTGTTTATTAGTCAGGCTTCATTGACAGGAGAGTCTGAACCGATAGAAAAGTTTCCGGAGGTACGGGGACAACAGTTCCGAAAAGGAAGTGTCATTGAATTGGACAATATTTGCTATATGGGTTCCAATGTGATTAGTGGCGCAGCAAAAGGGATTGTTTTTGAGACAGGGAACAAAACCTATTTGGGTACAATCGCAAAGAGCCTGATCGGACATCGTGCCACTACAGCTTTTGACAAAGGCATTAGTAAGGTTAGCTTCTTATTGATTCGTTTCATGCTGGTTATGGTTCCATTTGTGTTTTTCGTAAATGGCTTTACGAAAGGGGATTGGTTTGAAGCTTTCATTTTCGCCATATCCGTTGCGGTTGGTCTTACTCCGGAAATGTTACCGATGATTGTGACTGCCAACCTTTCTAAAGGAGCGATAGCCATGTCTAAAAAGAAAACAATCGTAAAGAATCTCAATGCCATTCAGAATTTTGGAGCGATGGACATACTCTGCACTGACAAAACCGGTACATTGACCTGTGATAAAATCGTATTGGAGAAATATATCAATGCAGATGGCAGTGACGACAACAGTAAACGTATTCTTCGTCATGCTTACTTTAACAGTTATTTCCAAACCGGTTTAAGGAACCTGATGGATAAAGCGATTCTTTCTCATGTAAGAGATTTGAGCCTGGAACATTTAAAGGATGACTACACCAAAGTGGATGAAATACCTTTCGACTTTACACGCAGAAGAATGTCTGTTGTAATAGAAGACAGGCAGGGGAAACGGCAAATCATCACCAAAGGAGCGGTAGAAGAGGTTCTCGACGTCTGTTCCTATGCCGAGTTCAGCGGGCAGATTCATCCTTTGACTGATGCCTTGAAAATCAAGGCAAAGATGATTAGTGAAGAAATGAATCAGCAGGGAATGAGAGTATTGGCAGTTTCCCAGAAAAGTTTTATCGAGAAAGATTGTAATTTTGCCATTGAAGATGAAAAAGAAATGGTACTGATTGGGTATCTTGCTTTTCTTGATCCTCCGAAACCTTCTGCTGCCGAAGCCATCGAACAGTTATATGCGCATGGAGTAGCAGTGAAAATTCTATCGGGAGATAATGATGTCGTAGTGAAAGCGATTGCCCGACAGGTAGGAATTGATACCAGTCATTTTCTTACCGGGATAGAAATAGAGAATATGGACGAAACAGCATTGAAAGAAGCGGTAAAGGATACCACTTTATTCTCAAAACTGACTCCATTACAAAAGACGCAAATCATCTCTCTGTTGCAGGAGCAAGGCAATACGGTAGGGTTCTTGGGAGATGGAATCAATGATGCAGGTGCATTACGTCAGTCGGACATTGGTATATCAGTCGATTCTGCTGTGGATATAGCCAAAGAAAGCGCAGATATTATCTTGTTGGAAAAAGATTTGATGGTATTGGAAGACGGAGTGCTCGAAGGAAGAAAGACATTCGGCAATATCAATAAGTACATAAAGATGACTGCCAGTTCCAATTTTGGGAATATGTTCAGTGTGATGTTTGCCAGTGCATTCCTGCCGTTTCTGCCCATGATGCCGATACATCTATTGATCCAGAACCTGTTGTATGACATATCGCAGACCACCATTCCTTTTGACCGTATGGACCCGGAGTTCCTGAAGAAACCCCGTAAATGGGATGCGTCCGATCTAAGTCGTTTTATGATTTATGTAGGTCCCATCAGTTCTATCTTTGATATTATCACGTATCTGGTCATGTGGTACGTATTTAGCTGCAACAGCCCCGAACACCAGACACTGTTTCAAACCGGATGGTTTGTGGAAGGTTTGTTATCACAGACATTGATTGTCCACATGATACGTACCCGCAAGATACCGTTCATACAAAGCCGTGCCACATGGCCTGTGATGGGACTGACCTTCTTAATCATGGCAATAGGTATTCTTATTCCTTTCACCGCTTTCGGGCGTTCCATCGGATTGACAGCTCTTCCTTTGAGCTATTTCCCCTGGCTGGTTGGGATTTTGCTCTCTTATTGCATTTTGACGCAGATCGTGAAGAATTGGTATATTAAGAAGTTTGTGCGCTGGTTATAATCCACAGTATCATATTTTATTCAGAAATCATTAAGCGAT
>NZ_EQ973359.1:0-113903 GCF_000157055.1 Bacteroides sp. 2_2_4 | reverse complement strand
ATATTAACCTTGTCTTTTTTGTAGCTCTCTCATTAATTCATCTACAATATATGCATCGCTCATGAGATATAGATCTCCAAGTCGGTGGACAATGCGCTGGTAGCTTTCGCTATTATAAAATATATCAAGTGCCTGTAGACTGGAAATATGCAGACGGGTAGCAAGAAGTTCTACAATGCTGTAATATTTGCCTTGCATTACAATATCAGCATTGGGGATTTCTTTTGAGAGAGATGGGAAAGGCAAAAGTATAGCATCCACAAAATATAAGTGTTCATCAATTACTTTTTGGTTCGTAATACAAATTTGATTGTTAGGCTCTTGATGAATCAAACGTGACAACGCTTCTTCACGAGTGTAATCACCACGCATATAAAGGTCAATAGTACGTATCACACGGTCATCTGCTATACCGCCTTCTATTATGTCATAATCCTGCCATATAACATTCCCTTGTCGACATGCTACAACAAAATCCAGCCAATGTGCATCGTAAGTGGTAAAGTGCAAATAATGAAAAGAAGAGTTACGGCAGGCATCTATATCCAATGAATAAATATTGAGCCATACACTTTTTTCATGGCGAATATCAGCTGTGCGAAGAGCCCAACGAATAGCCTGATCCTTTAAATCAGTAAGATAAAAGCCCACTCCGAAATCAAGATTTGGTCGGCATACTCCAGCTAATGGTTGTTCTACACGGTAAGTAGAACCATGATAAACAGTTAACATGACTTATCTCCTTTTTGCTGTGTCGAAACTTGAAAAGGACGATAATCTTTCGGTAACCATTGTGGATCACGATGATAGATATATTCTAATAAAGAATCTACTATGTAGGCTTTGCCTTGGGTATGCAAAGTATCATAAAAAGCATTTATATAGCCGTCTATAGCACCTAATTCTTTTAGTTTATTATATACATCCGCACTATAGCGTCCTAACCGTTCAGCTGTATTCTCTATACAATAGATAATAAACTCTAATTGTTTTTCTTTGAGGGTCATATTATTTTCTCCTTTCTTATCTTAATCCATTAGCGAAAAAGATTAATATTAGCAAAGATAGAAAAGTTCCTTCTTTCTTCCAATTAATTAGTATAGTATATCACGTTTCCTTATGGAATATTAAATCAAAATCAATATACTTTCATTATAGTTTTATAGCTTTTTCTTCTTTCACCAATTTCCTCCATCTTTGAAATGCCCTCATCAGCGTTTCTTCCTGTACCAGTCCTACCATTTCGTAGTGCTCTACGAATTGTTCTATTGACTTTTTAAACATCACTCCTTTATTGAACTTATTTTCCAATAGAAAGGAGTATAATTCCGCTTTCATCTCCGTTTCTATTTCCTTTTCTATAATCAATGCACTATCGTTTCCGATATAGTTATAGACTTCCGGATTCTTCCCATTACGCGGTTTGGGCAGTACAAAGCAAATATTTCCAATTTCTTTCCATGAAGTATTTTGCGGATGAGGGACAGATAGTTGATGAAGGAAGTGATAAACTGGAGTAATGTGGGAGAGATGGATAGGGATAAGTCGTTTGGAAGAAGAAGGAGAGGAGGAATGAGACTGGTTCTCTGGATCGGGTTCTAAACTTTGTCGATATCGGACATACATATATCCAGCCAAATATGGCTTGATATTAATTGTAACTGTAACCATGGGATTTTTTTTTAAGTTTGTAATAAAAAAGTATGTATATACAGCCCTTTGGACTGTGAATTCCGTTTGGTTTATTGAGAATATTCCCATGGTTATCGGGACGGAATTCTTCTTTTTATAACAAATTAATATACAGCGTATTACAAATACTGTTTTTGGTTTAAAACCAAGGAGCCGTTCCTTTTAAAGGAACGACCTGTTTCTCACCGAGGAACGCCTTGTTCCTTTTAAAGAAACGGATGGCTCCTTAAAATCCGGGAACAAAACTAGGTGTAATATTCTGATCTTTCAAAACGCATAGTTGAAGTACTACAAGTAATATGTAAATATAAATAATCATTCTTATACATCGTTTGTTTTGCGCGTGTATAAACGTTCAGTATGTCACAAAAGATAATTGAATAAGTTGGATAACAATTTAACAATGTTTATCCGATAAGTCCTTTTTATAGTTATCTAACCCTCATTTAAGTGATTTATAGAACTATTTTGAACGAAACTTCGGAATCCATGTGCAATTTCAGAACGTTTTACTTTAATATATATTTATTTTGTAATTTCGCATTCGATAATCATTTATTAAACGCAAGCAAAAGCAAAATATTCGATATATGCATCTGATAAAAATACAATATATAGCAATTCTACTTTTGATATGTTGGGGAAGCATTTTAAAATGTTCGGCCCAAAAGGTAGCAGTAAAAACAAACCTGTTCTACGGTGCATATTCAGGTACTCCTAACTTGGGAGTAGAGTGGGGACTTTCTCCACGCACTACAATAGAATTTGGCGCCGGACTTAACTGGTTTACACCCAATAAAGCATCTTCAAATAAAAAACTGGTGCACTGGCTCGGTACAATGGAATATCGTTATTGGACATGTGAAAGATTTAGCGGACATTTTGGGGGGATACACATAATAGGAACACAATATAACATAGCCGGTCATCATTTGCCACTTTTATTCGGAGATAATTCCAGCCATTACCGATATGAAGGATGGGGAGCAGGAGGAGGCATCTCGTATGGTTATCACTTCCTTCTTAGTAATCGTTGGAGCCTTGAAGCAAATATAGGTGCAGGATATATACGGCTACATTATGACAAGTTCCGGTGTGAGACTTGTGGTGAAAAGGTCGGAACAGAAAACCGCAATTATTTTGGACCTACTAAAGCTGCAATCTCACTTATATTTCTTATAAAATAATACAACCATGACAAAATTAAAATCACTCCTATACCTGTTAATCATATTCCTGACCATTTCTTCTTTATCATACGGAGAAGAAAATCCCAAGAAATGGTATACAGGAATTATACAGCCAACAGCTCTTGAACTACAGCAAGCGGGAGATTCATTGCATATTCAAATACTTTACAACTTTGATAATATACAAGTCAGTTCCAATCATTCTATAGAACTGATACCAGTATTGATTGCTGCAAACCATCAGATGGAATTGCCGGAAATATCCATTAAAGGTCGTAAGAACTATCAGAATCTGAAACGTAAACTTGCTTTGATGAATACGCAGGAACATGCTTTTTACCAGTCAGAAGCTCCATACTCCATATTAAAAGGGTATGGAATGACTGGAAAAGAACAGATTCGGTACTCGTTGACAATTCCATTCGAGCCATGGATGAAGGATGCATATCTGAATGTAAAGAAAGAAGTGATGGGCTGTTGCAGGCCAGGCAGGTTACTATCAGCTATTCCTCTTTTTAGTGCTGTTACTTTGGAGAAACTTCCCGTCCCTTATCAAATCACTCCACATATTAGTTACGTACAGCCAAAAGTTGAACCAGTCAAAAGTCGTGAGATGTCATGTGAAGCATTTCTGGACTTTGTCGTATCAAAAACCGACATTAAACCGGACTATATGAATAATCCGATTGAACTAAAAAAGATATCCTCCATGCTTGCCGAAGTGAAAAATGATACAGCCATTACCATTCGTGGAATATCAGTCATTGGTTATGCTTCACCGGAGGGTTCTGTCCTTTTTAACAAACAGCTTTCCGAAGGACGTGCAAAGGCACTTGTTAATTACCTTCTCCCTCGTTTCCCTTTCTCTAAAGAATTATACAAGGTGGAATATGGTGGCGAAAACTGGGAAGGACTACGTAAAATGGTTGCAAGGTCTGACATGGCAGAAAAGGATGGAATTCTTCATATTATAGATCACATACCAGTTGAAATAAACTACCGAACGAATACCAGTCGCAAGAAATCGTTGATGTTATATAAACATGGCAATCCTTATCGGTTTATGTTGCGTGAGTATTACCCACATCTGCGTAAAGCAATCTGTAAAATAGAGTACGATGTTCAGAATTTTAATATAGAACAAGCAAAAGTGCTGATTCATAGTCGGCCACAAAATTTGAGTCTGAATGAAATTTATTTGGTTGCTCTAACTTACAAAAATGGTTCACCAGAGTTTATCGAATTATTTGAAACAGCCGTTAGCGTCTTTCCTGATGATAAGATTGCCAATCTGAATGCCGCTTCGGCTGCACTTTCACGTAAAGACACTCTTTTGGCAGAAAAATACTTAAAGAGAGCAGAGACTTCCACACCGGAATACGAAAATGCCGTGGGAGTATTACATCTGCTAAGAGGTGACTATGAACAAGCAAAGTTACATCTAAATAAGGCTGCTGAATCCGGATTGAAACAAGCAAATCTCAATCTGGAGGAATTAGCCAAAAAAGAAGAGAATATCGAATTGATGAGTAAACTAGATTATTGATTTTTTATATATTATAATTATCTTTTTATTTACAACATTTAAACATTTAACAATGATGAAAACAAGAAGTTTTCTATTATCTACATTGGCAGTTTTTATATTTGCCGGCTGTAGTAGTGAAGATGCCCGGGAAGGGAATATTCCGGGTGGTGAACTGGATGGCAAAGCGTATCTGTCGCTTTCGCTGCAAAGTCACACAGCTACTTCAAGAGCAGCGAATGTAGAAGAAAAACCGGGAAGTTCTGGGGAAAGTAAAGCAAAAGCCGTCAAAGTTTTATTATTTGACGAGGATGATGTGTGCCTTGATGTGGCTGATTTTGATGGTTTGACCGTTGGGAATAGCGGAGGAGAATCCGGTGGAACAGGGACCCCGGAAGCTGTAGCTAGCGATGCAAAATTAGTACCAGAGAAAACAAAAAAAGTATTTGTGGTTATCAATCCTTACACCGACGGGAGCAAAGGGTGGAATTTAACTGCGGATGCTGTAAAAGGTAAACCTTGGTCTGCAATTAACACTGCTATTGAAGCAGTTATTGCCAACATCGCTACCAATGATAATTTCATGATGGCGAGTGCAGGCGAAGGAGCTGGCATAGAAGGAGCATTGATGGGAGTAACGGTGCATAAGCCGGATGGATATACCCAAGACAAAATAGATGCGGCAAAAAAAGAAGCAAAAGACCATCCTGCAGAAATCTCTGTGGATCGATTGAGTGCAAAAGTAGAACTTGCGGTTAAAGATCCTTTTTCTACAAAACCTGACGGTGCCAAATTTACTTTTGGCGGTTGGGAATTAAGCGTTACCAATAAAAGTGTGAAACTGTATAGTGAACTTATCACTTACGATAATGCCACGACTGGAGCGGTTTATCGTCGGGATAAGAACTATTTAAAGAGCGAACAACCTGATATTAGTGATAATAGTACTATGGAAACTAATATGGATGCAGCTTTCAATTATCTAAAAAATATAGATAGCGAAAGTGAGGAGATGCCTGCTGTTACACAGAGTAAGGGAACAAGTCTGTATTGTCTTGAAAATACAATGGAAGCTAAGGCACAGCAATTAGGATTCACTACCAAGGTGGTAGTAAAGGCACAGTACACTCCTAATAGTTTGACTGAAAATAGTAGCTATTTCTCTTGGAAAGGAAACTATTATACATTAGAACAGCTTAAAGAAGAATACACAAAAACTGGTAGTGGCGGACTAAAAACAGACTTACCTATATTCTTAAAGAAAGCAAAGCTCGTGGCTGGAGATGCCGATCAAAGCACTATAAACAATTTTATTACAAACCTTCAAGCGAACGGACTTACTGCGAAAACCGGTATCATCGGACGTTTTTGTGCCGTGCGTTACTATCATGAATCTGTTTGCTATTACGATGTCCTGATCCGTCACGATCAGAATGTAACCGAAAAGATGGCTTTAGGCCGATACGGAGTAGTGCGCAATAACTGGTATCACCTTGACCTTCAGAGTGTGAGCGGTCCCGGAACACCGTGGATTCCCGATCCGTCTGATCCTGAAAATCCTACACCTCCGGGAACTGATGATGACGAATCAGATGCTTACCTTTCTGTAAAAATCAGTATCAATCCATGGACTTACTGGACACAAGGTGTTGATTTGCATTGATAAATGAGAATTAAAAGACACATAAAGAAATACAAAATAATCCTTGCCGCTTTGATGGTGGCAGGGATTACCGGTTGCGATGTCCTTCATGACGACCTCGATCAATGTGACCTCTTTCTAAAATTCCGATATGACTATAATATGGCAAATGAAGATTGGTTCGCCGAACAGGTGGAAGAAGTAAAGGTTTTCGTGTTCGATACGCAAGGAAAATATATACAGACATTTACCGAAAATGGCCATTCGCTAAAAAGTCCGGACTATTGTATGCTGATACCATATCGTTTGAAAGGCTGTACAGCTGTTGTATGGGCTGGAAAAACGGATAAATTCTATCAGCTTCCGACAATGGATACAGGTGATCCAATAAATAAATTAACGCTGAAATATGAGCCGGAAAACAACATAAGTAACAACCATCTTGATGCATTATGGCATAGCGGTCCTCTATTAATGTTTTCTTCGGAAAATATCAGTAATACGGAAAACGTCAGCTTGGTGCGCAATACTAATGATATAACGATAGGCATTATACGAGGAAATAATCCGGTGGATGCTTCAAAATATGACATACAACTAATAACTGCAAACAATTCTTATGACTATAAAAATAATGTAGGTGAGAGCAGCAAGAATATAATTTACCATCCTTGTTCAGTTGAAGAGAAAGACAGTAAGACCGCCCTACAAACCCGCCTTCATACTCTTAGATTTATTAAGGATGCTGACATGACTTTTTCTATCACCGAAAAAGCGTCAGGAAAAACGATAGACATCGGAGGAAAAACAACTATAAACCTTATTGACTACCTGTTGATGAGCAAACCGGAAATGATGGGCGATCAAGAATACCTCGACCGCAGATACGAATGGGATATCAACATTCGAATCGGAGATAAGGAAGAGAATGGCTACATTGCATTGAGTATAACCATCAATAATTGGACCTACTGGTTCCAACCAACAGATATGTAAATCGTTTTTTGAAGTGGAATTATGGCACGATTAAGGATGAATATAACTATCAACATAAAATTTTCGGCAAATGTCCTTCTTTTAACAATGTTTGCCCTGTTTACTTACTCTTGTACAAAAGAGAACGAAGTAACAGGCGCACGTATTTACGAAGGAGAAAAGATACCGATGAGTATTAAAATGGGGACGCGCAATGATACCACCGACAAAGATGAAGTCATAAATTCCGTACGTGCAATTGTGTTTAATGACAAGAACGAGCTGGTATACAACGACGTTTCTGATGCTTCCATAAATGTCGATGGCACATACACCGCTTCTATAAGAGCGGCACGGGGATATAACAACATTTATATCATCTGCAATGAAACATCGGAGCTTACCGAAAAGCTCTCTGCTATTACACTGGAAAATAAAATAGAAAAAGTGACATTCTCTGCCGTAGGTATCATTGCTCCTCCGCCCATGTATGGAAATGTGATACGTGCCTATGTGGAATCCCGTAGCGACGGAAAAAATGCCACAGTAACAATTAATAATATTAAAATGACGGAATTGCCTGTTAGCGTAACCCGCATGGTATCCCGCATCAGCTTTACAGCTATTAAAAATATAACTAATCCGGATGAAGATTTCAAAGTAACCAAGCTCACTGTTAAAGTATGTCGTATGCCGGTCGCCACTCCTATAGGAGAAGGGCAGGCATATACGGAAGATATTTGGTCGGATGACCTTACTATCCCGGGAACAGGCGAACTCAATAATAATGGTACATATACAATAAATGGAGATAACTACACCATACAAGACGGGATAGATTTTATAACAACTCCCGCTACCTATATTCCCGAACATATATTGTCCGACCCTCAAAATGCATCACACGCAACCTATCTTAAAATCGACGCGCAATGCGTGCTTAAAAACGGAAGTGCGCAAGTATTGAACTGTATCTATCTGCTGAATATCGGTCAGAATCCCCCTAAGAACCATAATCTGACACGAAACAACCATTATCAGATATACGCCACCATTACCGGTATGGGTGCAATGGGATTATATGCGGAAATAGTGGCAATGGAGGAACATGATATTACCATCAACTGGAAACCTATCGACGGGCTGGTCATTGTGAGTGACAAGGCGGCAGATTATGACGCGGTTGCCGATACATCCAGAAATGTGAATATATGGAATGATTTTAGTGTTTATTCGGGTATACTGAAAGCATATCATTCAGAGACGGGATATAAGGATGTCTTGTTCAAATACGGCAGCCTGATAGCCGTGCACAGTGACCCTGATACTGAAGATGGCACAAATTTCGTTCCACCTACCACTGCCGAAGCATTGAACGATGTACTTTGGTATCCCAGTTCATACGATCCCTTAACTATTACAGGATGGAGTAATGTCCCTTACCTGGCTGGCGGTGAAATCTCCGCAGGCAACACCCCTGAACAAGTCAAACAGGGCTTGGGAGATCCATGCAAACTCGCCGGTCTTTCCGAAACCCAAATCAGGGATATGGGAATCGTAGACAATGGGCAGTGGCATATGGCTACACCTGAAGAATATAATCATATTATAGCGGCATCAAATAATGAAGTAAGTTCGTACGGATACCTTTCGTACCATTGGCTGTTATTCCCTCACAACCGATACAGGGATGAATCCGGTGCGTCACGTGGAGACGGTACTACCGGATGTTACTGGAGCAACAACGCCTCTTTCTTTGATTTTTCAGGTACTCCGACGGTGACTGCAAACCTTCGAGCCGATAAGGACAGACGAAACGGATATATGGTTCGTTGCGTCCGCAACGAAATACCGGAAAGCTATATGCGAGTAGGCATTATCATCAGCCCTGATTATCAGGGAACGGAAAGCGGTAAAACAGCTTATTTTGGTATTGATTCGAATATTCCTTACTGGACGGCTACACTTGTCACTTCAGGAACGGATGTGGGAACGGCAACTACCGATGATTTCTCGTTTGAATCCGGAAATGATGCCGTACATACGACACACGGCAGCAATACCCAAAATATCCCTATATATGTCAAACGCAAAGAAAGTACTTCATCCCGTTCGTTTAGGGTAAGGGTGGAAGGTATCGGATTGGACGGACAGACAAAGAGTACACTACTCACAATTTCACAAGCCGGGTATCAGTTACGTGCCAGTTCCGAATTAAGCACTTTGGACGTTTTACCTCAAGAGGGAGGCACTTATAATCTAAATATCAAGCTTACTCCTACAGATGTCCCCATACCTGCGGGAAATTTGTATGTACAAGTTGTTTACAGTGGCGAACAAATAAGTGTCAGTGATAAAGTAGAGACTGCATCGAATACATATAGCTATCCTGTCTCAATAACAATCCCGGCAAACAAAAATCCGAGTCTTATCGGCATTACGGTTTATATCGTTTTAGAGAGAGAGACCGGAGTAGGTATTGCCATTAGCAGTCTGTCTATTGATCAGAAAGGTACCAAATAAGAAAAAGGATGAAAAATATGATGATAAGCAGATATAATATGAGAATAAAAAACAATGATAAGACGTATTTTCGGGCAGTTTGCATTGTTTTGTTTTCACTGGCATTTACAGGGTGTACAAAAGACGGCCTGAATGAGTTCGGTCCGGGAAATGCTACAGGAAAAGTGGTTATGGTTAGTTTGAATGTCAGTCTTCCGCCTATCGAAGAACCAACATCGACAAGTGAATATACTACTGTTAAGCCATTCTTGAGAAATGAAAACAGCTCTGATTCATCCTTCACAGTCGTATTGGAGCGAGAACAACGTGCGGCAACTACCAGAGTTTCCGATGGCACGACAAAATTACACAATCTCTGGCTTTTCCAGTTTAATGAGGATGGTTCCATGAATGGTAATCCCCATAAGTTGAGTGATACGGCGACTGCTATAAATGATATGTTGACAATAGATGTCCCCCTTGTAGTAGCAGAGAATCAAACCTTATACCTGTTAGTCTTAGGCCCCAAACTTGACTATGACATGAGTGGAGTGAGAACTCTTGATGAACTCAAAAAATGGAGCTTTGATTATCTAATAAATGTAGAAGGGCATACCCAATCACTTATCACCGCAGATGATGAAGTGCCGCTTGCCGGAGAAGTGTCGGGTATCACTGTTATGGATATCGACGGAGGTGACCATGGTTTGGTAGAATATAACAAACCGGCCGGCTTTGTGGGAGGTATTGCAATAAAGAAGTTGATGGCACGCATTACGTTCCGTTATAAACTCGAAGTGGAAAATTACAAATTGCAGGGTCTTAAATTACTGAATGTCAACAGCAAAGTGCGGCTCACCAATCCCGAGAAGAATACCGGTACGGATATTTATGTCACGTTTGAGATAGATAAATTTGATACCCCCGATCCCAATGGTTTCTATTCGGCAACGTGGTATGTTGCGCAGAATTGCCAGGGGACGGTAGAAAGCATAGCAAGTGAAAACCAACGCTATTACAAAGTGGTCAATGGGGTATCATCGGGTAGTGCCCCCATATTGGGTATGCAGATAGAGGCATGGGCATATTCTACCTTGACATCGGCAACTGGCGAGTATGCAATTTACCAAATGTATATCGGAAATAATAATACAAATAACTTCGATGTGGAACCCAATCATTTTTATAATTTGCGTACCACCATTAATGCGGACATAAACTCGGCGAAAAACGACGAGCGAATCAGGGCATACTCTGTCAGCCAGTATGTGGAGTTTCACGCCAGTTATAACGCGGAAGTCATTGGAGGTAAATTCGATGCTACATACAACGCTTCTAGTGAGAAATACGATCTGGATGCAGCTTATGAGGTCCGACCGATAGTTGTCCAGACTCAAGGACGGATGGTGGAAGTGGGTGTATATACAGATAAAAGCTGTACCCAACATCCCACACAGAGTTGGCTTCGCCTGTCTTCTTCTTCCAATTACACAGATGCGTATAATAATGCTAAAGAACCTTTGGATACATATATCAAGGCTAGCACCATACTCCCTACTCAATTGAAGTTTTATCTATATAATGATGAATATATTAATGACGGAGAGGGGAACTTTCCTGATCCCGGTGCAGATGCTACGAAAGGAAAACGATCCTTATATATTAAAGTAACTACCACGACAAATGGAGATGCGGGAGAGGCATTGCAAACTTCACATATATTTCGTTTAGACCAGCGGGCGGCAATTTACCTTGGACGTTTAGGAGGAGAGAGAAACGGGGATGGAAGTTACAATATGGGGTTAGTATACACTAGAATGTCTTCACGAACTACATCCCGGTTATTGGCAGATGTGAATCCGGGAACTATAAGAACTGGCTATGCGAGAATCAAAACGGCAGAATTACTCTATGGAACAGACAATATGGATAATGGTAAAACGGCGACCCGGCATTTGGCGGAAAATACTTACAATCAAAATTGGGTTGACGCTTATGTCCCGATTCCACAGAAAGATGCGTCCGGACATGTGTTATTGTATCAATATCAATACCCTGCCAGTACTTTTAGCGCAAGAGCGTGTTATGACAGAAACAGAGATGAGAACGGGAATGGGATAATTGATGAGGAAGAGTTCAAATGGTATCTTCCCGCGTCAAACCAGTTGTTAGGGCTTTGCGCGGCTGCTCTACCGGGGCTTGGGGGTGGAACCTCGACAACAGAGTTTATAACACCATCCTATAATTATTGTTATTTCTTAACTGCTTCCGGTGGTAAGCTTACGACTCCAGAAAGAACCTCCGGTTCAGATAGATGTGTCAGGGATGTGCCTCCCCCTTCTGATACTCCATATTGACCATAAGAATTTAACAATATAAATTGAAAAAGAAGTATGAATATATTTAGATTAACAGTCATAAAATTTTGTATTGTGTTTTTTATTCCACTAAAAGTATATTCTCAATCGACAGAAATATATACAGATTTAAGAGGGAATAAATATGCGGCAATCAATGATAAAGGAATGGTGAAATACAAGGTGGAGGACCGGAGCAAAAATACCAACTTCCGCAGCTATATTCAGTTATATAAATACGATTCGAATGATAATCCCCAAGAGGAAAAAGATGAAAACGGTAATGATGTCTTTGTATACCGAACGACACGGCATACAGAGAGGCAAAAAGAAGGAGGATGTGACTGGAAGGTGTCCGGTTACTTTCTCGTTTCACCTGATATTGTAAATAGCGAAGGAATAGCAAAAGCACAAACGATGGATTGGGCTACGGCAAACGGATATCTTACTAGTGCCAACAGCAACGTTTATTCGACTCCCAGTTTTGCAGTTACCAGGGGATGTGCCGCATATCGCGGGAAAGATGGTCTGGATGAAACTGGAACTTGGCGGGTACCTACGCGTGGGGAATGTGCATTGATTTTGCTTTTTTATAAAAAAATGGAGGAGACTCAAGAAACAACCGGTTTTCAACCATTCGCTCTTTCCCCCAAAGATCTTACTTATTACTGGTCTGCAACGGAGAAAGGAGGAGATTCTAAAGATGCATGGTCAATGCGATTATATGCTGATGATAAAATGACAGGATACGGGCTAAATACAGGTTACTCCGATAAAGAAAAGAAGGAGTATTATCTCCGTTGCATCCGGGATATTCCATAGAATAGAAATATAAGTTTGCTCATTCATTTACAAAAGATACAAAATAACTGATCAATCAAATGAAAACGATAAAAGCCGAAATATTAATGATTGAAGGAGCGCCGTTTCCTGTCATCAAAGAAATATATGATCCTTCAAATGAAAGGCGTAATGGGAACATTACACCGGAAGCTCCCATTGTTATCACCGGTCACAATCTGGATATGTTGACATGGGAAAGTACCAATCTATATCTTGTCTCTTCCGTCAATGACAGAATGTTGATAGAATGTGGCGATATCCATAAATATTCGGACGATAAGATTTATATGACAGTTCCTGATATTAATGAAGGTGAATATTTCCTGGCACTGATGATTTTGATGAAAGATAAAGAAAGTTTTTTATACATCTTTCCCATATCTTTGGTGGTACAGTTTGCTCAATCGAAATGGCACGACTGACATCCGTATGATAAAAATAACGGCAAACAACATAATTGATAAATAGCAGTCCATGGAAAAGAACCAGCCATATAAGCAGGATAAAGTATTCGATAATATATTGGAAACAGAAGAGTTTAACGTCTATACTAAAATAGACGATTTACCTCTTGATGAAAATCCTATGTATCTTGAAGAAGGGATAAATGGGGTATGCACGGGAGGAAGTGCGTTATTCAATGTTTTTGGTAATAAACGACGGATTGTTTCCAATGATCTGGTAGTCATTTTCCCTTTTCAGCTGGCTTCTGTCACGGAGATTAGCAGTGACTTTTCAATGACGTTTCTAAAAGTACCCAAAAGCCTGTTTATGGATACAATAAGCGGGATATGTATACCTACGCTTGATTTCTTTTTCTATATGCGGAAAAATTTCAGTACTCCGCTATACGATGAAGAATGCCAACGTTTCATTCACTTTTGCAATATTTTGATTTTTCGTATCAACTTGCCCCGCAACTTATTCAGACGAGAGTCTATCATGCAGTTATTACGTGTTTTCTACTGGGATATATATGTGGCTTATAAAAGAAATCCGAAAGCTGCCGAATTAGTAAAATACACCCGTAAGGAAAAACTTTTATTCGACTTTTTTTGTTTGGTGATCGAATTTCATACCGTAAGTCGGGATGTTGCGTTTTATGCGAAAAAGATGTGTGTGTCCGCCAAGCATCTTACAATGGTAATTACAGATATGAGCGGTCGTTCGGCAAAAGACTGGATTATAGATTACTCCCTTCTTGAAATAAAGGCTCTTTTACGGGATTCTGACCTTGAAATAAAAGAAGTGGCCTCACGCACGAACTTCCAGTCGAACTCTGTTATGACAAGATTCTTTCGTGAACATACCGGTATGACTCCGTCTGAATACAGGGAGAGAATTTACGTTAAAAATGAAATAGATTTATAATTAGTTGAGTTATATATGAAATACCGCCTGTGAAGGTCGTCTATTGTTTGTTTTGTTTGTGTGGTGCACCTTCTTCCAAGAGTAGGAAAGGAGGTGCACCTTTTTTTATAGCTAAAAAAAGAATAGATTAAAATGTGGAATAAATAGCTTAAAATGCTATATTTGCAAAATAGTCGCATTTTTAATATATTAGAGTATGATTTTAGAGTTTAAATTTAGAAATTTCAGATCAGCTAAGGATTGGCAGATATTAAGTTTTGAAGCCTCTGCAGATAAGGTTTCAGAAGAATATTACTGTACCACTATCAACGATACGAAAGTATTAAAACTCGGTATCCTCTATGGAGCTAATGCTTCAGGAAAGACTAACGTGTTGCTAGCACTTGACTTCATACGAAAAATAGCCATTTCTCCTAAGATAAACAAGATGCAACCTATCGGGTTTACTCCGTTTCTCTTGGATGATACGACAAAGAAAGAATGTGGAGTATTTGAATTGACTTTTTTTGTAAACAATATGAAGCATCTCTATTATCTTGAAGTAGATAATAGTGCTGTCCTAAAAGAAACACTTAAATATTATCCTGGTAAGCAACCAGCCGAAATTTTCTCCCGAGAGACCATTAATGGAATCACTCATATCCGATTAGGAAGCAAAGTCAAACTCAATGTGGCCGAGCAGGAAAAGTTGCAGGTAAATACGCTTAGTAATATGAGTGTTGTTTCAGCTTATGCTACAGCTAACTTTATGTTTCCTGAATTAGAACGTGTCTATAACTATTTCTTGAAGCAGTGGTTGCCTATACTCTTGCCCCAAACGGATTTGAAAACATGGACAACAGGAGAAATGGAAGCAGAGAAGGAGAATAAATCCTTTTTATTAGATTTACTGCACCGTGCAGATTTTAATATATCCGGTTTTGATGTTCAACAAAATGAGAAAAATAAAAAAGATACGGATTTGATATTTGAACATACGATTGTAGCCAATGGAACATCTTCTGTTCATTACCTGCCTGATATACTTGAATCAGCAGGAACAATGCGCTATTATGGTTTGGGAACTATTCTGAATATATTGCTTGAAAGAAATGCTATCATACCTGTTGATGAACTTGAGAATTCGCTGCATCCGGATCTATTTGCCCATTTCATCAACTTATTTTTGGTTAATTCGACTTATTCGCAGCTGATTTTCAGTACGCATAATCTCCAATCATTAGACACCGAGGATTTACGTAAAGATGTAGTCTGGTTTACAGAAAAAAAGGATGATGGTTCAACAGACCTGTTTTCACTTGATGACTTCAATATCCGCAATGGCGTTTCGTTTCTCAATGCATATAATGCAGGGAAATTTGGCGCCAAACCAACGCTGGGCGGTATTTTTATTTCTAAAAAACGATAAGTATGGCACGCGAAAAAAGAATAAAAGAAATTCGGAAATCTTATGCGATTATCGGTGAAGGAATCACAGAGTTTTTCTATTTTGATGGATTTCGTAATGTTGAAAAGGACTTATTGAAGAAGTTCAATGTTACCCTAAAACCTGATAAACCCAAACATCCTGACTACAGTGATATCATAACGAAAGCTCAATCGCTATTAGCGAAAGAATTTGATGTCGTTTTTTGCTTGATTGATATGGATTATATCAATGCTGATAATGTACGTAAACAAGCCTATGATAAAGAGAAGTCATCATGCATCAAGGCATACAAAAATGAGATTTATTTCATAGAAAGTAATCCTGCCTTTGAATTTTGGCTATTATTACACTTTGTCTTTACCGACCGGCAGTTTCGTAACTGTGACGAAGTAATTACAGAGTTGAAAAAGAATGGTCGTCTTGAAAAGTACGAAAAAAACATTGAGTCTTTTTCAAAGAACAACTTATATCTCCAACTCAAAGAAAAGCTAGAATCTGCCATAAATCATGCACGTAGCATCTCCATTGATATAAACAATCCGCACACTTCATATTCAAGGGTATTTGAAGTGTTTGAAGAACTATTACAGAAGAGATAGATAAACTATCGTTTTAATTCTATCTGACAAATTAAATAGCTTAATTTAATTTGAGTCAGGAAAATACAGTGAGTACAAAACAGAATGTTTTTCGTCTTATCTATAAGTAAAAATATAGACTGGAATGAAAAGCCGACTGAAACAACGAATATTTGCACTTTCTCTATTAGCATGGACAGCCGTATGCCCTGCCGATGCACAGCAAACACGCTCGCTTCGCGATCAATTCTTAAGTCCTTCCGATGAAGCAAAACCCTGGACTTTTTGGTATTGGATGTATGGTGCCGTGTCTAAAGAAGGGATTACAGCCGATTTGGAGGCAATGAAACGTGCCGGATTAGGAGGTACTTATCTGATGCCGATTAAAGGTATTCATGAAGGCGCCCAATACGATGGCAAGGCGCAGCAGCTAACTCCCGAATGGTGGGAGATGGTGCGTTTCAGCATGGAAGAAGCAGATCGTTTGGGACTGAAATTGGGAATGCACATCTGTGATGGTTTCGCATTGGCGGGAGGCCCTTGGATTACTCCTGAAGAATCTATGCAAAAAGTGGTTTGGAGCGATACGATTGTAAACGGAGGAAAGCTGATGGCTATTCGCTTGCCACAACCGAAAGCCTATGAAAACTATTATGAAGATATTGCATTATTCGCTTTGCCGGTAGAAGACGCAGCGGATGAGATGCAGGCAAAAATCACCTGTGTCAACCTAGCTACGACAGGAAACGTAAAAGCTGCTCAAACAGTGAATATGGATGCGGCGGGAGTGATCCGTTCTTCATATCCTTGTTATATCCAGTATGAATACGAACAACCCTTCACTTGCCGGAACATCGAAATCGTTTTAAATGGTAATAATTATCAGGCACACCGCTTGAAAGTAATGGCCAGTGATGATGGAGTGAATTATCGTTTGGTTAAGCAGTTGGTCCCTGCCCGTCAGGGATGGCAGAATACGGATGAGAACTCAACTCATAGTATTCCTCCGACTACTGCCCGTTTCTTCCGTTTCTACTGGGCTCCTGAAGGGAGCGAACCGGGAAGTGAAGATATGGATGCTGCCAAATGGAAGCCCAATCTGAAAATAAAAGAATTACGCCTGCACCGGGAAGCCCGTCTGAACCAATGGGAAGGAAAAGCCGGACTGGTATGGCGTGTTGCTCAAGCGACTAAAGAAGAGGAAGTCGGGAAACAGGATTGCTATTCACTTTCACAAGTCATCAATCTGACAAAGCAATATACCGGTCATTCGAATGGAAAAACATTGACCGCCACTCTCCCCAAAGGAAAATGGAAATTACTTCGCATGGGACATACAGCTACCGGGCATACCAATGCGACAGCGGGAGGTGGAAAAGGATTGGAATGTGATAAGTTTAACCCGAAAACGGTACGGAAGCAATTCGATAACTGGTATGCGCAGGCATTTGTAAAGACCAATCCCGAAATAGCTCGTCGTGTACTGAAATATATGCATGTCGACAGTTGGGAATGTGGCAGCCAAAACTGGAATAAACGTTTCGCTATTGAATTTCAGAAACGTCGTGGCTACGATTTGATGCCTTATCTACCTCTATTGGCAGGTATTCCGATGGAAAGTGTCGAACAAAGTGAAAAGATTCTGCGAGACGTACGTACTACCATATCAGAACTCGTCGTAGATGTGTTCTATCAGGTATTGGCGGACTGTGCGAAAGAATATGATTGCCAATTCTCGGCAGAATGTGTAGCTCCGACGATGGTAAGCGATGGTCTACTACATTATCAAAAAGTAGATCTTCCGATGGGTGAATTTTGGTTGAACAGTCCCACACATGACAAACCGAATGATATGCTCGATGCTATTAGCGGAGCACATATCTACGGAAAGAATATTATTCAGGCTGAAGGATTCACCGAAGTGCGTGGCACGTGGGATGAATACCCCGGAATGTTGAAAGCCTTGTTGGATCGTAATTATGCATTAGGAATCAACCGCCTTTTCTACCATGTATATGTACATAATCCCTGGCTGGACCGCAAGCCCGGCATGACATTGGATGGCATCGGACTTTTCTTCCAACGGGATCAGACCTGGTGGGATAAAGGGGCAAAAGCCTTTTCCGAATATGCTACCCGTTGCCAGTCGTTGTTGCAATATGGGCATCCGGTAACAGACATCGCAGTCTTTACAGGTGAAGAAGTGCCGAGGCGTTCGATATTACCGGAACGATTGGTTCCCTCTCTGCCGGGAATCTTCGGTGCGGAACGAGTGGAAAGTGAACGCATCCGTCTGGCCAATGAGGGACAGCCTTTACGTGTACGTCCGGTAGGTGTTACCCATTCAGCTAACATGGCTGATCCGGAGAAATGGGTGAATCCGCTTCGTGGATATGCATACGATAGTTTTAATAAAAATGCAATCCTTCGTTTGGCGAAAGCAGAAAACGGACGAATAACGTTGCCGGGTGGAGCAAGTTATAAAGTGTTGGTACTACCTCTTTCGCGTCCTATGAATCCCGAACCTGTATTGTCATCGGAAGTGCAGAAGAAAATCAATGAACTAAAAGAAGCTGGCATTTTGGTGCCTTCTTTACCTTATACAGAAGAAGATTTTTCCGTGTATGGCTTGGAACGTGACATGATCGTGCCGGAAGATATTGCCTGGACACATCGTCGTGGCGAACTTGGTGAACTCTATTTCGTCGCCAACCAAAAGGACGAAACACGCACGTTTACTGCAAGTATGCGTATTAACGGTAAGAAACCGGAATGTTGGAACCCGGTGACGGGTGAAATGAATGTTCATCCTTCCTATCATATCAACGGAAACCGGACGGAAGTTACTCTCACATTGGCTCCTAACGAGTCCGTATTCATCGTATATCCTGCGGAGGGAGTAGATGAAGGCTATGGAGAGTCCTCTCTCCAACTGCAAAAGGAGAAAAAAGACACCGCCAAAGCCTCTTTAAACATAGCTTTGGAGGCAAAGGAATATACTATAACTTTTGCAGCTAACAAAAAAACGCTCACACGAAAAGAACTTTTCGACTGGAGCCAAGAATCGGACGAACAGATACGTTATTATTCGGGGACAGCGACCTATAAAACCACTTTTCGCTGGAAAAATAAACCGAATAAAGACCAACAGATTTATCTGAATCTGGGAACAGTTTATAATTTGGCAACTGTTCGTGTGAATGGCGTAGATTGTGGTACAATCTGGACAGCTCCTTATCGTGCAGATATTACAGGTGCCTTGAAAAAAGGAATTAATGAGCTTGAAATAGAGGTTACAAATACTTGGGCGAATGCACTGACAGGAGCTGATGAAGGAAAAGCGCCGTTTGATGGCATTTGGACTAATGCAAAATATCGCAGAGCAGAAAAAACGCTGCTTCCCGCAGGGTTGCTCGGACCTTTGAGTTTTTCTACCACAGAATAAAATAGATTTTAAGGCACGGATTACGCGGATTACACGGTTTATGAGAATCGTATTACATAAAGTAACAGCGCAATCCATGTAATCCGTGCCCAATTCATTATAATATAGCTAAAGTATGAAAAGTTCAATTATTAAAACAGGTACAATGTTGGCAGGTTTTCTGCTTGCTGCCTGCCTGTCAACACACGCAGAAGTAAAGCTACCGGCTATTTTTTCTGATGGCATGGTGATGCAGCAACAGACCAATGCAAACCTTTGGGGGACGGCGACTCCTCATAAAAAAGTAACAGTGACCACTAGTTGGAATGGAAAACAATATGCAGCAACAGCAGATAAAAATGGGGCATGGAAACTGACAGTAGCTACTCCCAAAGCTGGAGGCCCTTATACTGTGACCTTTGATGATGGAACCCAAAAGACACTGAATAATATTCTGATAGGCGAACTTTGGCTTTGTTCCGGACAAAGTAATATGGAAATGCCAATGAAAGGCTTCAAAAACCAACCGGTAGAAAATGCCAATATGGACATTCTTCACAGCAAGAATCCACAAATCCGTCTGTTTACGGTGAAACGTACTTCTACATTCACTCCGCAGAATGACGTTATCGGTTCGTGGAAAGAAGCCAATCCGGTTAGTGTCCGTGAATTCAGTGCAACAGCCTATTATTTCGGGAGACTGGTAAATGAAATATTAGATGTTCCGGTCGGATTAGTTGTAGCAGCCTGGGGTGGTTCCGCCTGTGAAGCATGGATGACGGCAGACTGGCTGAAAGCCTTTCCGGAAGCGAAGATACCTCAAACGGAAACCGACATAAAATCCAAGAACCGTACTCCGACCGTGCTTTATAATGGTATGTTGCATCCATTAATCGGTATGACCATGAAAGGAGTGATTTGGTATCAGGGTGAAGATAACTGGAATCGTGCCCATACGTATGCTGATATGTTTACCCGATTGATTAACGGTTGGCGTGCCGAATGGAAACAGGGAGATTTTCCTTTCTATTATTGCCAGATAGCTCCGTATGATTACGGGATTATTACCGAAAAAGGAAAGGAAGTGATAAATTCGGCATATCTCCGGGAGGCACAGGCAAAAGTAGAACATCGTGTAGCTAACAGCGGTATGGCTGTATTATTGGATGCAGGAATGGAAAAAGGTATCCATCCCGCAAAGAAACAGGTTGCAGGCGAACGCCTGGCACTTTTGGCTTTAACTAAAACGTATGGAGTGGAAGGCGTGAATGGCGAAAGTCCTTATTATAAAAGCATTGAAATAAAGAACGACACCGTAGTTGTCAGCTTCGAACGTGCCAATATGTGGATTAGCGGCAAGAACTGTTTCGAATCGAAAAACTTTCAGGTAGCCGGCGAAGATAAAGTTTTTTACCCGGCCAAAGCATGGATAGAACGTAGTAAGATGCTAGTGAAAAGCGATAAAGTGCCGCACCCGGTAGCTGTTCGATATTGTTTTGAAAACTATGTGGAAGGAGATGTATATTGCGACGGATTGCCTTTAGGGTCTTTTCGTTCAGATGATTGGTAATCGCAAATAAACAAGGTAAAATATGAAAAATATATGAAGAGATTTTATCTGATTATAACCATACTGTTTGTTGGCGTGTCGGCTCTTTGGAGTCAGCATGCCAATGTCATTTGGAATACTCCCAGTCATAATTCTTCTGAATCTATGCCCTGTGGCGGTGGAGATATCGGGATGAATATATGGGTAGAAGACGGTGATGTTATGTTCTATGTGAGCCGTAGCGGCACATTCGACGAAAAAAACTGCCAGTTAAAACAAGGGCGTGTACGTCTCCGCCTGTCGCCCAATCCTTTCAAAGACGCTAAAGATTTTCGTCAGGAGTTGAAGCTGAAAGACGGATATGTAGAAATCGCGGCAGGAAACACACAGATACAATTTTGGGTAGATGTTTTTCATCCGATTATACATGTAGAGGTAACAAATGCACAACCGTTGCAGACTGAAGTCTTTTATGAAAATTGGCGCTATCAGGAACGACCTGTCAGAAAAGGAGAGGGGCAACAGTGTTCCTACAAATGGGCTCCCCCGAAAGGTACTGTGACGGAGTCCGACTTTATTTCTTTAGACAAAATTACTGATTCAACAGGAAAGGCTGAAACAAATAGGACTTCAATAAAAAGGAACCAACTTCTGTTTTATCATCGCAATCCCGAACAGACCGTTTTTGATGTAGTTGTAGCTCAACAAGGAATGAACGAAGTCAAATCTCAAATGATGAATCCTTTGAAAAACTTGACTTTCGGAGGAACTCTTTTTGGCGAAAACTTAGAATTTGCAGGCACTGCGGATGATGTATATGCCGGCACAGACTATCGTGCCTGGAAGTTTCGTTCTTCCAAAGCAGCCCGGAAAGAACATATCTGTATTGTGTTACATACAGACCAGACAGAAACAATAGAAGAATGGGAGCAGGGACTACAAACTGCTTTGCAAAGAATAGCCCCCAAAGGTAAAGTTTCATCGAAGATTATCATACAGGATAAAAAACAGACCCGTTCGTGGTGGAATTCCTTTTGGCAACGCAGTTTTATCGAAGCAGAAGGGGAAGCAAAAGAAATAACTAGAAACTACACCCTTTTCCGCTATATGCTAGGATGTAATGCTTATGGCAGCGTACCGACTAAATTCAATGGCGGACTATTTACCTTTGATCCTTGCCATGTCGATGAAAAACAATCTTTCACTCCCGACTACCGGAAATGGGGAGGTGGCACAATGACTGCACAGAATCAACGTTTAGTATACTGGCCGATGCTGAAAAGCGGAGACTTTGATATGATGCCTTCCCAGTTTGATTTTTATAACCGCATGTTGAAAAATGCAGAACTGCGAAGCCGTATATATTGGCAACATGATGGAGCTTGCTTTAGCGAGCAGATCGAAAATTTCGGTTTGCCGAACCCCGCAGAATATGGTTTCAAACGACCGGACTGGTTCGACAAAGGATTGGAATATAATGCCTGGCTGGAATATGAATGGGATACGGTTCTTGAATTCTGCCAAATGATATTGGAAACAAAGAACTATGCAAATGCTGATATTACCCCTTATTTACCTCTGATCGAAAGTTCGCTGACATTCTTCGACGAACATTACCAGCAACTAGCTTCCCGCCGAGGACGGAAAGCGTTGGATGGCAACGGACATCTGATTCTTTTCCCGGGTTCTGCTTGTGAAACATATAAAATGACCAATAACGCAAGCAGCACCATCGCCGCCCTGAAAGTGGTATTAGAAACATACGGAGAGAAAGAGGAGATGCTAAAAGCAATACCTCCGATTCCATTGCGATACATAGAAATAAAAGATACGTTGAATCCGACTATTGCTCCGGTCTTGAAGCAAACAATTTCGCCCGCCGTAAGTTGGGAACGAATTAATAATGTTGAAACGCCACAACTTTATCCAGTGTTTCCATGGCGTATTTATGGAGTAGGAAAGGAGGATCTGGATATAGCCCGTAATACCTACTTTTATGACCCGGATGCCATCAAGTTCCGTTCGCATACCGGATGGAAACAAGATAATATATGGGCTGCCTGTTTAGGCCTGACCGAAGAAGCAAAGAAACTATCTTTAGCCAAATTATCGAATGGACCGCATCGTTTCCCCGCATTTTGGGGACCGGGATATGATTGGACACCCGATCACAACTGGGGAGGTAGCGGCATGATAGGACTTCAGGAAATGCTATTGCAAACCAATGGAGAACAAATACTCCTTTTCCCGGCATGGCCGAAAGAATGGAACGTACATTTCAAACTTCATGCTCCGGGCGAAACAACAGTAGAAGCCACTCTCAAAAACGGAAAAGTGACGGACTTGAAAGTTTTACCGGAAAGTAGAAAAAAGGATATTGTTATAATGATTGAAAAGGAAAAATGATAATTTTGCGGAGTGCCCTGAAAGGGCTTAATTACATAGCGTAGGGCAACGCCCTACGAAAAAACGGTAATCTGAATTTGCGCCCAGAAAGGGCATCCCAATAAATATATAATTGTAAGGCTTTCAGCCTAACTGCAAAATTCCCATTTAACCGATAAATTCCCATTTAACGAATGAAATATATAAATAAAGAATTATGAATAAAAGACCATTTATCATCTTATCAGCTTTTCTGTTGCTATTTTCCTTGATAGAAAAAGGGCAGGCTACAGAAACTTACCGTCCCGAGACATCGGTTGCCGGATTCATCCAGCTTCCCGGTAGCGGGCGACAAGTCTATAATTTCAATCCGGGATGGCGCTTTTTCAGAGGCGATGTCCGGGGAGCAGAAGCGGTAAACTTCGATGACCGTTCCTGGAATGTCGTTTCCACCCCTCATACCGTAGAGTTGATGCCGGCCGAAGGAAGTGGATGCCGCAATTATCAAGGACCGGCTTGGTACCGTAAGCACTTTGTCCTCCCCGCTGAAACAAAAGGGCAACGGGTAGTACTTCATTTTGAAGCAGCTATGGGCAAACAGATTCTTTATCTGAATGGTAAACGCATTCAGGAACATCTGGGAGGTTATCTGCCTTTTACTTTAGACTTGACCGCCAATGGCGTACAAGCCGGAGACTCCTGTCTGCTCGCTGTTTTCACGGACAACAGTGATGACAAATCCTATCCTCCCGGAAAACGTCAATATACATTAGACTTTGCTTATCATGGTGGCATTTACCGTGATGTATGGATGATTGCCAAATCTCCGGTAGCTATTACTGACGCTATTGATTCACAAATCGTTGGCGGTGGAGGTGTCTTCGTTCATTTTGATAAGATCAGTGAAAAGAGTGCGCAGGTATATGTAAACACCGAAGTTCAGAATGACGACGCCCGTTCCGAGTCAGTCACTGTAGAAACGACTTTGACAGATGCGGATGGAAAAGTAATCAAACGCAGTTCAGGAAAACTTTCTTTAAAGCCGGGAGAGAAGAAATCCATCCGTCAACAGATGGAAGTAAAGAATCCTACTCTTTGGTCACCGGATACACCTTATTTATATAGGGTACAATCACGTATTAAAAAAGGAAATAAATCCATTGACGGAGGCATTACCCGTGTCGGTATTCGTCTGGCAGAATTCCGTGGTAAAGACGGATTCTGGCTGAATGGCAAACCTTTCGGACAACTGGTAGGAGCCAATCGCCATCAGGATTTTGCATACGTAGGCAATGCTTTACCGAACTCACAGCAATGGCGTGACGCCAAACGTCTGCGTGATGCCGGATGTACCATTATTAGGGTAGCCCACTATCCCCAAGACCCTGCCTTTATGGATGCCTGTGACGAGCTCGGTCTGTTCGTGATTGTCGCTACTCCGGGATGGCAGTACTGGAACAAAGACCCGAAATTCGGAGAGTTGGTTCATCAGAATACCCGCGAAATGATTCGTCGTGACCGTAATCACCCTTCCGTATTGATGTGGGAACCCATCTTGAATGAAACCCGCTATCCGCTCGATTTTGCCTTGAAAGCTCTTGAGATTACCAAAGAAGAATATCCCTATCCGGGACGTCCGGTAGCTGCTGCCGATGTCCATTCGGCCGGAGTGAAAGAGCATTATGACGTTGTTTATGGCTGGCCGGGTGATGATGAAAAGGAAGACAAGCCAAAGCAATGTATCTTTACCCGTGAATTCGGGGAGAATGTAGACGACTGGTATGCTCACAACAATAATAACCGTGCCAGCCGCAGTTGGGGAGAACGCCCGTTACTGGTACAGGCTATGTCCTTGGCAAAGAGCTATGACGAGATGTACCGCACGACCGGTTTATTTATCGGTGGCGCCCAATGGCATCCGTTCGACCATCAGCGTGGTTACCATCCGGATCCTTATTGGGGCGGTATTTATGATGCTTTCCGTCAGAAGAAATATGCGTATGAAGTATTTCGCAGCCAGTCGCCGGCCAGCCTCCAACACCCATTGGCAGAATGTGGCCCGATGATATTCATTGCTCATGAAATGTCGCAGTTCTCCGATAAGGACGTAGTTGTATTCACAAACTGTGATTCAGTCCGTCTTTCTATTTATGATGGAACGAAAACCTGGACGAAACCGGTGGTTCATGCTAAAGGGCACATGCCGAATGCTCCCGTTATATTCGAGAATGTCTGGGACTTTTGGGAAGCACGCGGATATAGCTATACTCAAAAAAACTGGCAAAAAGTGAACATGGTTGCCGAAGGAATCATCAACGGAAAAGTGGTATGCACTCAAAAGAAAATGCCTTCCCGACGTTCCACCAAACTACGTCTTTATGTAGATACTCAAAAAGTGAACCTGATAGCTGATGGCTCCGACTTTATCGTCGTAGTTGCTGAAGTAACCGATGATAGTGGAAATGTGCGCCGTCTGGCGAAAGAGAATATCGTTTTCACGGTAGAAGGTGAAGGAGAAATCATCGGAGATGCTACTATTGGCGCCAATCCCCGTACGGTGGAGTTCGGCTCTGCTCCGGTGTTGATTCGTTCTACCCGGAAAGCCGGAAAAATAAAGGTGAAAGCCCGCGTACAGTTTGAGGGCACTCAAGCTCCGACAGCTACTGAAATTGAACTGGAAAGCGTTCCTGCAGAACTTCCTTTCTGCTATGAGGAACAGGCTTATGAAATACAAGGGACAACACCATCCACTCTCAATGTAAACCCGGGCAAAGAAGCATCTGAAGGAAAAGTGCAACTGACAGAGGAAGAACGCCAACGGGTGTTGGATGAAGTAGAACGTCAACAGACTGAATTTGGAACTGAAAAATAGTACGATAAAGTGATTAGCAGGTTAGTGATTAGCGGGGTGACCTGCCAACTTGTTTTTTATATGTTACTAAAGCACTATTCAAAAAAAAAGACTATCTTTGAGTACGTTTAATTCCAATTATAGCCATCAATGAGAAAACGGAATATTCTAATACTATTATTATCCATGATAGGCATGTATGCTTTTGCCTATCCAAATATGATTGTAGAACACTACACGGCTGAACGTGGTTTGCCTAATAATATCGTAAACTGTACATTAAAAGGACAAGACGGATTTATCTGGTTTGGTACCTGGTATGGACTATGTAGCTTTGACGGAAGTAAATTCCGTTCCTACGATAACCATGACGGCTTTTATTCCACAGATATTCCGCCGCGTAAGATTCAGCGTATCGTAGAAGATAAGAATGGTTTTCTGTGGATTAAGACTATCGACCGTAAACTCTATCTGTTCGATAAACGGCATGAGAGCTTTCATGCCGTCTACGACGATGTGAAAGAATATTCCGAGAACATTCAGATTATCAAGATTCAGACGACCGAGGATGGCGACGTACTGTTACTGACAAAAGATAAAAGCCTTTTGCGTGCGTACACCGACAAGGAAGGTAAAATAACGATGAAACAATTGCATGATTCGCGTCCCAACGTGAACGTGTACGACATGCGTCTGAAACACAACATATTCTGCGAAACAGCCGAATTTATCAATTGGATCGGTATGGATTATCAGATTCTGTCCCTACGGAAAGGGGAAGCGCTGAAAGACAAACCTGCCGACTTTATACAGAAAAAAGTATCTGCTAACCCCGATCAGTTTACTTGTGCCTCTTATAATTCTAAATTCTTATGGTTGGGAGACAAGAAAGGCCACATTTATAGCATTGATCCGCAAAACGGAGTGGTCAACCGTTACGAGATACCGGAAATCAAACAGCCGGTTTCTAATTTGCTGGTAACGGAATCCGGTCTGATGTACATTACCACCAACGAAGGAGCATACGAGTACAATATCGGCTACAAACAGTTGACCAAGCTCCCCTTTACCATCCCCGAAAAGGACAATGGAATTATATTCTATGATAAATATGATAAGGTATGGTTTCAGGAGGGTAACCAGGCATTGACCTATTATGATCCCCTGAACAGGAGCCATCACCGCTTTACATTCCCCAATCAGAACGCAATCGGCAATTTTGAAATGCAGGATGCCGGCGAACAAGGCATGTTCTTTATGACTCCGGGAGGGGAAATTCTTCTATTCGACAGGGAGAAACTGGAAATGACCCGTATCAACCAATTGAAGCCTTTCTCCGACGATCTTCCCAATCAGCTTTTCTTCCATCTTCTGCTGGATAAAGATGGCATCCTTTGGCTGGCATCTACGAGCAGCGGAGTATACAGGCTTAATTTCCCCAAGAAGCAATTCCAACTGCTGACAGAAGTTTCTCCATCTCCGGTGGTGCCCGAGAGATCGACTTCTTGGAATCAGGGAATACGTGCTCTCTTCCAGGCGCAAAATGGGGATATTTGGGTAGGAACCCGCTGGCAAGCCTTGTATCGCCTGGATCGTAACGGACAAGTGAAACAAATCTTCTCGGATAAGAACTATCTGTTAGGAGCCGTATATCATATTATGGAAGACAAAGACGGTAATCTTTGGTTTTCCACCAAGGGAAACGGGCTTGTTAAAGCCGAACCGGACATGAATTCACCGCACGGGTTGCGTTTTACCCGTTATATCAATGACCCCAAGAATCCGAATTCTATCAGTAACAACGATGTGTACTTTACCTATCAGGACAGCCAGAGACGCATTTGGGTAGGATTACTGGGAGGAGGTCTGAATCTAATTTCCGAAGAGAACGGAGCAATTACCTTTATACATAAATACAATGGCTTGAAACAATATCCTGCATACGGTCTTTATATGGAGGTACGTACCATGACGGAAGATGAAGACGGACGTATTTGGGTAGGAACAATGGATGGTCTGATGTCTTTCGACGGACATTTCACTACCCCCGAACAGATCCAGTTTGAAACGTACCGCCAGGTCAGCGAAAATTCAAACGTAGCGGATAACGATATTTATGTACTCTACAAAGATACTGATTCGCAAATCTGGGTAAGTGTATTCGGAGGCGGTTTGAATAAATTAGTCCGCTATGATAAAGAAAAGCGTGAACCGATCTTCAAATCATACGGCATACGCGAAGGAATGAATAACGATGTAGTCAAATCCATCGTAGAAGATAAAAACGGCAACTTGTGGTTTACAACGGAAATTGGCTTGTCCTGCTTCAATAAGGCTACCGAACAGTTCCGTAACTACGACAAATACGACGGTTTCCTGAACGTAGAGCTGGAAGAGGGTAGTGCCCTCCGTACCTTGAATGGAGACTTGTGGATTGGTACCCGGCAGGGAATCCTGACATTCTCTCCCGACAAACTGGAAACATTGCATACGAACTACGATACACGTATTGTTGACTTTAAAGTTTCCAACCGCGATCTGCGTAGTTTTCGCGAATGTCCGATTCTGAAAGAATCCATCACATACGCCAAAGCAATCGAACTGAACTACAATCAATCCATGTTCACGATTGAATTTGCCGCATTGAATTTCTATAATCAGAACCGGGTATCTTACCGATATATACTCGAAGGATATGAAAAAGAATGGCATTATAACGGAAAGAACCGTATCGCTTCTTATACCAACGTACCTCCCGGAGACTATACATTCCGTGTAGAAACCGTAGATGAAGCCAATCCGGAGCTGGTTTCCAACTGTACACTGGCCATCACTATCCTTCCACCGTGGTGGTTGAGCTGGTGGGCAACCCTTATATATGTAATTCTAGGTTTGGCAGCTCTCTATTTCAGCCTGCGCCTGGCTTTCTTCATGCTTAAAATGAAGAATGATATTTATATCGAGCAGAAGGTATCGGAGATGAAAATCAAGTTCTTTACCAATATCTCCCATGAATTGCGCACTCCTTTGACATTGATAAAAGGTCCGATACAGGAACTAAGAGAACGCGAAAAACTCTCTCCGAAAGGATTGCAATATGTGGATCTGATGGAGAAGAACACCAATCAAATGCTGCAATTAGTGAACCAGATCCTTGATTTCCGGAAGATTCAGAACGGCAAGATGCGTTTGCATGTGTCATTAATTGATTTTAATGAGATGATAGCGTCTTTCCAAAAAGAATTCCGGGTACTTTCCGAAGAAAACGAGATCAGTTTTACTTTCCAGTTGCCGGATGAACCGATTATGGTATGGGCGGACAAGGAAAAAATGAGCATTGTTATCCGCAACATCATATCCAACGCATTCAAATTCACTCATTCCGGAGGAAGTATTTATATAACTACCGGATTGACAGACGACGGTAAACGTTGTTACGTACGGGTGGAAGATAACGGAGTAGGTATTCCACAAAATAAACTGACCGAGATTTTCGAACGCTTCTCGCAAGGAGAGAACGCGAAAAACTCCTATTATCAGGGCACTGGTATCGGATTGGCACTTTCAAAAGAGATCGTCAATCTGCATCACGGACAGATTCGTGCCGAAAGTCCCGAGGGACAAGGAGCGGTGTTTATTGTGGAACTCCTGATGGATAAGGAACATTACCGTCCGTCGGAAGTAGATTTCTATGTGGGAGATACGGAGACAGCCCCTATTGCGGTAGAACAAGATCCTGTTGCAAATGCCATATCCGAAGACGGTACGGAGGAAGAAGAACCGGAAATCGACGCTTCATTACCGACCCTTCTGTTGGTGGAAGATAACAAAGACCTTTGCCAGTTGATAAAGCTTCAGTTGGAAGACATGTTTAATATCCATATTGCCAATAACGGAGTGGAAGGTTTGAAGAAAGTACATCTGTATCATCCGGATATTGTAGTGACCGATCAGATGATGCCCGAAATGGATGGGCTTGAAATGTTGCAATCCATCCGCAAAGATTTCCAAATCAGTCATATCCCTGTCATTATCCTGACTGCGAAGAATGATGAAGGCGCCAAGACCAAAGCGATCACTTTAGGGGCGAACGCCTACATCACCAAACCTTTCAGTAAGGAATATCTATTGGCACGTATCGACCAGTTGCTTGCCGAACGGAAACTGTTCCGTGAACGAATCCGTCAGCAGATGGAAAACCAGACAACGACCGAAGAAGACAGCTACGAACTATTTTTGGTAAAGAAAGACGTACAGTTCCTCGAAAAGATACATCAGGTCATTGAAGAAAATATGGACGACAGTGACTTTAACATTGACACCATAGCATCCGGTATCGGATTGAGCCGTTCGGCATTCTTCAAGAAACTGAAGAGTCTTACCGGCCTGGCACCCGTCGACCTGGTAAAAGAGATTCGTTTGAATAAATCTATCGAGCTGATTAAAAATACGGATTTAAGTGTTTCCGAAATTGCTTTTGCTGTCGGATTCAAGGACTCGGGATATTATAGTAAGTGTTTCCGGAAAAAATATAATCAGTCCCCTCGCGAATATATGAATGAATGGCGGAAAGGAGAGAGATAACCGATTACAAAATGCTTTCTTAATCGTCCTTTTAGAAACCTAATTAAGATTCGAAAGAATGAACAACATTAAGAAAGTATTATCAGCGTGGATGCTGGTTGCCTGTGTACTACCTGTGGCAGCCCAGTATCCTGTAATTCCGGACTCGGTAAAAGCAAGAGGAGCAAAACAAGAAGCGGAGTTTGAACGGAAATCGGATGCGGCATGGGAAAAAGCTTTGCCGACAGTATTAGAAGAAGCAAAGAAAGGTCGTCCCTATAAGCCTTGGGCCTCCAAACCCGAAGATTTGATAAAAAGTAATATCCCGGCTTTCCCCGGCGCGGAAGGCGGAGGTATGTATACTCCCGGTGGTCGTGGAGGTAAAGTGATCGTGGTCACTTCGCTGGAAGATTCCGGCCCCGGAACATTACGCGAAGCCTGCGAAACGGGAGGTGCACGTATTATTGTATTCAATGTAGCGGGAGTGATTCGTTTGAAAAGCCCGATTAGTGTACGTGCCCCTTATGTAACGATTGCCGGACAAACGGCTCCCGGAGATGGTATCTGCGTCACCGGACAATCTTTCCTGATCGATACACACGATGTCGTGATTCGTCACATGCGCTTCCGCCGCGGTGCGCAGGACGTAGCTTTCCGTGATGATGCAGTAGGAGGGAATGCGGTTGGAAATATTATGGTAGACCATTGCTCCGCCAGTTGGGGATTGGATGAAAATATGTCTATCTACCGTCATGTATACAACAGAGGGGCAGATGGACACGGGCTGAAACTTCCGACGGTAAACATTACCATCCAGAATTCTATTTTTTCTGAAGCATTGGATACCTACAATCATGCTTTCGGTGCAACCATCGGTGGACATAACAGTATGTTCTGTCGTAATCTTTTTGCTTCCAACATCAGCCGAAATAGTTCGGTAGGTATGGACGGCGACTTTAACTTCGTCAATAATGTTGTTTTCAACTGGTGGAACCGTTCCGTAGACGGAGGCGATCACAACAGTTTCTACAATATGATAAACAACTATTTCAAACCCGGTCCGATCACTCCGATAGGTAAACCGATTTCTTATCGTATTCTCAAACCGGAAGCAGGACGTGACAAAAACAGACCGCTTTCATTCGGAAAAGCATACGTAAACGGAAATATTATCCATGGCAATGCCAAAGTTACAAAAGATAACTGGGACGGAGGCGTACAACTTAAAGAAGAGGTGGACGCCGCAAAGTTTTTGCCGCTAATTAAATCGGACGAGGCTTTCAAAATGCCACCGGTAACTGTAATGGATACCAAAAAAGCTTATACCTTTGTATTAGATAATGTAGGAGCTAATTTTCCGAAACGTGACGCAGTAGATGCACGTGTCATTAAAACCGTACAAACAGGAAAGGCCATTTATGCGAAAGATGCACCGGAGTTTGTCTCTCCTTACGTGAAGAGACGGTTACCGGCTGATTCTTACAAGCAAGGTATCATCACAGATATTCGTCAGGTAGGCGGACTGCCCGAATATAAAGGTGAAGCAGTAGTAGACTCGGACGGCGACGGTATGCCAGATATTTGGGAAATAGCTAACGGATTGAATCCGAACGACCCGACCGACGCCAACATGGACTGCAACGGTGACGGATATACCAATATTGAAAAATACATCAATGGTATAGACACCAGAAAGAAAGTGGACTGGACAGACTTGAAGAACAATTACGATACATTGTCTAAACGGAAAAGTCTGTTGTAACCGGATGAAAAGATGATAAAGTTTATTGTAATGAATATACAAGTAAGAACGATCCTTTTAGGATTATTGAGCATTGGGTTTGTGCAAAGTTATGCGCAAACCTTTGCTTTACAGGTTAAGAATGACCAGATCACTTACCTGAATGATGATCGGGGAAACCGGATTCTCGATTTCTCTACATGCGGATATAAATCCTCCGAACAGGATATTCCTTCTGTCCGTAATGTGGTATTTGTACCCTGGAAAGCCGGAGATAATACTGCACGTATTCAACGTGCCATTGATTATGTAGCTTCGCTGACTCCTGACGCTTCCGGTTTTCGGGGAGCCGTATTACTCGATCAGGGAGAATTTTCCCTGTCCGGCAGTATTCGTATCTCCGCATCCGGAATTGTATTGCGGGGTACGGATAAAGAAAAAACAATACTGCTGAAAAAGGGCGTGGACAGAGGTGCGCTTATCTACATGGAAGGAATGGATGACCTGAATGTACAAGACACATTGAAGGTGCTTTCCCACTATGTTCCGGTAAACGCGAGAACATTGGAAGTCGCTTCGGGTGTTTCTCTGAAAAAAGGAGACCGTGTCATGGTTACCCGTCCTTCCGGCAAAGAATGGATTGCCTCTTTGGGTTGTGATATTTTTGGAGGAGGTATCAGTGCTTTGGGATGGAAAGAAGGTGACATGGATCTGACTTGGGACAGAACAGTCTGCGAAGTAAACGGCAACCAGGTAACACTGGATGCTCCGCTGACCGTAGCTTTGGATGCCAACTATGGAACTTCTTCCCTGTTGACTTATCAATGGAACGGACGTATTCATGATTGTGGCGTAGAAAATATGACACTGATTTCTGATTACGACAAGCGTTATCCTAAAGACGAGGATCATTGCTGGACAGGTATTTCCATTGAGGATGCGGAAAACTGTTGGGTGAGACTGGTTAATTTCAAGCATTTTGCAGGAAGTGCTGTAATTGTTCAGCGTACAGGTTCCAAAATTACCGTTGAAGACTGTATCTCGAAAGAACCCGTTTCAGAAATCGGAGGGATGCGTCGTTGCACTTTCCATACGTTGGGACAACAAACTTTATTTCAACGCTGCTATTCGGAACAGGGTATTCATGACTTTGCTGCCGGATATTGCGCAGCCGGTCCCAATGCTTTTGTACAATGTGATTCGTACGAATCTTTGGGATTCAGCGGTTCTATTGATGCCTGGGCGTGCGGACTGTTGTTTGACGTAGTAAATATCGACGGTCATAACCTGACTTTCAAGAATTTGGGACAAGATAAAAACGGAGCCGGTTGGAATACGGCAAACAGCTTGTTTTGGCAATGTACCGCAGCGGAAATCGAATGTTATGCCCCGGCAAAAGATGCGATGAACCGTGCATACGGTTGTTGGGCACAATTCTCCGGTGACGGTGAATGGGCACAGTCCAACAATCATGTACAACCTCGCAGTATTTTTTATGCTCAATTGGAAGAACGGTTGAACAAAGAATGTGCAGAACGTGCACGTATTCTGCCCAGAAATACAAGTGCAACCAGTAGTCCTACAGTGGAAGTAGCTATGGAACTCGCTAAAGAAGCATATAAACCACGGTTGACGTTGGAACATTGGATCGGCGATAACAAGTTTGCTCCTTCGGTGGCATCAGCCGGAGTAAAATCAATCGATGATATTAAAGAGAAAAAGAGCGCTGCACTTGCAAAATCTTCTTCTTCTTCTTCTGCTGCTAAATTATTAACCCAACCGGAAGTAACTGTAACCAATGGACGTATTCAGATGGACGGTGCTCTATTGGTAGGAGGCAGTCATACCACCCCTTGGTGGAACGGAAAGCTCAAAACCAATTATCTGAAAAAGGCAAGTCCGGCCATCACCCGCTTTGTGCCGGGACGTGAGGGATTGGGATTAACCGACCGCATTGATTCTGTAGTCGACTTCATGAAACAGAAAAACATTCTTGTTTTCGATCAAAATTACGGTCTTTGGTATGACCGTCGCCGGGATGACCACGAACGGGTTCGCCGTCGGGATGGTGATGTATGGGGACCTTTCTATGAACAGCCATTTGGTCGTAGCAGTCAGGGAACAGCATGGGAAGGATTGAGCAAGTATGATTTGAAACGCCCCAATGCATGGTACTGGAGCCGCTTAAAAGAATTTGCAGAAAAAGGAAATAAGGACGGACTGCTGTTGTTCCATGAAAACTATTTCCAGCACAATATATTGGAAGCCGGTGCGCATTGGGTAGATTCTCCATGGAGAAGCAGCAATAACATCAATCAGACCGGATTTCCTGAACCTGCTCCATTTGCCGGAGACAAACGAATCTTTGTAGCGGATATGTTCTATGATATCAGTCATCCTGTTCGTCGTGAACTGCACAGACAATATATCCGCCAATGCCTGAATAACTTCGCGGACAATTCGAATGTTATTCAGTTGACAAGCGCCGAATTTACAGGCCCGTTGCACTTCGTACAATTTTGGTTGGACGTGATAGCTGAATGGGAAACTGAAACCGGGAAGAAAGCGAAAGTGGCATTGAGTACAACGAAAGACGTACAGGATGCAATCCTTGCAGATCCTAAACGCGCTGCCGTAGTAGATATTATTGATATTCGATACTGGCATTATAAGACGGACGGAATCTTTGCGCCGGAAGGTGGAAAGAATATGGCGCCACGTCAGCACATGCGTAAGATGAAAGTGGGAAAGGTGACTTTCACAGAAGCATATAAAGCTGTCAATGAGTATCGTCAGAAATTTCCTCAAAAGGCAGTGACATTCTACGCACAGAATTATCCGGCTATGGGATGGGCTGTATTCATGGCAGGAGGTTCATGTCCTGTAATTCCGTGCACAGATAAAGCGTTACTGAAGGATGCAGCAGCTATGGAAGTGGAAGAAACAAATACGGACGAGTACAAGAAAATGGTAAAATCTGATATTGGAAGTATCATTTATTCCAAGTCCGGAACAGAAATTCCTGTTCAATTATCGTCCGGAAAGTATGTATTAAAGTACATTCATCCTGCTTCCGGAAAGATTGAAACGATAAATAAATCGCTGAAAATAAATGGCTTATACAATCTAAAGGTACCTGATAAGAAAGAAGGCATTTATTGGTTCCATAAGTTATAAAGCAGAGAATCCCGTTGAAGACCATTCAGCGGGATTTTTGCTTTTTATTGGTAATTTCTAGTAAAAGAGTGTTATAAAACATGATACTTGTTTTTTCAATCCACAAACCAGATTTTACCCAAAGTTGCGGTCGATACTGCTTAGTTTTGCAACATCAAATCAATCGAATTAATGCTATGATGGAACAGACTAATCATTCAACCGACACTTTACTCGCTTCTTTTCAAGCGGGAAACATGGCAGCTTTTTCACAGCTGTATAACTTGCACATCAATGTCCTTTTTAATTACGGATTGAAGTTGACCATTGATAAAGAGTTACTGAAAGATTGTATTCATGACATCTTCGTGAAACTCTATACAAAGAAAGATGAATTAGGAACAATCGATAATTTGAGATCTTATTTATTCATCTCCTTAAAGAATAAGTTGTGTGATGAACTTCGCAGACGTATGTATATGTCTGATACGGCAGTAGAAGAAGTTAGCATATCCACTCCTACAGATGTAGAAGATGATTATATGGAAGAAGAGCAACGCAAGAATGAATTTTCATTGGTTAGACGTCTGCTCGACCAATTATCTCCCCGCCAACGCGAAGCGCTTACATTATATTATATAGAAGAAAAGAAATACGAGGATATCTGCGAGATTATGAATATGAATTATCAGTCTGTACGCAACCTGATGCATCGCGGATTGACAAAGTTGCGTAGTCTGGCAAGTTAATTTTAGTAAAAAGGTAAATGGGTTGAGTACATAGACAGGATAACGCCGTCCTACTTATGTAAACGCTTAAAAAGGATGCGATATGTGCTCAAAGGTAATGGATTTTTTGACGGATGATGATTTTATCAACTATGTGCTGGGT
The DNA here is from genome assembly GCF_000157055.1 of Bacteroides sp. 2_2_4. NCBI lineage: Bacteria > Pseudomonadati > Bacteroidota > Bacteroidia > Bacteroidales > Bacteroidaceae > Bacteroides > Bacteroides sp. 2_2_4. The sequence goes on along the minus strand of NZ_EQ973359.1, from coordinate 77,239 downwards.
GTAACTCCGCAATCAGCTTCCCAATGGGAAACTTATTTCAGAGAGCACCCGGAAGAGATGGCAGATGCAGAAGAAGCTAAAGCTGTATTATTGGCTCCGGCAAATGTAGACTGTGGCTTCTCAATAGTTGAAAATAACGAATTGAAAGATAGGATTATTAGTAGTATAAAAGATTTTTCGGGTATTTTGTAGATAGGTTAGTATAGTTAAGATAAAGTAGTTAGGTTAGTTAAGGCATTAAAAGATTGACGCGGCCTTTCACAGGAAGTTTAATTTTAAACACTGTGAAAGGCTGCGTTTTTTATTTGTTCTATTCAGGTTTATCGCCAGATTCCTGAATATTGAAAGCACTACTGAAACTGACTATTAATACGATACATCCGCCCAATATGCCGATAAGCATATAAGCGATACGGATATCGAACGCCTGCGAGATGGCACCGATAAGCAGGGGAGCAATCAACGAACCTATAAAACTGATGCTTGACAGAATGGTAAGTGCAATACTGACCGGTGTTTTTGATTTGGCTCCCACGAAGCTGTACAAAGTAGGCACAATGCAGGATATTCCCAAGCCGACCAGCATGAAACCCAAAGAATTGATAATTACTTTCATGGCCATAGATCCAAAAACTCCTCCTAACAGGGCAGAAACAAAAAAACCGATACAGATAAAGCTGCCCGCCAGTTGCAGGACTTTCTTCTTTCCCCAAAGCTGATAAGCGTAGTTAGTCAGAAAACGGCCCGTTGCCATCATAATCATAAATACAAGAAAACCGATTTGCAATGATTTAGGTACATGAACCACTGATTCGAAATAAACGGCACTCCAGTCGAACATCGCACTTTCTACAATCAGTGCGAACAGTCCGACAAGTCCTAACTGCAAAAGCAACATTTCCGGTTTTTGAAATAACAGGCGAAAACCATTGGGAGCTTTGGCTGTATTTCTTTCCTGCGTCTTTGTATCAGAAACTTCCGTTTCCTGCGATGTGCTCTCCTGCAAATATTTCCGCCCGGAAAGTGCAATTATAAGGATGATGATAAATATCAGTGTATAATGCCAGATGGGGGAGACTCCTGCCAAAATCATCACGAAGCCGATAAGTGCTCCTGCACATGCCCCCAGACTCCATCCTCCATGAAAAGTGGCCATAATGGTTTTACCATAGATACGTTCCACCTCAATGCCTTGTGTATTGAATGATATATCGCACAAATTCCAGCACACACCGAAGCAAAAGAGCAGAAAGCCTAAAAGATAGACCTCATGGGCCAGCCCAATGCAAAGCAGAGATGAAGCGTATCCCAAGATACTGACCTGTACCATGCTCCGGCTTCCTAACTTCGAAACAAGATAACCAGCCAAGGGGATCGCGACAAATTTTCCGACAGGGATCATAAATAAAATCAGTCCCCAGTAGAAAGCATAATTTGCGGCAAAAACGTCTTTGAAATCAGGGATTCGGCTGGCCCAACTTGCCATACAAAGTCCTTGAGCGAAGAAAAAAGTCAATATGGCAAAGCGTATTCTCTCTTTTGGATGCGTAAATTGGTTATTCATGCATTTTTTATTTTTAATCGCGGCAAAGGTATCTATTTTTTTTGTACTTTTGCGCCCGATTTAAAAATATCATATTCATGAAGACAGGCGAATCTTTATTATCCATAGGTAAATTTATTGCAGAATATTCAGCCCATTTAATGGGAGCCGGAGTACACACCTCGCGGGTGGTACGCAACACAAAGCGTATTGGAGAGGCTTTCGGACTAGATGTCAAATTAAGCGTATTTCATAGAAACATCATTCTGACCATTATAGACAAAGAAACAAACGAGGCTTGTAACGAGGTTATAGACATTCCTGCACACCCGATCAGTTTTGAACATAATTCAGAGTTAAGCGCATTAAGCTGGGAAGCAGTAGACAATCATTTGTCATTGGAAGAATTGAAAGATAAATACAAGAAGATCATTTCTGCTCCGCGGATACACTCTCTTTTCGTATTATTATTAGTAGGATTTGCCAATGCCTCTTTCTGTAAATTATTCGGCGGTGATTTAATTTCGATGGGAATCGTGTTCTCGGCTACCATTACAGGATTCTACCTGAAACAACAAATGCAGGCGAAAAAGATCAATCATTATGTTGTATTTATTGTTTCGGCTTTTGTTGCTTCCCTGTGTGCTTCCACCGCGCTGATTTTCGACACAACTTCGGAGATTGCCATGGCAACCAGCGTGCTTTATCTTGTGCCTGGGGTTCCCTTGATTAATGGCGTGATTGATATAGTGGAGGGATATGTATTAACAGGATTTGCCCGTCTGACAGAGGCTTCTTTGTTGATTGTCAGCATTGCTATCGGACTTTCCTTCACATTATTAATGGTAAAAAACAGTTTAATTTGATATGATAGCACTTGACATTCTTACGGATGGATTTTTTGCAGCAGTAGCAGGTATAGGATTTGGGGCGATTTCCGATCCTCCTTTGCGTGCATTCAAGATGATTGCCATACTGGCAGCATTGGGACACGCTTGTCGTTTTTGTTTAATGACTTATTTAGGCGTGGATATTGCCACAGGTTCGTTGTTTGCCGGATTAGTCATCGGCTTCGGTAGTTTGTGGTTAGGGAAAAAAGTATATTGCCCGATGACGGTATTGTACATTCCGGCGTTGCTTCCCATGATTCCGGGAAAGTTTGCATACAACATGGTATTTTCACTTATCATGTGTCTGCAAAATGTGAATGATCCGGATAAGCTGGACAAGTTTATGTCGATGTTCTTCTCTAATACTCTGATAGCAAGCACAGTGATTTTCATGTTGGCGGTAGGAGCTACGTTCCCGATGTTCCTGTTTCCACATAGAGCCTTTTCATTAACAAGACACTAAAACGAACTTTTATGGAGATTTTTTGGAGAACAATTGCATATTATAATTCAGCTACCTGGCTTTTACAGATAGTTATCATTCTGATTGGTATTGCATTGACCGGAATGCTTATCGGCCGACCACGTCCGTGGGTGAAAATGGCGATGAAGTTCTATATGATAGGTCTGTATACGTGGATTTCTCTGGTCTACTATTATATCTACTGTGAAGAGCGTAGTTATAATGGAGTAATGGCTATGTTTTGGGGGGTGATGGCTATCATTTGGATTTGGGATGCGATTACGGGATATACTACCTTCGAACGTACCCACAAATATGATCTACTGTCTTATGTGCTGTTAGCAATGCCTTTTATATATCCTTTGGTTTCATTGGCACGCGGACTTTCATTCCCAGAAATGACTTCTCCGGTCATGCCTTGTTCGGTAGTGGTGTTTACTATCGGATTGTTATTGCTGTTTGCGCAAAAGGTCAATATGTTTTTGGTATTGTTCCTTTGCCACTGGTCGCTGATCGGATTATCCAAAACTTATTTCTTTCAGATTCCGGAAGATTTCTTATTGGCAAGTGCCACAATCCCCGGCCTGTATCTTTTCTTTAGGGAGTATTTCCTGAATAATCTGCATGCCGACACCAAGCCGAAAGCAAAATATATCAATTGGCTGTTGATAAGCGTTTGCGTCGGACTGGCCGTGTTGCTGACTACTACCATGTTTTTGGAATTGGTTCCGAAGGGTTAATCTGGAAACATAGAAGATATTCAAATCAAAAAAGAGGCCGTTCAAAAAAGCCTTGATTTTATAAAATCGTCCTTACTACGATAGACTGTAGTAAGGACGATTTTTCTTTTAGGAACTTTGGGAACAGTTTCTTTTATATATAGTATCGTTTACTTAATTGCGTAGAATATCCGTAAGGCACACTGCATCACTGCATCAGGCAACCATTTTTTGCTCTTCGCAAACAATACCTGTATCCAGGGACCTACTTTCGTCCGAAAAGGAGGATTGGTACGTTCCACTATCTTACAGATGGCAGCACCCAACTTCCGCGGATGGCATCCATTACGTTCTTCTTTTTCTATAATCTCCAATGATTTCAGAAAACTTTCTCCGTAATCGGCATCCAGTCTTGTCTGTTCGGAGATATTCCGGTTATCAGTAAATCCGGTGTTGAAATCTCCCGGTTCTACTACACAAACCTTTATATGGAACGGATGAACCTCTAAAGCTAATGCTTCGCTATATCCCTCCACTGCAAATTTCGAAGCAGAATAAAATCCCTGATAGGGGATTCCCATTACACCACCGATAGAGCTGATATTGATAATCTTGCCCTTTCGCGCCTTTCTCATAGATGGCAAAACAGCTTTACACATATTCACTACGCCGAAGAAGTTTGTATTCATTTGTATATTCACTTCTTCTTCAGTGGCAAGTTCTAATGCGCCGCCGATACCTATTCCGGCATTATTAATCAATACGTCAATCCGTTCCTGCTCCGATAGAATCCGCTCTACGGCCTGACAAACGGAAAAGGAATTGGTGACATCGACAACAAGCATTTTTACATGATTCATGTCTTCGGAAGGTTTCCGGCTTGTTCCATAAACGATGTGTCCTCGTTCCGATAACATTTGAGCGGTAATCTTGCCGAATCCGGAAGATGCTCCGGTGATAAGTATGACTTGTGGTTGCATATTTTTTATTTGCGATATGGTACTAACTGCTCAATTATCATTTCTGCAAGATAGCAGTCATTTCTTCCCGCCAATCCGCACCATTCTTCGGTTGGAACGTTTCAAATCCGAGTTCTTTACCGATTTGGATATTCGAAGCACCGTCATCTACAAATAAAGTTTCGGAAGGAATGATATTACAATCATTCACCATATAATCGAATATTTCCGGTGCAGGTTTCGTGTGACCGACTTGATAAGACAAATATAGTTTGTCACAATAATCATTCAACGGCTTTTTCTTCGATGAGAAATCGGGGCCGCATGCCCACGACATAACAAAAGGATTGGTATTACTTAAAATATACACATGATAGGACTTTCTCAATTCCAATATATAATCGAGCTTATTTAGATTTACTTCGTTGAAAAAGCCCAGCCATGCCTGTTTGGTTTCCTCCATCGTCAATGGACGGCCACATAAATCCCCCAGTTGTTTCCGAAACTCATCCGCACTTAGCTTTCCTTCTTCCAGTTCTTGAAAGATGCCGGTCTGGTGATATTTATCCAGCCGGGTATCAACATCTGCCAGTCCCAGTTTGATAAATGCCTGAACCGCTTTGTCACGATCAATATCTACAATCACCCCTCCAAAATCAAATACAATGTTTTTAATCATGATATATAATTTTTTTGTTTGCTACAAAGATACGGCTTATCTTCTTAATTAACAGTGCACAACGGCTTGATATTTGTCAAAAAAACATAGTGACGCTATCCTTGCCAAATAGTGTCACTATCACACCCGGATAGCGTAGCTATAAGGAGAGGATAGCGTCACTATACTTTTTGTATGACTTAGGGAAGGATAAATACCGATTATTTTTTATATTTGCAAATCCAATCAATCCTTTGTAAAGACAAAAATAGAGTTATGAATAACCTTCGAATTTTATTGTATATGATGCTCCTTTCATTGGCTGCATGTCATCCGGAAGGAACGAGTGTGAAGCAAGGGTTAGACAAAGCCGCACAACTCATGGCACAGGACCCGGATACGGCATCTATTATTCTTGAGACTATTCAGACAAGTCAAATGAATGAAGCTCAACTGGCAGAATATAATTTATTGTGTACCCAGCTCAACGAGGATAAAAACATTCCTCATTCCTCTGATAAGCAGATCAGGCAGGCGGCATCTTATTATGAGAAGAATGGCAATGAATATCAAAAATCCAAAGCATATTATTATCTTGCCTGTGTAGAAAGTGATCTGGAACAGAAAGAGGAGGCAGAAATCCACTTTAAGGAGGCAATCAAACTTGCCAAAGAAACAGAGGAATACGATCATCTGGCAAAAATCTGCAAACGATGTAGTCTTTATTATCAGAAATACGGTAACTTTGATGAAGCACTGGAAATGGAGAGAAAGGCATACGCCAGTCAGTTGATGTTGAATGACGGTAAAAGCGATTCTTCAGTAATTCTTTCTTCTGCTTTAGGAATGTTTGGTGTGATGTCTTTGTTACTTGGGCTACTCTGGAAGAAAAATCGGCACGCACTTTCCCAATTGGATCTTTTCAAAGAAGAAATACTGAAAAAAGATGTTGAATCGGATAAGCTGATTTTGCAATGTAACCATCTCGAAGAGAAGTATCAGTCTCTTCAACTACATATCTATGAAAGTTCCCCCGTTGTCTCAAAAGTACGACAGTTTAAAGAACGGAATGTTTTGTCTTCTAAAATCCCTTCTTTCTCCGAGAAAGACTGGACAGAGTTGCTGCGACTTCAAGAGAATGTCTATGGACTTGTTTCTAAATTGAAAGAGATAAGTCCAAAACTCACAGAAGAAGATTTAAGGGTATGTGCTTTTCTACGGGAAGGAGTTCAACCGGCTTGCTTTGCTGATTTAATGAAACTGACTACAGAGACGCTGACCCGGAGAATCTCCAGAATAAAAACGGAGAAACTGATGTTGGCAAATTCTAAAGAGTCACTGGAAGATATTGTGAAATCATTGGGGGATCTTTCATTTTGTGCAAGAAATTAATTATTATCTGGTAATGATTCATTATCTCCTTACTACATTTAAGGCTTTTCGTTGCAGAGATTAATGTTTTTTGGTACAGAAATTAGTAATCTTTTATGCAGTCGGGTAGTTGTCCCGTTATAACGGGACGATGGGCATCCTATAGGGTGACAAATGTCACTTTATAAGGTGATATTTGTCATTCTGTAATATGATTATCTGTCTTTAGAAGAATGAAAGTCATTAAAGATACGAAATTAAATAGCAAAAAACAAGAGTGGCACTTGTTTTTCCTAATATCCCAATAGTTTTTTCATATTTGATACATTGTCATTTTTATGCCATTTACTTTACTATGCCATTATTAATTTGTACCTAATTTATCCTCTGTCTGTTTTTGTCTATCTCTTCACTTTTATTATTATTGATTATCAACATATTATCATTGACGACCGTCCGTATCCGTCCGGTAAAAAATGCCTGTTTTAGCAGTATGTCCTGTAACTTTGCAAATAAAAAAGTACAGAACAATGAGCAACTTATTATTTAAAAGATGGAATGATTTCGGTGGGTGGCTGGTCTTTCTGATAGCAGCATTTGTGTATGGGATGACCATCGAACCAACCGCAAGTTTCTGGGATTGTCCCGAATTTATTTCTTGTGCTGAAAAATTACAGGTAGGGCATCCGCCGGGAGCACCTTTCTATATGCTTGTCGGCAACCTGTTTACCCAGTTTGCTTCCGATGCTTCGCAAGTGTCGGGAATGGTCAACTTTTTAAATGCACTATTGAGTGCCGGTTGTATCTTGTTTCTTTTCTGGAGTATTACCCGATTAGTGAGAGCCTTGCTTGTGGGCGATGAACGGAAATTATCTGTTATGGATGTTATTATCATTCTGGGAGCAGGTTTTGTGGGAGCTTTAGCTTATACTTTCAGTGATACATTCTGGTTTAGTGCGGTAGAGGGGGAGGTATATGCCTTCTCTTCTTTCCTCACAGCCTTGGTATTTTGGATGATTCTTCGCTGGCAGGATGAAGCAGATTCTGTGTCCGGTGACCGCTGGATTATCCTGATAGCCTATATTATAGGGCTTTCAATCGGAGTGCATTTGCTTAATCTGCTTTGTATTCCTGCCATTGTATTAGTGTTCTATTACCAAAAATATCAGACTCTATCACTCAAGGGAGTTATCGGGGCCATTGCATTATCCGGTATTCTTATTGTATTGATTCTTTTTGTTTATATACCCGGAATGGCTGATGTAGGAGGATGGTTCGAATTATTCTTTGTCAATGTGATGGGATTACCCTTCCAGTCAGGATTGATCGTCTTTCTGGGTTTGGTCCTGTTTTTACTGATAGGAGCCATTTATCGGTTCAGAAAACGCATCGTGAATACCGGTTTGTGGTGTTTACTCATGCTCACCATAGGATATACCACCTATGCGGTCATACTCATTCGTGCCAATGCTAATACGCCGCTCAACGAGAATGCACCGGATACTATTTTCACACTCAAAAGCTACCTGAATCGCGAACAGTATGAAAGTGCTCCTTTACTTTATGGGAGAACCTATGCGTCCGAACCGGAGTATGTGCCCGAAGGAGACTATTACAAGGTAAAGACAGAAAAAGGTAGTGCCATCTATCGGCCGGATAAGAAAGAAGGCAAGTATAAAATTATTCGCTATAAGGAAGACGTGTGCTACACTCAAAATATGTTATTTCCGCGAATGTGGAATGATCGTTCGGCCGCTTCTTACAAAGGATGGTCCGGTGGAGGTGCGAATGAGGCTCCTACACAAAAAGAGAACCTGACTTATTTTATCACATACCAACTCAATTACATGTACTGGCGCTATTTCTTATGGAATTTTGTCGGACGACAGAATGATATTCAAGGAAGCGGTGAACCGGAACATGGTAACTGGATTACAGGAATTTCCTGGCTTGATAATCTGCGACTGGGGGATCAAAAACTTTTGCCGGAATCTTTGCGTGAGAACAAAGGTCACAATGTGTTCTATGGCTTACCATTATTATTAGGATTACTCGGTATCTATTGGCAATGGACACGTGGAAAAAAAGGCAAGCAGCAATTCAGTGTCTTATTTTTCCTTTTCTTTATGACGGGATTGGCTATTGTGCTCTATCTGAATCAGACTCCCGGACAACCCCGTGAACGGGATTATGCGTATGCAGGTTCGTTTTATGCGTTCGCTATCTGGATTGGAATGGGAGCCGCCGGATGCTGTGACATGCTTCGCAGGAAACAGGCAAAAATCCTCCCAGTCGGCTTACTTATGCTGCTTTGCCTGTTTGTCCCCATACAAATGGCAAGCCAGACTTGGGATGACCACGATCGAAGCAACCGGTATACCTGTCGTGACTTTGGTGCTAATTATCTGATGACACTTCCCGACAAAGGAAATCCGATCATATTCTGTGAGGGGGATAATGATACGTTCCCCTTGTGGTATAATCAGGATACGGAAGAAGTACGCAGAGATGTACGTATCTGCAATTTAAGTTATGCGCAGACCGACTGGTACATTTATCAGCAACAATGTCCTCTGTACGATGCTCCCGGACTGCCGATCAGTTGGGATCAAAATCAATACCAGGAAGGGAAGAACGAATATGTGGCTGTTCGTCCGGAATTGAAGAAACAGATAGAAGCATTGTATCAGAAACATCCCGAAGAAGCCCGTGATAGTTTTGGAAATGATCCGTATGAAATAAAGAATATCCTGAAATATTGGGTGTTCGCAGAGAAACAGGAATTCCATGTGATACCTACCGATACTATAAATATTTATATTGATAAGGATGCAGTACTCCGTTCTGGAATGATGTTGCCTGAAGCCATTCGTCATTTAAAAGGGGAAGAACTAAGAGATGCAATACCGGATAAACTGTCTATTTCTCTAAAAAATATACGTCTGTTGACTAAAGTGGACTTACTCATGCTCGAGATCCTGGCTAACTGTAACTGGGAACGTCCCCTGTACATGGCTATCTCGGTAGGCAACTCCAGTAAACTGAAATTTGATGACTACTTTGTTCAGGAAGGGTTAGCATTCCGGTTTACTCCTTTCAACTATAAAGAATGGGGAGACGTGGAAGAAGGCAATGGATATGCCATAGATACGGAGAAGCTCTACGAGAATGTGATGAACAGATATAAATACGGTGGATTGGATACTCCCGGACTTTATCTGGACGAAACAACCCTGCGCATCTGTTATTCTCATCGAAGGCTCTTTGCGCAACTGGCTAAAGAATTGGTGAAACAAGGAGACGACATCCGTGCCAGAAAAGTATTGGAATATGCTGGGCAAGCTATTCCGGCATATAATGTTCCTGAAGTATACGAGAGTGGTTCGTATGATATAGCCACCGCTTATGCTTCCATAGGAGAAACGCAGAAAGCGACCGATCTATTGAATCATCTGATAGCAGAATCGGAAAATTATATCGACTGGGCTTTCTCATTGGGAGATAACCGGATAGGGATGGTTCAACAGGATTGTTTGTATAGGTTCTGGCAATGGAATCAGTGTAATGAATTACTGAAGAGTATGGATAAAGAGAGATATGAACAGAGTAATCAGCAATTTGAAAAGAAATATATGCGCTTTACTCAACTAATGAATTATCACAACTAAACTCAAAGAATATGAAATCGAAAAGAATAAGAGAAGAAGAAATAAAAACAGTATTGGGCAAAAGAAATTACGTCATCTTAATTATCGGCTCTATATTGATTATCATAGGATATATATTAATGAGCGGCGAGGGGAGTACCCTTGCCGCCTATAATCCCGATATATTTAGTGGAACACGCATACGTATTGCCCCATTATTGTGTTTATTGGGGTATCTACTGAATGTATTCGGTATTCTTTACCGTCCTCGTCAAAGGGGATTTAATCTTTCAATAGAGGTAACTGATTGAGCATATTTCTAAGTTTGATTGCCACTCGTGGCATAGGTTCGGCAACTGTAAGTCCTACCAGATCATATTCGGAGGATATATCATTAATGATACGAACTACTTCTTCAATCTTCATGCCGTTAGGCTCAACGCCTACGGCAGCGATTATCTCTGCCGGGTCCAATACATCCATATCGAAATGTATAACCACCTTCGAAACCCCGGTACTTTTCAGCCATTCCATAATCTTTGTACGATCATTGGCAACTTCCTGTGGAGATAATCCTTTAATTCCCAGCTTTCTTTGTCGTTCCTGCATACCCTCATCCCATGAGCGGAGTCCGACAATCAGGGCTTTGGAAGCATCCGTTTTTCCCGGAAGTAATTCCATTATTTCTTCATCTCCCATTCCCAAACAAGCTGTTAGTGCCATTGCATGATAACCCTTATATTCATCATAAGGCAGATTGATGTCGGGATGTGCGTCTATCCAGACGATAGCTACATCATCCGGGTATCTATTGATTAAATAAGTAAACGGAACAACACTAACGGAACATTCTCCTCCTAAAGTGACAATCCGATCCGGATGATTCTCTTTAAGCAGATCAAGCGCAGCTTTAGTTTGTTTCAGTATGACACTGCGTGCACTGATACCTTTTTCCGTCGCTCTGTCATTTATATCCAGTGAAACCGGAACTTCGACCGTATTCTGACCGGTCTGTGGGGCTAAATAGTTCAATAACTGTGCTCCCAGATAGTAGCCTCTGGATGAATCTTCCGCCGGAATATCAGGCATCCAATGATCTACAATTCCTCCTTGCCATTGAGGATAGATAAAACGAAGAGTTGATTTTTTATTTTCCATATTTACATTGTTTGTTACTTTTTCTTGTGCATTCATTGAAACGACTCCAACGACTAATGCAAGTGATAATAAATACTTTCTCATCTTTTTGAAGCAAAAGTAGGGAATACCTGAAACATCGGCAAGTAGGGACGAATTATTCATATACTGATAAATTTAGCCCTATACTACATTTGGGGATTATTATTTTTGTTTTTGTAGTGATATCCTTATTTTTGCAGAAAAGCAGAAAACTATGTATAAGAAGAAAATTCCTTTTGATATTGATTGTGGGATAAAGATTACGATGGAAGTGATCGGGGGAAAATGGAAAAGTTGCATCATTCAGGAATTATGCACTGGTCCGAAACGTCCCAGCGAGCTGCATCGTTTATTTACCGAGGCAAGTCCCCGGGTCATCAATCAACAACTGAAAGAATTGGAGATGCACGGCATTATCAGCAAAAAGATATTCATGGAGCTTCCTCCCCATTCGGAATATGCTATCACCGAATTGGGAAAGACGCTGATTCCTCTGATTGAGCAACTGGAAATCTGGGGTGATAGCTTTCGTCCGGAGATGAAGAGAATCTTGAAAATAGAATAAATCTTTCTAATATCATTAATATTTCAAAAAAGACCATCTATCTAAAATAAATTATTGCTTCTTTTGTCCTAATGAAATGAAAATTGGGAGATAGTATGAATAACAACATTGATATAAAAACGCTGGAGGCCTTTCAGGATGGGAATCACAAGGCCTTTGAGACTATTTTTATAGCATACTACAACAAAACCAAAACATTCATTGACGGATATATAAAATCAGAACCTGATGCGGAAGAGCTGACAGAGGATTTATTTGTCAATCTTTGGATCAACCGTCATTCGATTGATACGTCCAGATCATTCAATTCTTATTTGCACACCATTGCAAGAAATGCAGCAATCAACTTTCTGAAACATAAATATGTGTGTGATGCCTATCTGAACAATAATCAAGAAACAGGATATAGCTCTACTTCCGAAGAAGACCTTATTGCCAAGGAATTGGAAATGCTGATTGACGAACTTGTCGGAGGAATGCCCGAACAACGGAGAATGATTTATACATTGAGTCGTAACGAAGGATTATCCAATGCCGAAATTGCCGAACGCCTGAATACTACCAAAAGAAATGTTGAAAGCCAGCTAAGTCTTGCTTTGAAAGAAATACGGAAGGTTATTTCATGTTTCCTGGTATCACTATTATAGCATTATATTTTTTTTCATTCTGCTTTATAAAAAAAACTTCCACTTTCTTATTGAGCTTTTTGCCACTAAACTGTATATATAGTAAAGTGCAGCAAAAATGAAGAAAAGTAATATCAGTAAAATCATCAAAATGTTCCTCTCCGCCCGCTTTCCATCTGAAACGGAAGAGAAAGTGCAGAAATGGATCATCAAAGATGAAAATCAGCAGGCGAAAGCTAAAGCCTCATTGGATTATTGGAATGAATTGGACATAGAAGCCGATTCAAGCACTTATGCTTCATTGGAACGGGTGAATTTAAGAACAGGATATAATAAGGAGCATCTGACCAACATAGCTTCTTACCAGAAGTTTGCCCGTGTCGCCGCCGTTATTGTTCCTTTATTTCTATTTGCGGGAGGGATGTTCTACTATCTTTCTCCTCACAACGAAATGATAGAAATATCCGTTGCCTACGGAGAACAGAAGCGCTTAATCTTGCCGGATAGTTCGGAAGTATGGTTGAACGCGGGAAGTAGCATTTTATACCCGGAAACTTTTGCCAAAGATAAACGCTTGGTCATGCTTGACGGTGAAGCTTATTTCTCTGTCAAAAAAGATACTGTAAGTCCTTTTATTGTAGAAACCTCCCAACTCTCTGTGAAAGTTCTTGGAACCAGGTTCAATGTGAAAGCCTATCCTAATGATGAGAAAATAACGACTACATTGACTAGCGGTAAGGTGGAAGTGAGTGTCCGGTCTCAACCTCCCCATATACTAAAGCCCGATGAGCAGCTTACATACGACAAAAAATCATCAGATATTCACATATCAGTGATAGATACGAATGATACAAATTGTTGGATGGCGGGAAAACTAGTATTTACCAATGCCAGCGCCGGAGAAATATTTCGAACCTTGGAAAGGCACTATAACACCACTATTGATAATACAGCAATTATCCCCGCATCCAAACGATATACGGTTAAGTTTCTGAAAGATGAAAGTCTGAATGAAATACTGAATATATTGAAAGATATCATCGGCTTTGATTATCAGCAATATGAAAAGAAAATAGTATTAACCCGACAATAAAAAGAAACAGCCTATGAATAAAAAGAACCGGGAAGCAGCTTGAGACCCTCTTCCCAGTTCTGAAATGTCTACCCTCATTCAACAAGTGACGTAAAATGAAGTATCAACATACAAATATAGAATAATGAATCGAATAAATACAAATAAACGGGCAGGTAAGCTCGCCATTTTTTTATTTTTTACTTTTCTATCTCTTACAACTATTGCACAGAATAAAGATAAAAAGATTACCATACAAAATAAAAATATCTCATTAAAAGAGGCTTTTGCACAAATTGAAACACAAACCGGATATAGCATCGCTTATGAACAATCGAACCTGAATATCGAAAAGAAGCACTCTTTATCATTCAAAAATGTAACCATTGACAAAGCTATGGCTCAACTATTGAAGGAAACCGGATATGTATATAAGATAAAAGGATATCATATTATTATTTCTTCGCAGGATAACAAGCAAAAGCCCGCCAACAATGATACACAAAAACTGACTCAAACCATAAGAGGAATCGTTGTTGATTCCAAAACCAATACACCCATAGAATATGCCTCTGTCTGTATAATAGAAGATCCCTCACGGGGAGGTTCGACTGACGGACGGGGAAATTTCCGGATTAATAATGTCCCGGTGGGTCGTTATAATATTCAGGCATCTTTTATGGGGTATCGCCCAAGTATCATCAGCGAAGTATCTGTCACTTCATCCAAAGAAGTATTTGTAGAGATTCCTATGGATGAGAATGTACAAGATTTGGCTGAAGTACTTGTCAAGCCGGAAATAAAAAAAGACCGGACTGTCAACCCAATGGCTATCACAGGAGGACGTATGATTAGTATTGAAGAAGCGTCCCGATTTGCCAATGGTTTTGACGATCCTGCACGGTTAAGTTCTGCATTTGCAGGTGTAGCAGGAGATGTCGGTACTAATGCGGTTGCCATCCGGGGAAATGCCCCGCAATTTACACAATGGAGACTGGAGGGAATTGAAATACCTAATCCTACTCACTTTGCTGATTTATCAGGCTTGGGAGGAGGATTCCTGTCCGCTTTGAGTACGCAAGTCATCGGCAACTCCGATTTCTACAACGGAGCTTTCCCGGCGGAATACAGTAATGCCCTATCAGGTGTTTTCGATATGCATTTGCGCAATGGTAACAATCAGAAGTACGAACACGCCTTTCAGGTCGGACTCATGGGCATAGATTTAGCTTCGGAAGGTCCTATCAATAAAAAACGGGGAAGTTCCTATCTGGTGAATTATCGCTTTTCTACTACTTCACTGGCATCGGGTAATGACATCAACCTGAAATATCAGGATTTAGCCTTCAAACTAAATTTTCCCACACGTAAAGCTGGAACCTTTTCGATCTGGGGATTAGGATTGATAGACAGAAATAAAGCAGATGTTTTGGAACGTTCCGAATGGGAAACGATGGGAGACCGGTCGTCGGGATATAATAAACTGGAAAAACTGGCAGGTGGCTTAGCGCACAAATATGTACTGGATGAAAATACTTATATCCGTTCTTCTCTATCCGCTACCTATTCCAAAGACCGTTCATTGGCGGACTTACATACCGACGACGCTATTATTAATGTAGCAGATATTCAGAATAGCAGATGGAATTTAGTATTCAATTCATATCTGAATAAGAAATTCAGTCCGAGGCATACCAACAGAACAGGGATTACCATTACGGAACTTAAATATGATCTTGATTACAAAGTCAGCCCTTATTTGGGATTAAACAAACCTATGGAACAAATATCGAAAGGCAGTGGAGAAAGTACAGTCCTCTCGGCATATAGTAGTTCTGTAATAAACTTGAGCAACAATCTGACAACCAGTTTAGGGGTTACCGGACAATATTTTACTTTAAACAAGAACTGGTCGATAGAACCGAGAGTTGCCCTTAAATGGAAAATAAATCCTGCACATTCTTTAGCAGCAGCTTACGGCTTGCATAGCCGCCGGGAAAGGCTCGACTATTACTTTGTTGAACAGATAATCAATGGTAAAAAGGAATCAAACCGGTACCTGGACTTCTCAAAGGCACATCATTTCGGATTCACTTATGACTGGAATATCAATCAGAGCCTACATCTGAAAATAGAACCCTATTATCAATACTTGTTCCACATACCGGTTGAGGAAAACTCCTCCTTTTCGATTATCAATTATGAAGAATTCTATTTAGACCGCATATTGACAAACACCGGAATAGCCAAAAACTATGGAATAGATATAACACTGGAACAATACATGAAAAACGGCTTCTACTATATGATTACAGCTTCATTATTCAAATCGAAATATAGGGGAGGAGACCGTATCTGGCGAAATACGAGACTGGATAAAAGTTTTTTAGTGAACCTGCTCGCCGGAAAAGAATGGATGGTTGGCAGACTCAAACAGAATGTATTAAGTGTAAACGGCCGTCTGTTCTTTCAGGGAGGAGGACGCTATACACCTGTGGATGAAGAAAAAAGTCAGGAAGAAAAAGACATCGTTTTTGACGAGAGCAAAGCATATACTAAACGATTCAATCCATCTATAAACGGTGATGTTTCGATCAGCTTCCGGATCAATAAGAAAAGAGTATCCCACGAGTTTTCTCTGAAAATACTGAATGTGGGTATGCGCACCGGAATGCATTTCTATCAATACAATGAAAGAACGAGTGTAGTAGAAGAAAAAGACGGAGCGGGTCTGATTCCGAACATCAGCTACAAAATTTATTTCTAAATAACTGAACAAGAAAAGGGTTTGTTCACACAATAGACTGACACCCAACAGGCAACTGCTTTCAGTAATTATGGTATAACAATCTGTAATATATATACTAACAAGCTCTCTGAATACCTGTATATTTGCTGCGTGAAATAATTTAGTTATGAATTATATGCGTATCATATTCAAGAAATTCAAAGCACGTATGATTGTAGGATGTATATTAGCTGTAATAGCATTGCTGGCGGTGTCAGTCATTGTTTTTATCAATCAAGCCAGTTTCGGCAGAACTCCCCGTGGGGAACGGCTGGAAAGAGTCATGAAATCTCCTAATTACAGAAACGGAGAATTTAAAAATCAGCATGAAACTCTATTGATGACTTCCGACAGGGGACGTTTTAGCGGAATCTGGGAGTTCATTTTCAGAAAGATAGACGGTTTGCGCCCCGAACAGGCTGTCAAAGCAATAAAAACAGATTTACGCAAGATTGGCCGTAATGAAGAAATATTGGTATGGTTCGGACATTCATCTTACCTGATTCAAACGGGAGGAAAGCGAATATTGGTTGACCCGGTATTTTGTATGGCTTCTCCCGTATCTTTTGTCAACAAGCCATTCAAAGGTACGGAACTTTATACACCGGATGATATGCCGGACATTGATTATCTCGTGATTAGTCACGATCATTGGGATCATTTGGATTACAACACAGTCAAAAAATTAAAAGACCGGATTGGAGCAGTGATTTGTCCGTTGGGTGTTGGCGAACATTTCGAATATTGGGGATTTGATAAAGAGCGTCTGATAGAACTTGACTGGAATGAAGACGCAAACCTCGCTCCGGGCTTTATGATACATTGTTTGCCTGCCCGTCATTTCTCCGGTCGCAGACTTACTGCCAACCAGTCACTTTGGGCTTCTTTCCTGCTAGAAGCTCCTTCACAAAAGATATACATTGGCGGAGACGGAGGATATGATACGCATTATGCAGAAATAGGCAACCGGTTCCCCGGCATCGACCTCGCAATTCTTGAAAACGGGCAATACAACGAAGAGTGGAGCTTAATTCATCTGATGCCCCAATATATGGCACAGACGGCCAGAGATTTAAAAGCGAAAAGAGTTCTGACCGTACATCATTCTAAATATGCGTTGGCCAAACATCGTTGGGATGAACCTCTCAAAAATGCAGAAGAGATGAAGAATAAAGATTCTCTGAATGTATTGATTCCGGAGATTGGAGAGGTCGTGGCATTAGAAAAATAGTGTTTTACCCAATCGGCTAAAGGTTTTCCCGTCTGTTATCAGTGAAATTGGTAAAACATTCTGTAATTTGTATAGTTGAAAAACAAATTTCCCTGATTAACTTTGCAAAGTTGAAATATAGATGGTTCAATCCTGACAGTTTTAGACATTTAGATATAACTACTATAAATTGAAAATTAATTAGTTTATGCTACGTACTATCAGACTTACAACCGCCATTGTGTGCTTTACACTTATTACCCTGCTCTTTCTCGACTTCACGGGTACATTGCACACATGGTTCGGATGGTTGGCGAAAATTCAATTTCTGCCGGCTTTATTAGCCTTGAACATAGGTGTCGTATTGTTTTTAGTTGTACTTACATTCCTGTTCGGACGTATCTACTGCTCTGTTATTTGTCCGTTGGGAGTGTTTCAGGACATTGTTTCGTGGGTATCCGGCAAACAAAAGAAAAACCGGTTCCGTTATTCACCAGCAATGAAATGGTTGCGGTATGGCGTTTTAGGAGTATTCATTATTATGATGGTTGCAGGATTGAACTCTTTGGCTATCTTGCTGGCACCGTATAGTGCTTATGGCCGGATAGCTTCCAGTCTTTTTGCACCGGTCTGGCAATGGGGAAACAACCTGTTGGCGTACTTCGCCGAACGAGTGGATAGTTATGCTTTTTATGAGGTAGATGTATGGATAAAGAGTCTTTCGACGATGCTGATTGCCATTGTTACCCTTGTTGTTCTTTTCATTCTGGCGTGGCGCAACGGACGAACCTATTGTAATACGATCTGCCCCGTAGGTACTGTATTAGGGTTTATATCCAAATATGCGATATTCAAACCGGTAATTGATACTTCCAAATGCAATAGTTGCGGTTTGTGTGCCCGCAATTGCAAAGCATCGTGTATTAATCCGAAAGCTCATGAAATAGATTATAGCCGTTGTGTGACTTGTATGGATTGCATCGGAAAGTGTAAGCATGGAGCCATTACATACACAAGACGGAAACCTAAGAACGAAACAGCTACGAGCGAAGATACGAAAGCAAAGTCTGTCACTACTGAACAGATAGACAATGCCCGTCGTAGCTTCCTTTCAGCATCGGCCATTTTTGCAACAACTTCTGTACTGAAAGCACAAGAGAAAAAAGTAGACGGAGGATTGGCTACTATCGAAGATAAAAAGATTCCCCAAAGAGAAAATCCTATCTATCCTCCCGGTGCTTTAAGCGCACGCAATTTCACTCAACATTGCACAGCCTGCCAATTATGTGTCTCTGTTTGTCCCAACCAGGTATTGCGCCCATCGGACAACCTATTGACATTGATGCAACCGGAAATGTCATACGAACGTGGGTATTGCCGTCCCGAATGTACTAAATGTTCGGAAGTTTGTCCTGCCGGTGCTATTCATCTCACCAGTCTTGCCGAGAAATCAGCTATTCAGATCGGGCATGCCGTATGGATTAAAGAGAACTGTGTACCTTTGACAGATGGAATGGAATGTGGCAACTGTGCCCGCCATTGTCCGACAGGTGCCATACAGATGGTAGCTTCCGATCCTGAAAAAACAGATTCTCCAAAGATTCCGGTAGTAAATGTAGAAAAATGTATCGGTTGTGGGGCGTGTGAGAACCTTTGTCCGTCCCGTCCTTTCAGCGCTATTTATGTGACAGGACATCAGATGCATAGAATTATTTGATCTAAATCAGTATAAGATTATGGAAGATAAAAATAAGAAAGATATAAATAGAAGAGATTTCATTAAGATTGTAGGTATTAGTGCAGCCACGTCGACAGGGCTATTATACGGATGCTCTTCAAAAGGTACTTCCTCTTCAAGCAGCGCAACAGGAGAAGGAGAGGTGCCTACCGATAAAATGACTTACCGCACGTCTCCGACTACCGGTGACCGTGTTTCACTCTTGGGATATGGTTGTATGCGTTGGCCTCTCAAACCTGTTCCCAACGGTAATGGTGAAGTAATCGACCAGGATGCCGTGAATGGACTGATTGATTATGCAATCGCTCACGGAGTAAACTATTTCGATACATCTCCGGCATACGTACAGGGCTTTTCCGAAAAGGCAACGGGTATTGCATTGAGCCGTCATCCCCGTGACAAATATTATATCGCCACCAAGTTATCCAATTTCTCTCCCGATACATGGTCTCGTGAAGCATCGCTCAAGATGTACCACAAATCGTTTGCAGACCTGCAGGTAGATTACATTGATTATATGCTGCTTCACGGCATCGGCATGGGAGGAATGGAAGCCCTTAAAGGACGCTACCTGGATAACGGAATGCTTGACTTTCTAGTGAAAGAACGGGAGGCAGGACGTATCCGCAATTTGGGATTCTCCTATCACGGGGATATCGAAGTGTATGACTATCTGCTTTCACGGCACGATGAATTCAAGTGGGACTTCGTACAGATACAATTGAACTATGTAGACTGGAAACATGCCAAAGAAACCAATACCCGGAATACGGATGCTGAATATCTGTATGGAGAATTGCATAAACGAGGAATTCCATCTATCATCATGGAACCGCTTTTAGGAGGTCGTTTGTCTAAATTGAATGACAACCTGGTGGCACGGCTCAAACAACGCCGTCCGGAAAGTAGTGTCGCTTCCTGGGCTTTCCGTTTTGCCGGTTCATTTCCGGACATTCTGACTGTGTTAAGTGGTATGACTTATATGGAACATCTGCAAGATAATCTCCGCACTTATTCTCCTTTGGAACCGTTGACAGATGAAGAAAAAGAGTTTCTCGAAGAAACGGCACAATTAATGTTGAAATATCCAACGATCCCTTGCAACGACTGCAAATATTGTATGCCATGTCCGTATGGGTTGGATATACCTGCTGTGTTGTTACATTACAACCGTTGTGTCAATGAAGGGAATGTCCCCAGGAACGGGCAGGATGAGAATTATGCGAAAGCCCGACGCGCTTTTCTTGTCGGATATGACCGCAGCGTGCCTAAACTTCGTCAGGCAAGCCATTGCATCGGTTGTAACCAGTGTGTGGCACACTGTCCGCAGAACATTGATATTCCGAAAGAGCTGCATCGGATAGATCAGTTCGTAGAACAATTGAAACAAGGTACTTTATAAAAAAAGATGGAAGAATTAATCAATTTACTACATACGGGAGGATATTCCTGTACTATTGCCAACAAAGGAGAAATCCGCACTTTCACTCAACGCGGTGTGGCTGATATCTATGATTTACTGACTCAGGAACCGGAGTTTCTTAAAGGAGCCTCGATTGCTGATAAGGTGGTTGGAAAGGGAGCTGCCGCCCTGATGATTCTGGGAGGTATCAAAGAGTTATATACTGATATTATCAGTACCAAAGCTCTGGAGTTGCTTCAGAAATCAGATATAAAAGTTGATTTTACAGAGGAAGTACCTTTTATCTGGAACCGTAACCATACAGAAGGATGTCCTGTAGAGACAATGTGCAGCGAAGTGGAATCAGCAGAAGAAATATTACCACTGATCCGCGATTTTCTGGAAAAGATCAGAAATAAGAAGTAAAAAGAAGAAACTTGAAACACGAAATAAAGTATGAAAAGAAATACAGCCTGTTTATTCCTGTTCGGTAGCTTGCTTTCCCTCTCGGGAATGGCACAGACTAAAAAGGATAGCATACAGGCCGGAAGAAATTATATGATTGATGAAGTCGTAGTCACCGGAACACGTAATGAAACCGATGTGCGTCATCTTCCGATGACCATTTCCGTAGTCGGCAGGCAACAAATTGAGAAAAGATATGAGCCTTCTCTTTTGCCGTTGTTAACGGAGCAGGTACCGGGATTATTCACTACCAGTCGTGGCATCATGGGATATGGCGTATCTACCGGAGCTGCAGGTGGCATGAGCTTGCGTGGTATCGGTGGTAGTCCGACAGCGGGATTATTGGTACTGATTGACGGTCATCCCCAGTACATGGGGTTGATGGGACATCCGATAGCGGATGCTTATCAATCTATGATGGCAGAGAAAGTGGAAGTTTTACGTGGTCCTGCATCTGTACTTTATGGTTCGAATGCCATGGGTGGTGTGATTAATATTGTTACCCGTCGGCAACAGGAAGAAGGTGTGAAGACGAATATGCAAGTTGGGTACGGTTCATATAACACGTTGCAGACTGAATTTTCCAACCGTGTCAAGAAGGGACGTTTCAGTAGCGTCGTAACCGGATCATATAATCGTACAGATGGACATCGTCCCGATATGGGATTCGAGCAATATGGTGGATACGCAAAGTTAGGTTATGATATCAGTTCTTTCTGGAAAGTATGGGGAGATGTGAATGTAACCCATTTTAATGCTTCCAATCCGGGGACTATCCAAGTACCACTGATTGACAACGATTCTCGTATCACTCGTGGAATGACATCGTTCGCTTTGGAAAATCATTATGAAAAGACTTCAGGAGGTTTGAGCTTTTTCTATAACTGGGGACGACATAAAATCAATGATGGCTATCAGATAGGAAAAGAACCGCAAAAATCACATTTCAACTCTAAAGACAAAATGCTGGGTGTATCATGGTATCAGAGTGCCACTTTCTTTACCGGTAATCGTTTGACCGTAGGATTTGATTATCAACACTTCGGAGGTGAATCATGGAACAAAGTACTGGCTACGGGTGAACATACTCCGGGAGTAGACAAGCAAATGGATGAGTTTGCCGGATACGTTGATTTCCGTCAGGATATCAGCAGTTGGTTCTCACTGGACGCAGGTATTCGTGTAGACCACCATTCACACGTAGGTACAGAATGGATTCCACAAGGCGGACTGGCTTTTCATTTACCCAAGAATGCAGAACTTAAAGCAATGGTCAGCAAAGGATACCGTAATCCAACCATTCGTGAGATGTATATGTTTCCTCCTGCCAACCCGGAATTGAAACCGGAAAAACTAATCAACTATGAACTTTCCTATTCACAACGTCTGCTGGAAGGGGTATTGTCCTATGGAATCAGCCTTTACTATATCAATGGCGACAATCTGATTATGTCAAACGGACTCTTTCCTCCATTGAATATCAATTCCGGAGAGATAGAGAATTGGGGAGTTGAAACGAATATAGGCTACCACATCAATTCACATTGGAATGTGAACGCCAATTATAGCTGGTTGCACATGGAGAATCCCGTTCTTGCTGCCCCCGAACATAAATTGTATGCAGGGGCGGACTATACTTCCGGACGTTGGAGTATATCGACTGGAGTACAATATGTGAAAGGACTTTATACTTCTGTTGTAAAGGGTAGCGAGCAACAGGATCATTTTGTTTTATGGAATTTTCGTGGGAATTATCGTGTCTGCCGTTTCGCTAACCTCTTCATAAAAGGAGAGAACCTGCTGGCACAGCGTTATGAAATAAATGCAGGTTATCCCATGCCCAAAGCTACGTTTATGGGTGGTATTAATTTGAACTTTTAAATAATAAAATGATATGGAATCAACTACTGTAAAACTCTATTCGCTGAATTACGGCAATGTGAGAACTTATCTGGCAGCCTCGTTATTCATCGTTGGCAACATCCTTTTTCCCCAATTTTTTCATCTCATACCGCAAGGAGGAATAACCTGGCTGCCTATCTATTTCTTCACACTGATCGGAGCTTATAAGTACGGATGGAAAGTCGGTCTGCTGACTGCTGTTCTTTCCCCTATTATCAACTCCTCACTTTTTGGTATGCCGATGCCGGTGGTGCTGCCTGCTATTTTATTAAAGTCCGTATTGCTCGCCATTGCTGCCGGTTGGGCCGCACAACGTTTCGGACGTATCTCCATCCCGGTATTGGTTGGCGTAGTACTTACCTATCAAGTTGTAGGGACATTGGGAGAGTGGATGTATATAGGAAATTTCTACAATGCCATTCAGGATTTCCGCATTGGAATTCCCGGAATGTGCCTGCAAGTATTCGGAGGTTATTTATTCATTAGATATTTGATTCGCAAATAACTTCCTTATCAATAACCGCTTTTCCCTGAAAAGAGTTATAAGCCTTGAAAAAGAAAGTTCTCCTCTGTTATAGATACCCATAACAGAGGAGAACTTTTTTAAATACAACGTATCTATTCGCTTTTTATTTATCAATCTTCTTCGTCATCTTCCAGTTCAGCAGAGGGATTGCCTCCTTCTTTAGCATACCTGCTCGGACTCATCTTATAGTATTTTTTGAATACTTCCCGAAAATATTTAGTTTCAGAGAATCCAACCATGTCTGAAATCTCATTAATAGCATATTCACCCTCTTTCAATAACTCGGTAGCACGTTTCAAACGCATCCCCCGAATAAACTCTGTCGGAGACTGTCCCGTCAATGCTTTCAATTTACAATAGAAACTGGTACGGCTCATGCCACTTGATTCACAGAGCACATTAACGGAAAATTCAGGGTTGTTTATATTCTCATCCACGATTTTCTTTACATTTGATATAAACTTCCAATCGAGGCTGTTAGTACCGTTTGCAGATGGAACCATTGATTTCGCTTCTATATCCAGATTGGCATATCTCATGCGCAACAGTTCCCGGTTTGCCAACAGATTAGCGATATTCGCCCGTAATATTTTCACGCTGAAAGGTTTGATGAGATATTCGTCCGCACCAATCGACAGTCCATCCAGAATATTATTTTCTTCTCCCAAAGCAGTGAGCAACAACACAGGAATATGTGAAATTTCAATATCACTTTTGATAGCCACACACAATTCATCTCCCCGCATCTCTGGCATCATGATATCAGAAAGAACCAGTTCCGGCCAATATTCTTTGATAATAATCAATGCTTCCTTTCCGTTAGCGCAAGCTTGTACATTATATATAGAAGACAATGAACTGACCAGATAGGAGCGTAGCTCATCATTGTCTTCTACAACAAGAATCCGTCGTAAATTTGGATCATCTATCGTAGCGGTTGTCTTTGCCGGTACATTCGGAGCGGGCAGTACAGGAGCCAACGCCTCAAATTTAGAAGATGCTTCGTCACTGATACTTTGAGAAGTCTTATTCTTTTTCGGAAAAACAATTTTGATTGTCGTACCTTGATGTTCGACACTATCTACACTAATTTTACCTCCATGAAGGCTCACCAGTTTTCCTACCAACATTAATCCGATACCACTACCCGTCACTTTAGAGTTAATAGCATTGCTGGCACGGAAATGAAGCTTGAACAACTTACTTTGTTCACTGGCAGGAATACCTATACCTGTATCCTTGATTATCACTTTCCATGAATCATTCGTATCGGACACGGAAATGCTGACCTTTCCATTTTCCGGAGTATATTTTAGCGAGTTCGATATTATATTCTTCAAAATAGAATCCATCTTCTCCTTATCAAACGATACATTCATATAGCTGAAAGTACTCTCGTATGTATATTCAATACGCCTAATGGCAGCATAAGAAGAGAATGAATTATATATTTCATTCATATAGGTATTCAACTCATACTCGGAAACACTCATTTTAGAGGAATATACATCCGTTCGCTCAAAATTAATCAGATTGCTGACCAGTCGTAAAAGAACTTCCACATTCCTCAATGCAATGTTCGTACGAGTTATTCCATTGTCGGTAAGCGTCTCTTCTTCCAATAATTCCTCCAAAGGTGCTTTTATTAAAGTTAATGGAGTACGTATATCATGGGCCGTATTGATGAAGAACTGCGTTTTTTCATCAGATATATTCTTTTGTTTTCTTAGATTTATCACACGTAGAACAAAATAAAATCCCCCTATTACCAACAGAATATAACACAAGATAGCCCACCAACTCGACCAAAAAGGTTGCGTGATGATAATTTTCATAGCACGTTCCTGAAAAACAATGTCATGTTCTTCTCTGGATATAGCACG
The DNA here is from genome assembly GCF_000157055.1 of Bacteroides sp. 2_2_4. NCBI lineage: Bacteria > Pseudomonadati > Bacteroidota > Bacteroidia > Bacteroidales > Bacteroidaceae > Bacteroides > Bacteroides sp. 2_2_4. The sequence continues at coordinate 51,633 of NZ_EQ973359.1, read as the reverse complement.
TACATGAAGAATATATCTACCTGGAGGCAAATTGGTAAAACGAATCAAATTATTTGCTCCCGGTTGAGTCCATTTCTCATAAAAGCCTTCTAATTTCCACGAATATAGTGCATTTCCGGGAGAATCATAATTGATTGTAGAAACTTCAAATGAAAACGTATTCTCATCATAAGCCAGCTCTAATACATCTGTCTCATCGATACTTTTCTGTAAAGGAGAATCCTTGACACCCGGATAAACAGGTTGATAAGACAGATGAAAGTCGCTAAATACCAATCTGGAGAACTTATAATCCGGGAATTTCACATTCATCGGAAGTTCAATTGCTCCATCCGTACTACCGAATACAAAGTTTTTATTTTTACGCACCGTTCCTGCCGCTGCGTTAAAGTATGCAGGCAACAAGCCTTCTCCTCTAGTCCAATTACGAAATATCTTTTCTTTAGTATGAAAACAGGTTATTCCGTTCTCTGTACTCATCATTATACGTCCATCTACTTCCGGCAATATTGTAAATATTCTATTTGAAACTAAAGCAGAATTATCAGAAAAATAATGTTCGAAAGTCTTATCTTGAGGATTATAAATAAATACTCCCATACCATTTGTCCCGATATATAACAACCCATTATCTGCCTGATAAAGCGTATTAATATAAGTGATTCCTATCTCCATTTCAATATACTGATATTCACCAGTATTTCGATTCAATAAATACAAGCCAGCAGCAGTTCCGATCCACATATTATCTTTGTCTTTTTCAACAATTGATGTTATGGAATTCAGTCCCGGATATAGACGTGCACTGTTAGTCTCCAAATCAAAACATTTTAGATTATAATAGCCTCCCGACCAGATATGTCCTCTTGAATCTTTAACTATATCACGAATATATTTATCCGGACGCATATTGACGTGAGAAAGAAGGTAAGGAGAGAAGTATTCAACTGATAGCGTTTCTTTATTTATTTTATAAATGCCGGAAGTATATCCTCCTGCCCATATAATGCCAGGAGCCACTTCACATAAAGTAATAAATATATGATTCTTGTCCTTTAGTTGATGATTAAAAGAGCTTAGAAATGAATGCCACTGACCTGTTTTTGAATTATAAAGACTAATACCATTACTAGTTCCAAACCACAGATCACCTTCATGATCTTCGATAACCGCTTGTACCTGATCATTGATTAATGACTGTGCATTACCCATAGCATGTTTCATCCAATGATAATTTTCATAGCGATTATCAATCACTGTAATTCCTGTTGGATAATTAGCAAGCCATATCCGCTTTTCTTCATCTACAAAAACATCATTGATATTATTTCCATTCATTTCATTATAACTCTGATAATTAGCAATAATGTAATCTTCCAGTTCACAGGTATTTACGTTAACTTTATACACCCCCATTCCTTCCGTTGCAATCAGTAACTCTGTTTCATTCAATGGGCTGATACGAGCTATGTTTACATCACTAAGATCAGCGTCCGGACGTATAATTTCCTGTGTATTCATATCGTACACAAAAACTCCTCTTTCAAATGAACCAATGAACAATCTTTTTAATTGCCGATGAAAATACAGTTCACTCACCTGTGCATGAAAATAGTCCAGTGTTTCAACAGGCATGGTCTCTAAAATACCATTCTCCAGTTTGACATATCGTACGCCCGTCTCCGTTGCTATAAAGAAATGGTGCTCATCTACTTGTTCTATTGCCGTAATACTACTATGCAATACATTGGGAAATCGAACTATATGAGCATCTTTAATATTATACAGCAATACAGTATCTTTACGACATATCCAGATATTATCATTGCGATCCAGATAACCACAACTTATTGCTTCAGAGGTATCCGGTAATTTATATACCATTTTGAAATCGTCTCTGTCGGCTTCGTATTGAAAGACTCGTCCTTGTTTGCCAACCACCCATATACCGATATGTGGTTCTGTATATAACCATCCCAAACGTATGGGAGCATCCAAAATAGTGCCTTCTTTATTTAATTTATAGTGTTTTATATCTTTACCGTTGTATCGGTCCATCCCTTCATTTGTAAGAAACCACATATAGCCCTGAGCATCTTTCTGAATATTGAATATCCGGCGATTGCTCAAGCCATCTTCTATTCCTATATATTTGTATGTTTGTGCTGTAACCCAAACAGGAAAAAAGAGAAGAATATATACAATGTATTTCATATAAATGGTTGTTTTTTAAACTACTTCTAACGATCATATAAACATAACAGTTAACGAAACTAGACAAAAACAATGACAAATGCAAAGAAATAGGAGAGATTCTACAAGAAAACATCTATTTAGAAACATTTTTATTTCCAAAGTTGATTATTTACTTTGCGAAGTTGATTTATCTGAAAGTGTTCTTTTGCTATATGTTATAATTAGCGCATGTTTTGTTTTTGTTAATTTAACTAATCAGATTTGATTCCAGTTTCTTCTTATAGACCCATATACTTATTGTAAAATAAATAAGTGCCTGTATCCAGAGAGTTATATATTCCGGTCTGATATCAGCCATACTGGCTCCCATAGAATTCAGTTTCACAAAAGCGAGTGTGCCTGGTGCAGCTGGGAAAATGTAATGGACTACTTTCCAATACCAGGGCATTAGTTCCATTGGATAGGAAACGCCGGAAAGAAAGATTAATCCTACGGAGAAGAAGGCGATCATGAGTAGGGGAGCTTCAGAATCCGTAAAATACCTGGATGCAGCCAATCCCAAGAAAGAAGTTGCCATCAAATATGGAATCAATAATAGTACGATGTACAATCCGTTTCCAATATTGGGGATGCTGAAAAAGTGAGGGAGCAAGCCTAATAGAAAAAAGGCAAAGATGGCATAAAGAGTACAGTATACGGACGTTTTTCCTGCCACTATACGAATAGCAACTCCCCAGCCATACCCCAAAGGAGTATATGCACGGATTCCTTTACTACTGTATTCTTCTCCGGTCACCATACCAATAACCATCAGCAAGGTCTGGAAAATTATAATCATCATGACTGCCGGAATAAGATAGGAACCATATCCTTCGGTATAATTGTAGAGTGCAGTGCCTTCCACATTGATCGGTTTCGCCATAGCTACGGCGAGCAATCCTTGTGGTGGAAGAAACACTGCTTCATCTGGCCGGTATTTATCATTAATAGCCAGCATGACACGTGAAGAAGCACCTTGCAAAGCTTCGAAATACAAGAAGGCATCAGTAGTTGCATAAAGGGAAAATACGGCTTCATCTCCCCGGAACACCCGTTCCTCAAAATCATGAGGCAGGTAGAGTATTCCCTGTACTTTGCCTTCTTTCATCCATTCTTTTGCTTCGTGATAGTCCATAGCCTGACTAAAAATCTCTGCTTGGGGAGTAGCATCCAGCCAACGGATAAAATCACGGCTCAATTCACTGTGCGAATTGTCGACTACGGCAACAGGTACATCGGTTACAATATTCGGTGCATACATATAATTGTAGAGCAACCCGTAAACGAAGATTCCTCCCATCAACACCAGTAAAACCGCATAACTGGTACTGATAGCTAGAAATTCACGACGAATGATGAATGACAACTGTTGTAACTTACTTAATGTTTTCATACTTATGACTTTCTATAGCTCGTTTTAAATGAGGAAGCAGCGACAGGGCCAGCAACGGGAAGATACAGAGTATCACAGCCGACGGCCAAAGATGGATAAACCCACCGCCTCCATAGAGCATGGTTTGCATCATTTCCGTAAAATGACGGACAGGGAACAAATTGGAAGCATCCCTCACCAACGGATACATATTGGGAACCGGAAAGGTTACTCCGGACAAAGTAGCCCCCAGAGAACCTACCATAGAAACTACACTTATAACCAACGATATTGCCGGAAACAGCGAGAATAAAAACAGCCCTAAAGCCTGTGTTGCAATGATGAAAAGCACAGTCATGATATTCATTAACCACCAACTCCCCTGAAAAGGAATATGCAAAATACCAAACATGACGTAATTAGCCAACCATCCTATCAGTATATATATAATGGTATAAGGTAATAATTTACCTAAAACAGCTGTCACTATATTGCCTTTTGCAGTCGCCAGCCAATCATCTGCTGTGCGGAACTTGATTTCAATGCCAACCGCATACACGGTAATCAACAGAATCAAAACCTGAAACAGCACAAAGAAAAAGGGCTGACTTAAATATACCGAATAATCCAGACTAGGGTTATATATCGGATGGTTATTAGCTTGTACGGGTAATAAAAAGGTGGTAATCTGATCCTGTTCTACTCCGAGTGCCATCGCTTGCATCACCACAGGAGAAAGAGCCACCGGAGCTAAGGAAGTTTCGAATGCCGCCATCAACTCACCACCTACCGACATTAATGCATAATGATAATAGTAGGAGAGTGTTGCATTCTTTCCGGTAATCGCATTCTGTTCAAATTGGGGAGGTATGGAAAGATATCCATAAATCTCTTTCTTTTGCACAGATTCACGGGCAGCTGCTTCATTTACAAAATGCTTTGTCACTTTAAAAGTTGGTACGGCAGAAATATTCCTGACTATCGTCCGGGAAGTAGCAGTATTATCCTGATCGACAATACCAATAGGAATGTTTTCCATCTGTCCGTTACCAAAGATCGTAGCCATAAAGAAAAGGGTGAACAATGGCAAGACAATGCAGACACCAAAATAAAGGCGCCGTGAAGTCATTCGCCACCACTCTCTGAGCAGTACGGAACGAAAAGGGGAATATGTTTGTGATTCATCCATTCTCTGGTTTATTTGATGTCGATTAATCTAAAGTCAATAACACGGACATGCCGGGACGCAAGTCATCCACCTTTTGGGTTGGACGGGCATGAATCTCAAAGGTACGTAAGTCATAACTTCCGGTTTGCTTGGTTGATTTCCAGGTAGCAAAACTGCCTAGCGGACTAATATAATAGATTTTGAATTCAATATTTTTTTTACCGATAGCGGGCACATCCGCAACAAATGTTTCGTCCATTTTAAATTGCGGCATCAGATCTTCCCGCACGTTAAGAACAACATGTATATCATCCACCACCACCAAATTCATAATGGGAGTTCCCGGTGCAACCAACTCTCCACGTTTAGGGAAGATTGTTGCTATCTGACCGTTTTCCGGAGCGGTCAACCGAGCATCGACCAGCAAAGCCGAGACTTCATCCACTGTGCTTCGAGCAGCATCCACCATGCTGGCAGCAGACGCTTTATCTTCTTTTTGTGCACCATCTACAGCCATCTGATACTGTTCATAGGCAGCACGTTCGGCTGCTACAGCCGCTTTATACATAGCTTCTACTTCATCCTTTCTTTGAGAAGTAATGACACTGTCCTTATATAAAGTAAGAATACGGTTGTAAGTTGTCTGGGCGAGAGTAAGATCGCTCTTCGTTTTATTCCATAATTGCAGTGCAGTAGCCACGATCTGACGACGGGTTCCGGCATCTATTTTCTTGTTCTGTTGTACTGCCACCTGTTCCAAGGCATTCACTTGTTGATACTTGGCATGTACTTCAGGGCTATTAATGACGACAAGAGTATCTCCCCGGTGTACCCAGTCTCCCTCCTGAACGAAGAAAGTGTCGATACGGCCGGGAAGTTTCCCACTGATACGGATTTCTGTTGCTTCAGCTTGTCCTTGCAAGACCAGCGGCTGTTTATGCATTAATATAACTCCCAAGCCGGTGAAAATACCGACAGCCAGAAGAATGATGACAAAAGCCCATGATAGGGTTTTACTAGTTGGTTTCATTGTTTGTTACGGTTTAGGTTGATAGTTTGCAAATTGTTCCGGTGTGCCACAAAGCGAGAGTAGATTCATTAGTGCCACATCATATTCATAATATGCTGCCAGGCGAGCCACTTTTACACTGGCAAGCATGGTTTCAGCATCAATAACTTCGGTAGAAGTTGCCATCCCTTCTGTAAATGATTTCTTTCGGATGCGTACCAATTCTTCACTTAAGGCAATCGTTGCATTTAAAGCTTTTACATTATCCTGTGCCTTTTCCAGCTGCGTATAAAGCTTATCTACCCCAACAGCCAGATCATCACGGGCTTTCATCTGCCCTAAAGCCAGAGTTTGTTCCGTTAATTTCGATTGCCGCACTCTTTTTTCACGATCCAGTCCGTCAAAGAGGTTCCATGTAAAACCAATGCCTACCATGGTACGCGGTAATAAATTACTCTGAATACCATGCGAATATAAGGTCTGTTTTCCAAAAAGGGCTATATTCGGCAAATAGCCGCTTTGAGCAATCCGCACTTCTTGTTTGGCAATATGCTGCTGCAGCTGTAATTGGTTGAGTGTATAGTTCCCACTGTTTACCGAAAGATCAAATAGCATTTTAGGTGGCAATGAATCATTCATAAAAAGGGGAGAGGTAGGAATGATATTGGCATCTGCATCCTTTTTATTCAGCAAAACCTTTAAGGCACTTTGCACTACTGTTTCTTCTTTTCGCGCAGCTTCCAATGCACGTTTGGCTTCATCCATATTTACCTGGGCAAAAAGCCTTCCTGCTTTGTCAATCATTCCTGCTGCCTCTAACTTCAAGGCATTTTCATAATGTTTCTTCAATCCGTTGTAGGTTTCTTCACGAACCGTCACAATTTGTTGTGCCAGTCGAAGCCCGTAATAGCTTTCAACCAATAAACTTTGCTGATTGGCCGATGCCTGTGCCCGACTTTCCCGTGCCAGATCAACCATCGTTCTTCCGATGTTGGTGGCATGAAAACGCTTACCACCGGAAAAGAGTACCCACTCGGCTGATAAATCAACAGTTGTCAAATTTCTTGGAGTCAAAGGAAATATAAGGGTATTTGCCCCAATTTGATCCAGTATAGACGAAATGATTTGGTCATCCGGAATAATGGAATGTACAAAGTCTTTAGCCGGATCGGTAAACTGCGATAAAGGCTGTTTAACTTCGATCTTCTCCGACATGTGTACAAACGCACCTGTATACTGAAGACTGGGATACCAAAAAGCATTCAACTTATCACGTTCAGCCTTCGCAATCTCAATACTCTTATCCGCTATTTTCAGACTCTGATTTCCTTGATTCAACAGATGCAGTGATTCTTCGAAACTTAATGGTATCTGTGCATCTATCTGACCGATGGAAAAATACAAAGTCAATAGTATACAAAGTCGCTTATTTTTTTTCATACTGGTTAGGTTATATCTGAATTTGAGATATTCTAACAGATGAAAAGAGAGGTTTGTTCATCAGAAAGAATATAGCAATACAACAAAAGAAGGTTTCAACGCTTTTTTATAAGATGTTCTATTTTTCATCTTCTCTTTGAATCACGTTTGTATCATTTCTATCAGATAGAAAAAATGATGCATAAAATAATGCAAGTATATGCAATAAGCGTGTTATTAATGGATATAAACTACTTGATTATACAAAATATAAATGCATATTGGAGTTGTTTCTTTAAAGGAAAAGCTCTGTTCCTTTAAATGGAACCAACCGTTGGTCGGTGAGAAGCGTGTTCTCCCTTTAAAAGAAAGCTACCAAACAGCCCATAAAGTACCAGTTTGTCTCTAAATCTTATTTATTTTGCTAGAAACTAAATCTGTTAATTTGAAATAATATAAGCAACTTTGTTCTCACATATTCAATATTCATTCTCTATTTAGAACCTAGTGATAGATTATTCACTAAAATAGTTTATATCTGAATCTTATTAACCGGAAATCCTGGAATTTTTTCTATAGCGACTATCGCCAATCTGTATATTTTTTAATTATACGGGCTACTAATATGCGTTTTTTCATATCCGGTTGTTTTTCATCAAAACAAAAGAATTGAAGAGGCTTTAATTTCTCTTTTTTCTTGCATTAAAATTTCTGCGATTTTATTTGAGATATAAAAATTATGTTTACCTTTGCATCACCATTTCATAAGGCTTTTGAGTCGAGAAATGCAGTAAATATGCGGTAATAGCTCAGTTGGTAGAGCACTAGCTTCCCAAGCTGGGGGTCGCGAGTTCGAGCCTCGTTTACCGCTCTTTTGAAAATCAGGTGGTTATCTTAAAAAAAACTGCCTGATTTTTTATTTTTCAAGCCCCCTTTTCTATGGTTTTATCTATTATCGGACGAAACCTAAACTGAACATATTGTAGAATAACCCTAATTGAATAACCAATATGGCTAAGAAAATAGAGAAATATCTCCCCGTAGATTACAGTGACAGTTTTTCCATAGAAGTTACAGAAAATCGTTTGTCTCCTAAAGATATTATTTTAAAAGTCTTTGCTCATAACCCCGCTTGGCTCCGAATGTTGTATGCAATAAGGGCCTGTTTAGTCAAACCTTTCGGTATAGAAACTAAAGCTATTGAAAGTGAAGAACTTATTATAGAGGAAGACAAGCAAGAAGCAATTATGAGAAAAGACGATAAACATTTATTGTTTTATGTCGATATTTTCATTACGCCATTGGAAACAGGAAAACAAATGATTGAGGTTACCACATTAGTAAAATACCATAATTGGGTAGGAAAGGCTTATTTCTTTTGCGTAAAACTTTTTCATCGGATCATAGTGCCTTTAGTTCTCAAAAAAGCGCTATGCTGAACAAGCACAGTCGCGGATGCAACTATATAACGAATATGAAAAATGAGATATGTAATATAGAAGTACATGACTTTAGAAAATTAATGCATGAAGAATAGGGCAGTTCATGCATTTTTCGTATTTTTGCACCCTGTTTTAACACTCAAGAAAACTTTAAATAGAAAAATATAATGGCAAAAGAACTGAAAGACCTTACCAAACGTAGTGAAAACTACTCACAGTGGTATAACGATTTGGTGGTAAAAGCTGATTTGGCAGAACAGTCTGCTGTGCGCGGATGTATGGTGATTAAGCCTTACGGATACGCTATCTGGGAGAAAATGCAACGTCAATTGGACGACATGTTCAAGGAAACAGGACACGTAAATGCATACTTCCCGCTATTAATCCCGAAATCATTCTTAAGCCGCGAAGCAGAACACGTAGAAGGGTTTGCGAAAGAGTGTGCCGTAGTAACACATTATCGTTTGAAGAATGCGGAAGACGGTTCAGGAGTTGTAGTAGATCCTGCAGCTAAATTGGAAGAGGAATTGATTATCCGTCCGACATCAGAAACAATCATCTGGAATACTTATAAGAACTGGATTCAGTCATACCGTGACCTGCCTATTCTCTGCAACCAATGGGCGAATGTTTTCCGTTGGGAAATGCGTACCCGTCTTTTCCTGCGTACTGCCGAATTCCTGTGGCAAGAGGGACATACCGCTCATGCTACCCGTGAAGAAGCAGAGGAAGAAGCAATCAGAATGTTGAATGTATATGGTGAATTTGCAGAAAAATATATGGCTGTTCCCGTTGTAAAGGGAGTGAAATCAGCCAATGAACGTTTTGCAGGTGCACTTGACACTTACACAATAGAAGCCATGATGCAGGACGGAAAAGCATTGCAAAGTGGTACTTCCCACTTCCTGGGACAAAACTTTGCAAAGGCATTCGATGTTCAGTTCGTTAACAAGGAAAACAAGTTGGAGTATGTTTGGGCTACTTCATGGGGTGTTTCTACTCGTTTGATGGGTGCATTGATTATGACTCACTCGGATGACAACGGATTGGTATTACCTCCACATTTGGCTCCGATTCAGGTAGTAATCGTTCCTATCTATAAGAATGACGAACAACTGAAACAAATTGACGCTAAAGTAGAAGGCATTGTAGCTAAGTTGAAAGCATTGGGTATCTCTGTGAAATATGATAATGCAGATAACAAACGCCCGGGCTTCAAATTCGCTGATTATGAATTGAAGGGTGTACCTGTTCGTTTGGTTATGGGTGGTCGCGATCTTGAAAACAACACTATGGAAGTGATGCGCCGTGATACACTGGAAAAAGAAACGGTTACTTGTGAAGGCATTGAAACATACGTTCAGAATTTGCTTGAAGAAATGCAAGCTAATATCTACAAGAAAGCATTGGACTACCGTAACTCCAAGATTACAACAGTAGACACCTATGACGAATTTAAAGAAAAAATCGAAGAAGGCGGATTTATTCTGGCTCATTGGGATGGAACTACTGAAACCGAAGAAAAAATTAAGGAAGAAACTAAAGCAACCATTCGTTGTATTCCGTTCGAGTCATTTGTTCCGGGAGACAAAGAACCTGGTAAATGTATGGTAACAGGTAAACCATCTGCTTGCCGCGTGATATTTGCACGTTCTTATTAAACAAAATTCGCACATAATTATAAAAAGGATGGAAACGGCTCAATCGCTTTCATCCTTTTCTTTTTTTCCTTCCATATTATATTATTTATGGCCTGTCCTAACAGTTCATTAGACATTCAATAGTTATTTCAAGCTCTTTTTTCAATCCATTTCAGTTTTATTTCAGAAATATCCCTTTTCTTTGTAGTATGTAAAAAAGAAAGGAGACAAAATTATGAAGATATTGATTGTAGAAGACGAACCCTCTTTGAGAGAACTGATTCAATGTTCACTTGAAAAAGAACGTTACGTTGTAGAAACAGCCAGTGACTTCAATTCTGCTCTACGCAAAATTGAAGATTACGACTATGATTGTATCTTATTGGACATCATGCTACCGGACGGAAGCGGACTTGATCTTCTTGAACGACTGAAAGCTCTCCATAAGCGGGAGAACGTGATTATTATTTCCGCGAAAGACTCTCTGGAAGACAAAGTTTTGGGATTAGAACTGGGAGCGGACGATTATTTGCCAAAGCCATTTCATTTGGTTGAACTAAATGCACGAATTAAAAGCGTGATTCGTCGCCATCAGCATGATGGAGAGATTGATATCCGCCAAGGCAACGTACGGATAGAACCGGATAAATATCGTGTATTTGTCAACGAGCAGGAAGTGGAACTAAATAGAAAAGAATATGATATCCTGTTATATTTTATCAATCGCCCTGGGAGATTAATCAATAAAAACACTTTGGCCGAATCAGTGTGGGGAGACCATATCGATCAGGTCGATAATTTTGACTTCATATATGCACAAATCAAGAATCTTCGCAAAAAGCTCAAGGATTCGGGTGCAACTATTGAAATTAAAGCAGTCTATGGATTTGGGTATAAAATGATAGTAGAATAAAAAGGAAAGAGATTATTGTCCATGAAATTAATATATTACATCATTCTTCGTATTACCCTTGCTCTGACTCTCATACTGACGGTCTGGGCTATCTTCTTTTATGTTACGATGATCGATGAAGTCAACGATGAAGTGGATGATGCTTTGGAAGATTATTCGGAAACCATCATTATCCGGGCATTGGCAGGAGAGGAGCTACCTTCTAAAACCAATGGCTCCAACAATCAATATTATATGATGGAAGTAAGCAAAGAGTATGCGGAAAGCCGGGAGGATATTCAGTATAAAGACTCTATGGTATACATTGAAGAAAAAGGAGAGACCGAGCCGGCACGTATTCTTACTACTATCTTTAAAGATGATGAAGGACGATACCACGAACTGACAGTATCGACCCCCAGCATTGAAAAAGATGATTTGAGAGATGCCATCCAAATGTGGATTATATTTCTATATGTAGCTTTATTATTCTGCATTATTATCATTTCCGTATGGGTATTTTACCGGAATATGCGACCGCTCTATGTACTTCTACACTGGCTGGACGGTTATCAAACAGGAAAAAGAAATAAACCTTTGAGTAACGATACTCAAATCACGGAATTCCGGAAATTAAATGAGGCTGCCATTCGTTATGTGGAACGTACGGAGCAGATGTTCGAACAACAAAAACAGTTTATCGGAAATGCTTCACACGAGATACAAACTCCACTTGCTATCTGCCGTAATCGATTGGAAATGTTGATGGAAGATGATTCGCTATCAGAAAAACAACTGGAAGAACTGATGAAAACGCATCAGACTTTAGAATACATTACTAAATTAAACAAATCCCTATTATTGCTTTCCAAGATTGATAATGGTCAGTTTACGGATACCAAAGAATTGGAACTCAATGTACTTCTCAAACAATATCTGCAAGATTACGAAGAAGTTTATGATTATCGCAACATAGAAGTCACGATAGATGAACAAGGCGTTTTCAAGGTGACAATGAACGAATCCCTGGCTGTTGCTTTGCTCACTAACCTCCTGAAAAATGCATTTGTACATAATATTGATGGAGGACATATCCGAATCACCGTTACTAAGAACGGTATTACTTTCCGAAATTCGGGAGTGGAACATCCGCTGAACAAGGAACATATCTTCGAACGTTTCTATCAGGGTAGCAAAAAAGAAGGATCTACAGGGCTGGGATTAGCTATAGCCGATTCCATCTGTCGTTTGCAACATCTGAATATAAAATATTACTTCGAGCAGAATGAACATTGCTTCGAGATTTCCCAATCATAAGATTCATCTGAAAAACACAGAGGACACGGATTTTAAGTGAACGACCTGTCGGTTATCATAAAACCAATTTGTCAGGTATATCCATTCACCTGTTTCTCCGTGTCCTCTGCGTCTTTTATAGTGAGCAGGTTATCGGGATCGTATTTCTCTCCTCATAAACATGATATAAGAAATAGCGAAGCAAATAACCGTTGCCGCAATCAATCCGGTCAACTGTGGCCATACAACTAAAAGACTTTGTCCCAATGGGAGCGGACTAGGGATAGCTCCCTGTACCTGTTCCATAGTCAATGGCCCCAAACTTCTGACAGAAGGCATCAATAGTGTGGTGGTAGCTTCATTAAACAGTTCACTCGGTGCCAAACGCATCAACCCTAGAATAAACTTCTGATAACTGATAATCTGATAAGGTGATGCCATCTGTGACGGACTCAACCCTTTTGCCACCAAATTAACAATCATGGTATAGAATACACTAAAAAACAGCCAAACAGCCACAGATGCTAAGGCAGAAGTCGCTGCCTGACGGAAACGGAGTGAGAACAGAATAGCCAGATTCAACCAGAATGCTACATAAAAGATACTGGTAATGATGAAGAAAACAATTCTCCAAAACTCTTCTGCCGTAGGAGGAATACCAATAGCAATCAGCCCACATCCCATCACCAGAAAGCCCAATACAAACAACATGATACCTATCACAATCAAAGCAGCCACAAACTTCGCATTGATAATGCAATCGCGATGAATAGGCTGGGACAGCATACGGCTCAATGTTCCTTTATTTTGTTCGGAATTGACTGCATCAAATCCCAAAGCGATTCCCAATAGGGGACCTAAGAAGTTAATAAACAGCACAAAAGAGGGGAGAGTCCCATCTGAAACCGTAAACAACTTCAAGAAAAGAAACGAACCGTCCGGATCATTAGGTTTGATGGCTTCACTAATATTGGTGAGTGCTGTATATAGCGACCCCATACAGGTAAGTGCTATAATACCTATTAGTATAATAAAACGCCAACTTTTGACATGATCGGAAATTTCCTTGTTGACGATAACCCAAAAAGGATGATTGACTTTATTCATGTCTTTCTCCTCCTTCCTCAAAATAATGGTTATAAATATCAGACAATTCCTGCTTCTTATCTTTCAATTCTGCCATATCAATCAAAGCAAGTAATTGGCCATTACTGAACAAACCTACCCGGTCGCACACTTTCTGTACCTGATCCAGATGATGGGAAGAGAAAAGCACTGTCAGTCCTTCTTCTTTACTCAACCAGCGAATCAGTTCGATAAATTCCTGAACACCTGCAGGGTCAATCCCTGAAGTCGGCTCATCGAGAATAATAATCTTCGGATTTTTAATAAGTACATCAGCCAATCCCAACCGCTGTCTCATACCACGAGAGTATTTCCCTGTCTTTTTGGCTAACTGATCTTCAAGGCCTACCCGCTTCATCAGTTCCATAGCCTTGGTTTTTGCCTCTTTATCAGAAATACCATTTAATCGCGCTGTATAGATCAAATTCTCCGGTCCTGTCATATCATCATAGAATCCTACATCTTCTGGCAAATACCCAATTTTCCTTTTTACTTCAATGGGGTGTGTAGTAGAATTGATTCCACAAATTTCAACTGTTCCCGAAGTAGGCTCTGTCAATCCCAACATCATTAAGATAGTAGTTGATTTTCCAGCACCATTCGGTCCCAGTAATCCGAAGATTTCTCCTTTCCGGATATTCAGGCGAATATGATCTACAGCAGTGAAATTACCGTATTGTTTGGTCAAATCGGTAAGTACGATCACTTGTTCGCCCATAATTTACCTCCTTCCATATTTACGGAACAGATAGTAAACCACGCCGATGGTGGCAATAATGATAAGAACGCCTACCCATCCCCATATCATCGGAGTTTTTACTGCAACTCTGAACTGCGCATCTGCATTTACTTCAGGAGTTTTTGCCATGATGGTAGTCACATAGTCGCCTGGCAATGCTTTTTTAGAAGCTTTCAAAGTAGCCATAACCGTTGATGTCTCTCCGGCTTTTAGTGCATCGATTTTTGAAGGTTCGAAAGTTACTTCCCAGTCAGCAGGTTTATTAGCAGACAGCTGAATATCTTTCAGTAATGAAGAACCTGTATTTCTGACTTCCAGTTCTATTTTCTTTATATCACCTGCTGTGACATCTGTGCTCAATAACCCACGGGGAGTAGTCAGTTCCATTTGATAAGAGCCGGTAACAACCACTTCCAGTTCCAATTCAGCGGAAGTGGTACCTGTAGCGGCGCGTACCGGAATTTTGTAACTGCCGGCTTCTACATTGGCAGGAGGAGTAATATCTATACTTACATTTTGGGTACTGTTGGCTTCCACTTGTGCAGAAGTGGCTTGCTTATAATTAGGTTTAAAAACTACATTCCAACCTCTGGGTGCATTAGCCATCAAAGCATATAGCTGCTGGTCGGCAGTCTGATTCTTTAAAGTGGCGCTGAAAGTGAAGGTTGATTTGGAATTTCCCTGCATGTTGGGTTGGTCGGTAGTAAATTCAGTCTGGTATGTTCCTTTTTGAGCAACCACCACATCCAATGGAAGTTTGGCGTTTCCGGCATATACTACAAAGTGATAATTACCTTTATTCACTTTTAATGGGACTTCGACTTTTAAATTGAAAGTCTTTTTCTCTTTGGGAAGTACCGATAGTTGGCTAAGGCTCCAGCCACCGGATTTCATTTCGTGTTTCCAACTGGCGGACAATCCGCTGACAGAAAGATTCGCATTCATCAACTGGTCTGTGTTGTTGATAAGATCGATACTGTAGTCAATTGACGCTCCGGGAGATACGGAGATTTTTGTGTAAGGTGTGTACAGAATCACGCTCTTAGGTATTGAATCATTGGCGTGCGTGTAACTCATAGGGATAATCCCCAATAGAATAGCTAATAATAAAAAATAATTTGTTCTCATAGTCATACAAAAGTTCTTATGGTTGTTTAATATGAATATTGTCAAATTTGTGTGTGCAAAAATAAACGATGTATCTATTAGTAGTTTTAAAAGAATCCTAAAGAATCTAATTTCAGGAAGAAATTATAGTGACACTATCCCTATAGGATGGTGACGGTATCCTTTATATATAGTGACGCTATGTTAACCGGATAGCGTCACTATATTTTTTCGATTTTTTTTCGGAAATTCTCAAAATTCCCAAATCTTTTCAGATTCTCCTCTCATCTTTGCATTATCAAATTAATAATAATAGTAAAAACCAATATTAAAAAACAACGATTATGAAAAAGTTAGTATTCTTATTAGTGTGTCTTTTCACTTTGCAAACAGTAGCTCGTGCAGATGACGACAAACCAATCCAGGTAACTCAAATGCCACAACCGGCACAGCAGTTTATCAAACAGCATTTTGCCGACAGCAAAGTAGCATTAGCCAAAATGGAAAGTGATTTCTTCTATAAAAGTTATGAAGTGATTTTCACGAATGGCGATAAAGTAGAGTTTGACAACAAAGGTAACTGGGAAGAAGTGAACTGCAAATATAGTTCTGTACCTACAGCAATTATTCCGGCAGCTATTCAGAAATACGTAGCGACCAATTACCCTGATGCTAAAATTCTAAAAATTGAGAGAGATAAGAAAGATTATGAAGTAAAACTGTCCAACCGTACGGAACTGAAGTTTGACCTGAAATTTAATTTGATTGATATTGATTTCTAAACCTATTTAAATTGAACAAAGATGAAACTAAAGATTTATACACTTTTACTGGCACTAAGCGTCACATGGAGTCTGCAAAGTTGTGACAACGATGACGATGGTTCAATAGCTGTTCCTGCCGAACTTCAAAGTGCATTTTCATCCAAATTCCCTAATGCTGCAAATGTGAAGTGGGAAACTAAGTCTGGATATTATGTAGCAGATTTCTATGACGGATATGAAGCATCTGCATGGTTCACCCAAGATGGTAAATGGCAAATGACAGAAACGGACATTCCTTACAATGCATTACCACAAGCAGTAAAAATGTCTTTTGAGAACAGCGAATATGCCTCATGGAAGCGGGATGATATAGACAAACTGGAACGGACAGGCGTTGAAACTGTTTTCGTAATTGAAGTCGAAAAGCAGAATCAGGAGGTCGATTTGTATTATTCTGCTGATGGAACTCTGATTAAAAGCATTGTAGACACTGATGATGATAACAACGAACATCTTCCTGTACAATTGACTGAAGCTATGAAAAACTTCATCAATGAAAAGTATCCGAATGCAAGAATCATGGAAGTAGACGTTGAGGATGATAGAAATGATTGGGATTCTGGATATACAGAGGTAGATATCATTCATAATGGAATCCCCAAAGATGTATTGTTCAACCAGACTGGAAATTGGTATTCTACTTCATGGGAAATACGTCAGAATGAATTGCCTGAAGCAGTAAACAATACTCTCAATAATCAATATGGAGAATATCGTTTTGACGAAGCGGAGTATATTGAAAAAGCAGATGGTAGCATATATTATCGAATTGAACTTGAGAAGGGGGATGTAGATAAAGTAGTAAACATAGGCGAGAACGGTACTGTCCTTTCATAGGTCAAAGTGCATAATTCTGAAACATAATTCTCACAAACAACAAACGATGACATAATTCCTGGGGGATATGTCATCGTTTATTATTTTTTACTGCTCCTGTACACGTTTTCTTTTCACTGCCGATTTAGCAGTTTTATCAGTGATGCTGTCCGTTTGTTGCGGTTTCACCTTTTCAGCTTCTTCCCGTTTCCGCTTATTGCGTAACCGCCATTTATTCCAGAAATATAGATCACTCCATTTATTGAAATCCTTTTTATACATGATACCTACACCTTGTGTAGTCAAGTTTGTTTTTGTGTAATAACGGTCATTTGTCTCATTATAAGCCTTCAAACGAATATCTCCCGAACGGGTAATCAGCCATTCTGCTTCAAAGTCTCCTACAAAGTTAGTATTAGCCATCGGATTATCCCGATAACCGAAGTTTCCGTTTATCAATAAACGGTTATTCAATAATTGTCCCGACAAAATACCTTCTACTTCCATGTCTGTCCAACCCTTATCACCCGTACTCAAATTCGTACCGATATTCCAGTTATTCGTTTCAAAGACCTGTGAAAGTGCATTGTTCAACTGGCCGGAGAGAGTAGATGAGAGCACCGATGACATCACATTCGAATTCTGATTATTATTACGGGCATCTTCCGTATAGAACTTGCCAATACCCAGCAAATAAAGAATCTGCATATTCATTTGCTCTTCCGTACTGATATAATTACGTACCAATGTTTGTATTTCATCTCTTTCATTCGGAAGCTCAATACCCAGTTTGATAGTCGGTCGTACCAGCATACCACTTAGATTCATGATACAATTTACACGCACATTGGGTTGTTGTATAATAGCCGAAGCATCCGGTATCAAATCATTCAAAGAGGCAGAGTTCACTGTATATGAAGCTTGTATGTCCATGTTAGCATCCAAAGGTGCACCATTGAACGTTATTGTACTTCCATCTTTGATAATAAAGTCTTTACGAATCACTTCCTGCAAACTAAATTTATATACTCCTTGATTGATCCGGTAATTACCAAACATTTTCACATCGCCCTTATTATAAAATTCCGTCCGGATATTTCCCGTACCTTTTCCGCTGATATAATCTCCGGCAATAGGGTCCATAATGATTCGCATGGTGGCATCGGGAGTTGCATCCACGAGAATATTCAAACGGATATCTGTTTTCTGCTCTTCCTCCTCCTGACGTTTTTGCTGTATTTGTTCGTAATATGAGATTACTTGAACAGAATCCTGGATAGTACGACGAGGTGTTTTATCCACGAATTTGATAAACTGATTGCTAGTAGCCGATGCTACACTACCATTAATATAGGTAAAGGTAGTATTTCGATTTGTAGTCATGGCCACATTTACATCGAGCCCCTGTATGGCGTTTCCAGAGAGCAATACATTCCCGGTACCATATACCGTACCATAGAAAGGCATATCTGTCGATTCTTTTGTGTTCATCACAAGCATATTATTTGCCTGTATCTCGAAACGATAGTTTAGGTTCTTAAAATGCTGGAAATGCAAATATCCATTCATTCTCCCCGAATGCCCTTCCATATCAGAGATATGTATATTATTGAATGTCAATCCGGTAGGAGCCAAATGAATAGTATCTTTTACCGCAAAATGTGTGTTTAAAATATCAAAATTCATGGATGCATCTGTCATAACCGCACCATCCAGGTTCAATCCTTTAAATTTTCCATAGAAATGTACTTTTCCTGTTCCTCGCCCTTTAATATCATTGGCAATAGACTTCATATAATGTTCGAGGAATTTCAGATTCAATTCATTTGCTTCAATATTTAAATCAAGTCCGCTCTCGGGTTTTAATGGATAAATAATACCCGTGACACGCGACGGAGAAGGAGATATATCCTGAATGGATGCATCCAACCGGATACCTCTGTTTTCATTATCCCACTCACCATATATATCCAGTTCACCCAAACGACCGTGATTGAGTGAGAAATTCTTTATAAATAAACGGGTATTCATGATAGGCTTTTTAAACACTCCGCTTGCATAAGCCGTTCCTGTTGCATCGCCCTCAAAATTTACATCGTCGGATATACTTGCAATATCAAATACATATCCCATATTTATATCCTTTAGATCAACCTTTACAGTATCTTTAGGATTCTCGGAAAGCCGGCCGTTAATACGTACATACCTATCCTGATGACTAAAATAGAAATTATTCACATCCACTCGTCCGGAATCGACCACCACCTGCGAAGGATGTATCTTCCAGAGAGTATCATTTAAAATAACATCAGTAGGCTTCACATCCACCATCGCTTTCAACAATGACTTTTCTCCACTTGTACGTAGAAATTTGGCAACAGCTGCTAATTTCCCGCTATATGTTGCTGCAGCATTATTTCCCCAATCCAAAGTCGTACTGACATTGTCATCTTTAGCTTGTGCATCCAGAGATAGATTGACTGCCCCTTTCTTTTTCAAATTAGTCAGACGAACCCGTGCATGAATATGATCTGCCGGATTCTCGCACAGAATCATACCTGACTCAATATAGTTGTTCTTATATTGCAGACGGGGAAAATATCCCTCTACACGCAAGCGTTGTAAAGCATCATTAAAATATCCCTTCAACGTAGAATGAGTATATACCGTTAACGGTATATCAAATATCGTAGATAAAATGTCCGTATTATATATATGTATATCAAACAAAAAGTTATTATGGGTTTCAATCGGCTTCTTGGGAGGTAATATCAAAGACGGCACATATTTCCGCATAATATTCAGAATACTGGCAGGCAATGTGTGATATTGGAATTTTCCCTCTATGCTTGCTTTCAGGAATTCGGAAGTCAATCTAAGCTGATTTTCTCCATTTTGTTTGGTTGCCCGGATATTCATATTCTGCATGAAATATGCTTTATCCGGAGCTGTAAATTCCAAGCTATCCACATTGATTTCTCCAATCATCTCATCCACTGATCCACCTGTAAAATTGGCTTTCAGTTTTAAAGAGAACTCTGCATCAGGATATTTGGTCGTAAGATTCAAATCATGTGGGCGTACTTTATTGACTACTGCAAGAAAATTAAAAGTAGGAACTTTGGATGCAACATTTACGTCTCCATTCAGATAAATAGAGCCATTAGGATCATCCAACGCAATCTTTCCATTAAATCCGCCTTGTTTGTATTCTCCGTCCAGTGTGATATTTTCATATCTATATCTGCTATAATCTATCGAAGCAATCAGTCCTTTCAATTCTACGGCAGGCAAGTGGTCAGCAATATGCCGGCCATGTACATCCAGATTGAAAGTAATTTCTCCCAATTCCTCATTATCCAATAATTTACCTAGTTGAAAATCCTCTGTTTTGACAGCTCCGGAATACGCAAACAATCCTTTTGTCTTATCAGAACTCAATTTTAAGTCGGTCTTTACATTTCCAAGACTCGTTTGTAATTGTCCATAAGTAACTAAGTCCGTGAAGTATCCCGAAATTTCTCCCTGGAAACTCACGTTGCCCAAACGTTCGAGAAGAGGAGGAACTCCATTATAATTAGGATTCAAATTACGCACTAAAAAACCGACTCCGCGCGTATTGGCCGAAAGTTCGGAAAGGGTTCCATATACATACGCATCTTGTGGATGCGATAAGTCCTGAAGCGATACATCTCCTCGCAGACGGAACTGACGGTCATCGGCTGTAATCTCCAGATGCGAACAAGTCAACTGATCCACAGTTCCCTTCACCTCCATATCCAACGTCACCGGTTCCTTGAAATGCGAGAGGATAGGGACAAAAGGAGAAATATCTTTTAAAGTAACTTGCGATGGCAAAGTACGGAAAGAGAAATGCACCTGTTCTGTAAAACGGTCAAAAGCTTTCAAACTATCATACTCCAAATGAATGGTATCGAGCTTGAGAGAGGTTTCGGGCAATTCTATTGTAAAATTATCAATGTTTGTCTGCTTGTTATTGGCAACCAGTTTCAAACTCATTTTTTTCAAAGAGAAGCCGGATGCTTTTTCATCAAGGCTCAATCGCTTGATCCCTAAATTCAAAGAGTCCTTACTTAATGCCTTCAGCGATATATTAGCGATGATATTTTGAAGCTGAATATGCTTAGCATTAAATTTCCCCGGTGTTTCTTCTTCCGACAACACATGATAAGACATCCTTCCACGACGAATCAGGATGGAATTAATACGCAAATCAAGGGAGTTTTCTTTCTTCACGGTATCTTTGGAAGCAAAAGCATCCAAAACAAACTTAAAATTAGGAGGGAAATCCGGAGTCTCTTTCCGGAGATTGATATTAAATCCGAAAAGCTGGACACTGCTAATGGATATCTTTCCTTTAAAAAAGGGCATAATATCGAACTTGGCAGACAAACGTGTGACTTTGAGCATTTCCTGACCACTCTGATCGTCAAGCAATACATCATCAATAATAATACGGTTCAATAGACCCATATTAATTCTACCAATCACTACCTTTGTATTTAAAACTTCAGAAAGTTCTTCAGCTACAAATACACTCATTGCTTGCTGAATGTTTGGTATATTCAGCAAAACAATAGTCCCGATATATACTCCCAGTACAATACCTACTACCCAGCGTACAGTCTTTTTCAGCGTTCTGATATGCGATAACTTTTATTTTGCGGACAAAAATATAAAATAGTTCGTTACGAATCGTAGTTTTATGATTACTTTTGCACCGTTTAATAGTTTAAATACTTATGAGTGCAATAATTTTAGGAATTGAATCCTCCTGTGACGATACGTCGGCAGCCGTAATCAAGGATGGTTATTTGCTGTCAAATGTGGTATCAAGTCAAGCCGTACATGAAGCATACGGTGGAGTAGTACCCGAGTTGGCTTCACGGGCACACCAACAAAACATCGTACCGGTAGTACATGAAGCATTAAAACGTGCCGGCGTCACCAAAGAAGAGTTGAGCGCGGTAGCTTTCACTCGCGGACCGGGATTGATGGGGTCTTTGCTTGTTGGAGTCTCCTTTGCAAAAGGATTCGCTCGTTCTTTAAACATCCCAATGATTGATGTTAATCATTTGACCGGACATGTTTTAGCTCATTTTATTAAAGCGGAAGGAGAAGAAGAGAGACAACCTGTTTACCCATTTCTCTGTTTGCTGGTATCTGGAGGAAATTCACAAATCATACTGGTCAAAGCCTATAATGATATGGAGATTCTTGGACAGACTATTGACGATGCCGCAGGTGAAGCTATTGATAAATGCTCTAAAGTGATGGGACTTGGTTATCCCGGCGGACCGATCATTGATAAACTGGCTCGTCAGGGAAATCCGAAAGCTTTTACATTCAGCAAACCGCATATTCCTGGTTTAGATTACAGCTTCAGCGGATTGAAAACTTCCTTTTTATATTCATTACGCGACTGGTTAAAGGAAGATCCTGATTTCATAGAACACCATAAAGTAGATCTTGCAGCATCATTGGAGGCTACTGTAGTGGATATTCTGATGGATAAATTACGAAAAGCCGCCAAAGAATATAAGATTAATGAAATAGCTGTGGCCGGAGGAGTTTCTGCAAATAATGGATTGCGTAATGCTTTCCGGGAACATGCCGAGAAATATGGCTGGAACATTTTTATCCCTAAATTCAGTTATACGACTGATAATGCAGCCATGATCGCCATTACCGGATATTTCAAATACCTGGATAAGGATTTTTGTTCTATTGATCTTCCGGCTTATTCGCGTGTGACATTATAATAAGTATACCTTATATATAATAGGATAAAACTAAGAAGTATGTTTGCCGAAATAATAACCATTGGCGATGAACTGCTGATAGGACAGGTTGTCGATACTAATTCTGCCTGGATGGGACAGGAATTAAATAAAATAGGTATTGAGGTTCTTCGTATTGTTTCAATCCGTGACCGGGAAGAAGAAATCATGGAAGCGATTGATAATGCGATGGAAAGGGTGAATATTGTTTTAGTAACCGGAGGACTCGGACCTACCAAAGACGATATTACCAAACAGACTTTATGTAAATACTTCCATACGGAACTGGTTTTCAACGAAGAAGTATTCGAAAACGTAAAGCGGGTACTGGCAGGAAAAATACCAATGAATGCACTCAATAAAAGCCAGGCAATGGTCCCGAAAGATTGTATGGTAATAAATAACCCTGTGGGAAGTGCTTCTGTCAGTTGGTTCGAGAGGGATGGCAAGGTACTTGTTTCCATGCCGGGCGTTCCACAAGAGATGATTGCTGTGATGACAGAAAGCGTGTTACCTAAGCTGCACGATAGGTTTCAAACGGATGTTATTATGCATCAAACATTTCTCGTACAGCACTATCCAGAATCTGTATTAGCCGAAAAGTTAGAATCGTGGGAGAACGCTTTACCGGAATGCATTAAATTGGCATATCTACCCAAACTTGGCATTATTCGTCTTAGACTGACCGGACGAGGACAAAACAGAGAAGAAGTAAAAGTTCTTCTTGAACGTGAAAAGTTAAAATTAGAGGAAATACTTGGTGAAGATATTTTCAGTGAAGAAGATACACCATTGGAGGTTATAGTCGGTGAGCTTTTAAAAAAGAAGAAATTGACCGTTTCCACCGCAGAAAGTTGTACCGGGGGGAGTATTGCCGCACGGTTGACTTCCATCGCCGGCAGTTCTGAATATTTTAATGGAAGTGTAGTGGCCTACTCTAATGAAGTGAAAATGGGGCTTTTGCACGTTTCCTCCGAAACTTTGGAACAATATGGAGCTGTCAGTGAGGAAACTGTGATTGAAATGGTAAAAGGTGCGATGAAAGCATTAAAAACAGATTGCGCTGTTGCTACTTCAGGGATAGCAGGCCCTGGAGGTGGTACTCCGGAAAAGCCGGTGGGAACTGTTTGGATAGCTGCTGGTTATAAAAACGAAATTCATACTTACAAGCAAGAAACAAACCGCGGAAGAAGCATGAACATTGAAAGAGCTGGCAATAATGCCCTATTAATGCTCCGTGATTTACTCAAATAAAGAAAAATAGGTGCCTGAAAGTGAATTATTTTAAGAAATTCTTGTTTTATACGGATAAAAGTGCTTACTTTGCGTCCTGTTTGAAATAAGTATAGATATAAAACTATAAAAATAAGATAGAAATGTCGAAGATTTGTCAAATTACCGGAAAGAAAGCCATGATTGGCAACAATGTTTCACACTCAAAGAGAAGAACTAAAAGAACCTTTGATTTGAACTTGTTTAACAAAAAGTTCTATTATGTAGAACAGGATTGTTGGATCAGCCTTAGCCTTTGCGCTAACGGGTTGCGTATTATCAACAAAAAAGGACTGGATGCTGCGCTGACTGAAGCAGTGGCTAAAGGTTATTGTGATTGGAAAAGCATTAAAGTAATCGGCTAAACGTAGAGGAGAAAACTTACAATGGCAAAGAAAGCAAAAGGTAACAGAGTACAAGTGATTCTGGAATGTACAGAACACAAAGACAGTGGAATGCCGGGAACATCTCGTTATATCACAACTAAGAACAGAAAGAATACTACAGAAAGACTTGAGTTGAAAAAATACAACCCGATTCTGAAGAGAGTAACAGTACACAAGGAAATTAAATAATAAAGTAGTATAACCCATGGCAAAGAAAACAGTAGCAAGTTTGCACGAAGGTTCTAAAGAAGGTCGTGCTTATACCAAGGTTATCAAAATGGTAAAATCTCCGAAAACTGGAGCATACGTTTTTGATGAACAAATGGTTCCGAACGAAAAAGTACAAGACTTTTTCAAAAAATAATCGAAATAGCATATACGCTATAACTGCAAAATCCTCTCATTGGCGAACAATGAGGGGATTTTTTATTGCTTCTTTTTTTACTTTTCCAATCCTTTGTTATATCTTTGTAGCAAATGTATTATACAAACAAGTGTAAATATGGGATTTTTTAGTTTTTTTTCAAAGGAGAAGAAGGAAACTTTAGATAAAGGATTATCTAAAACCAAAGAGAGCGTATTCAGTAAAATAGCTCGTGCTGTGGCTGGCAAGTCAAAAGTAGACGATGAAGTATTAGATAATCTGGAAGAAGTGCTGATTACATCTGACGTCGGCGTAGAAACAACTTTAAATATTATCAAGCGCATCGAAAAACGTGCTGCTGCAGATAAGTATGTAAATACTCAGGAACTGAATCTTATATTACGTGACGAAATAGCAGCTCTGCTTACTGAAAATAATTCGGGTGATGTAGCTGATTTCGACGTACCCATCGCAAGAAAACCTTATGTCATTATGGTTGTGGGAGTAAATGGGGTAGGTAAAACTACGACCATTGGTAAACTGGCTTATCAATTCAAGAAAGCAGGTAAATCCGTTTACTTGGGAGCCGCTGACACTTTCCGCGCTGCAGCTGTGGAACAGCTAATGATTTGGGGAGAACGGGTAGGAGTTCCCGTAGTTAAACAGAAAATGGGAGCAGATCCCGCATCTGTGGCTTATGACACTCTTAGTTCGGCCGTTGCCAATAACGCAGATGTGGTTATTATTGATACAGCCGGTCGTCTGCACAATAAGGTAGGCTTAATGAACGAGTTGACCAAAATTAAGAATGTGATGAAAAAGGTAGTGCCTGATGCACCGGATGAAGTTTTATTGGTACTGGACGGTTCCACCGGACAAAATGCATTTGAGCAAGCCAAACAATTTACTTTGGCGACGGAAGTTACCGCTATGGCCATCACTAAGCTTGATGGAACCGCTAAAGGTGGTGTTGTGATTGGTATTTCCGATCAATTCAAGATTCCTGTTAAGTATATCGGACTAGGCGAAGGCATGGAAGACCTGCAGGTATTCCGTAAAAATGAATTCGTTGATTCCTTGTTTGGAGAAAATGCATGAAAAGAAAAACAATAGATATTATTACTTTAGGATGTTCTAAAAATCTGGTTGACTCCGAGCAGCTAATGCGCCAATTGGAGGAAGTCGGATACAGCGTAACTCATGACACTGAAAATCCGCAAGGAGAAATTGCGGTAATCAATACATGTGGTTTCATTGGTGATGCCAAAGAAGAATCCATAAATATGATTCTGGAGTTCGCTGAAAGAAAGGAAGAAGGGGATTTAAAGAAACTTTTCGTGATGGGTTGTCTTTCCGAACGCTATCTCAAGGAATTAGCTGTTGAGATACCACAGGTAGATAAGTTTTATGGGAAGTTTAATTGGAAGGAGCTTTTACAGGACTTGGGAAAGGTCTATCACGATGAATTATATATCGAACGGACATTGACAACTCCCCAGCATTATGCTTACCTGAAAATTTCAGAAGGATGTGATCGTAAATGTTCTTATTGTGCTATCCCTATTATTACAGGACACCATATTTCCAAACCAATGGAAGAAATTCTGGACGAAGTACGATACCTGGTATCGCAAGGCGTGAAAGAATTTCAGGTGATCGCACAGGAATTGACTTATTATGGAATCGATCGGTATAAGAAGCAAATGCTTCCGGAACTGATTGAACGTATTTCCGATATCCCTGGCGTGGAATGGATTCGGTTGCATTATGCCTATCCGGCACATTTCCCAACGGATTTATTCCGGGTTATGCGTGAACGCGATAATGTATGTAAATATATGGATATTGCTCTTCAGCATATCAGCGACAATATGTTGCAATTAATGCGTCGGCAAGTGAGCAAAGAGGATACTTACCGACTGATTGAACAATTTCGTAAAGAAGTGCCAGGCATTCACCTGCGAACAACTTTAATGGTAGGGCATCCCGGAGAAACCGAGGAAGACTTCGAAGAGCTTAAAGAGTTTGTGCGCAAAGTACGTTTCGATCGGATGGGAGCTTTCGCATATTCCGAAGAAGAGGGAACTTATGCTGCAAAAGCATACGAAGATTCTATTCCACAAGAGGTTAAACAAGCCAGACTTGATGAATTGATGGACATCCAGCAAGGTATCTCGGCAGAATTAAGTGCGGAAAAAATCGGTAAACAGATGAAAATTATCATCGACCGTTTGGAAGGAGATTATTATATTGGACGAACAGAATTTGATTCACCGGAAGTAGATCCGGAAGTGCTGGTTAAGCGTTCAGAGAGAGAACTTAAGATCGGACAGTTTTATCAGGTGGAAGTGACGAATGCAGACGATTTTGATTTATATGCAAAGATTATAAATGACTATGAATAATAAGGAATTTACATCCGAACTAGCGGAAAGATTGGGATACACAATCAAGGATACTTCCGAATTGATAGGTTCTTTGTTGTCCAGCATGACACAAGAATTGGAAGAAGGTAATGTGATTGCAGTTCAAGGATTCGGCTCTTTTGAAGTTAAAAAGAAAGCGGAACGAATTTCAATCAACCCGGCAAGTAAACAACGCATGTTGGTTCCACCCAAATTAGTGCTATCTTATAGACCTAGCAATACATTGAAAGATAAGTTTAAATAAATAATTTCCCGTTATGAATGAAAGACTAACAATTCAAGACCTTACTGACTTATTGGCAGCCAAACATAGCATGACCAAGAAAGACGCCGAAGCGTTTGTTAAAGAGTTTTTTCTCTTGATAGAACAAGCTTTGGAGAACGAAAAGACTGTAAAAATCAAAGGATTGGGAACTTTCAAACTTATTGATGTAGATAGCCGGGAAAGTGTCAATGTCAACACAGGAGAACGTTTCCAGATAAAGGGACATACAAAAGTCTCATTTTCTCCGGATGCCAATCTAAGAGATACAATAAATAAGCCTTTCGCACACTTTGAGACTGTTGTATTGAATGAAAATACAATTTTGGAAGATACTCCGATAGAAGATACAGAGGAAGAAGAAGCAGGTGAGGAAGCATCAGCACAAACTGTATTGAATGAGATGGGGGATAATTCTGAAACTACTGCGATAGAAGAAAATGAAGGTACTGATAATCTTTCAGAAGAAGAGCCGATTCAAGAAGAGCAAATAGCCAGTCGCCCACTTGTGGAAGAGTCCATTGAAGAACTTGCTATTACTGAGGAATCTGCAATAGTACAGGAATTGACAGAACAGACATCTCCTAAAGAGCCTGAAGAGATCATTACAGAGACTAATATCGAAGAAAAGGTAGAACAGTTGGAAGATGAAGAGGTTCCGGAGGAGGAAGTGACAATCGATGAACAGCAACCAGCATCTATAGAAGAAGAAAAAGAAAAGATCACTGCCGAAAAGATTATAGAGCAAGAGCTTCTAAAAGCAAATCTGCAACCTGTGACTCCCATAGTGCCTCCTGCTGAAAAAGAAACGATAAAGCCGGTCCAACCGAAACAAATATCCCAACCGGTTTCTAAAAAGACAGCCCCGGTGAAGGAAAAATCTCCTGTACCTTATTTAATAGCTGTTATTGTAGTCGTTTTGTTATTATGTGGAGGTGTCATTCTATTTATTTATTATCCGGATTTATTTTCTTCTTCATCTGACAAGAATGCACTGGATATGCCGCCTGTGACGACTCAACCCGTTCAACCGGAAGCGCAACTTTCTGATACGATTGCACATAAGGATACTACAAAGATAATAACGCCTGATGTATCCAAAGTCGCTACCACGACACAACCGGTTGCCAAAAAAGAAGAAGCTATTCCTGTCAAAGCAGAACCTCAAACGGTTACACAACAACCTGCTACTTCTGCCTATCTGGATTCAGCATCTTATAAGATTACGGGAACCAAGACAAAATATACAATCAAAGAAGGAGAAACTTTGACTAGGGTTTCCTTGCGTTTTTATGGTACAAAGGCAATGTGGCCATACATTGTGAAACACAATCCGAAGGTTATTAAGAACCCCAACAATGTACCGTATGGCACAACTATTGAAATACCGGAACTCACAAAAGAATAAGTAGTTATAATCCATTCACCCGACCATGCAAATCCTGTATTGGTCGGGTGAAGTGTTATGGATGTACAAAAGCGTATGAAAGTACCTTAATCTAAAGATTTCGCATTGTTTTTTAATAAAAATTAGTTGCAATCGTTAATTATATGGCGTACTTTTGGGGCAAAATAAAAAGCCTTATGACACAGGCAAGGCTTACATAAAATTAATGGGATTTAAATAATAAAATATTAAGTATTTATGGCTGAATCAATTGATATCCGCGAGCTAAATGAGCGGATTGAAAGACAAAGTGCTTTCGTTACCAATCTTACGACAGGTATGGACCAAATCATTGTTGGTCAGAAACATTTGGTTGAATCACTGCTTATCGGATTACTTTCCGATGGCCACGTCCTCTTGGAAGGTGTGCCTGGTTTGGCGAAAACTTTGGCTATTAAGACACTCGCTTCTCTGATTGATGCGAAATATAGCCGTATCCAGTTTACGCCGGACTTATTGCCTGCAGACGTTATCGGTACAATGGTTTACAGTCAGAAAGATGAATCTTTTAAAGTGCAGCGCGGACCTATTTTCGCTAACTTTGTATTAGCTGATGAAATTAACCGTGCTCCTGCAAAAGTACAAAGTGCTTTGCTGGAAGCAATGCAGGAACGTCAAGTTACTATCGGTAAAGAAACATTCATGTTACCGGAACCTTTCCTTGTATTGGCAACTCAGAATCCTATCGAACAGGAAGGTACTTATCCGCTTCCTGAAGCACAGGTTGACCGTTTCATGCTGAAAGTAGTCATTGATTATCCGAAGTTGGAAGAAGAAAAATTGATTATTCGTCAGAATATCAATGGTGAGAAGTTTAATGTGAAACCTATTCTAAGAGCGGATGAAATTATTGAAGCACGTAAGGTTGTTCGTCAAGTCTATTTGGATGAGAAGATCGAGCGTTATATTGTAGATATTGTATTTGCAACTCGTTTCCCTGAAAAATATGATCTCAAGGAACTGAAAGATATGATCGGATTCGGAGGTTCACCTCGTGCGTCTATCAATCTGGCTTTAGCTGCTCGTACGTATGCATTCATCAAACGTCGCGGCTACGTTATTCCGGAAGATGTACGTGCTGTAGCACATGATGTTCTTCGTCACCGTATCGGATTGACATACGAAGCTGAAGCTAACAACATGACTTCGGACGAAATCATCAGTAAGATTCTGAATAAGGTTGAAGTACCCTAATCTGTAGTTATAATACAGTCAATAAGTAGTCATAAATATCTATGCATGACTACTTAACTACCTACTAATTAACTACTGTATAAATGGAAACAAGTGAAATACTAAAAAAAGTTCGCCAAATTGAAATAAAGACACGAGGATTGTCTAACAATATCTTTGCAGGCCAGTATCATTCGGCTTTCAAAGGTAGGGGTATGTCATTTTCGGAAGTCCGTGAATATCAATTCGGTGATGATATACGTGACATAGACTGGAATGTGACTGCGCGCTTCAATAAACCTTATGTGAAAGTGTTTGAAGAAGAACGTGAACTGACAGTTATGTTAATGGTTGATGTTTCCGGAAGTTTGGAATTTGGTACGATCAAGCAGTTAAAGAAAGATATGGTGACGGAAATCGCTGCTACTCTTGCTTTCTCTGCCATCCAGAATAATGATAAAATAGGTGTGATTTTCTTTTCAGACCGGATAGAGAAGTTTATTCCTCCCAAGAAAGGACGTAAACATATCTTGTATATTATCCGTGAATTAATTGATTTCCAACCGGAAAGCCGTCGCACAAATATTCGTCTTGCCTTGGAATATTTGACAAACGTAATGAAAAGGCGTTGCACTGCATTTATCTTATCAGATTTTATTGATCAGGAAAGCTTTAAGAATGCGCTGACCATTGCTAACAGGAAACATGATGTAGTAGCATTGCAAGTATACGACAGGAGAGTCAGTGATCTTCCTCCAGTAGGACTGATGCGAATCAAAGATGCAGAAACTGGGCATGAACAATGGATTGACACCTCTTCCAAAGCTGTACGCCGGGCACATCGCGACTGGTGGATACAAAAGCAGACTGAACTGAACGATACTTTTACCAAAAGTAACGTAGATGCTGTATCCGTCAGAACCGATCAGGATTACGTAAAGGCATTG
The DNA here is from genome assembly GCF_000157055.1 of Bacteroides sp. 2_2_4. NCBI lineage: Bacteria > Pseudomonadati > Bacteroidota > Bacteroidia > Bacteroidales > Bacteroidaceae > Bacteroides > Bacteroides sp. 2_2_4. Next base: position 20,471 of record NZ_EQ973359.1, on the reverse strand, counting down.
TTGAATTTATTTGCCAAACGAAATTAATGGAATCAAAGATGAATAGAAATATTATTCTGATAGCATTATTAGGTCTATTGTTTGTCAGTAAAGCAGTAGCACAGTCTGTTACAGTAGAAGCAAAAATTGATTCACTGCAGATACTGATCGGCGAACAGGCGAAAGTGCAACTGCAAGTAGCCATGGATGCCAAACAGCGTGCTATTTTTCCTGCTTACACTGATACACTGGTAAGAGGTGTGGAAATTATAGAAACAGTCAAACCAGATACCCAATTCCTGAATGATCGTCAGCGGATGGTGATTACGCAGGAGTACATTATCACTTCTTTTGACTCTGCTCTATATTATCTGCCGCCAATGCCAGTTACCGTAGATGGGAAAGTGTACAACTCCAAAGCTCTCGCATTAAAAGTATATTCAATGCCGGTTGACACCTTACATCCGGACCAGTTCTTCGGACAAAAACCTGTGATGAAAGCTCCTTTTGCATGGGAAGACTGGTATGGATTGATCGCTTGTTCATTCTTGGCTTTACCTTTGCTTGGCTTGCTGATCTATCTGATTGTTCGCATACGTGATAATAAACCGATTATCCGTAAAATTAAAGTTGAACCTAAATTGCCGCCACATCAGGCTGCAATGAAAGAGATAGAACGTATCAAGACAGAGAAGGTATGGCAGAAAGGGCTATCGAAGGAGTACTATACCGAACTTACCGATGCTATTCGTACATATATTAAGGATCGTTTCGGATTTAATGCATTGGAAATGACTTCTTCTGAAATAATCGATCAGTTATTGGAAATGAATGATAAAGAGGCCATATCAGACCTAAAACTATTGTTCCAGACTGCTGATTTAGTGAAGTTCGCCAAGCATAATCCTCAGATGAATGAAAACGATGCCAATTTGATTAATGCCATTGATTTTATCAATGAGACCAAACAACCGGAAGAGGAAAATCAGAAACCGCAACCAACGGAAATCACTATTATTGAGAAACGTTCTTTACGTGTTAAAGCTATGCTGATTTGTGGAATTGCATTGTTATCAGCAGCATTGATCGGTACCTTTATATATATAGGTCTACAGTTATACAATCTTTTTGTATAAAGGATGTATAGCTTAATACTAAATAGTAAACTGTTAAATCATAAATAAAATGGTTTTTGCCAATATTGAATATCTGTTTTTGCTATTATTGCTTATACCGTATATTGTATGGTATATCCTGAAGCAAAAGAAAAGTGAAGCAACTCTTCAAATTTCAGATGCCCGGGTATATGCGCATACACCTAAAAGTTATAAGAATTATTTGTTGCATGTTCCATTTCTATTACGTTGCCTTGCTTTAGTACTGGTTATTTTGGTTCTTGCACGCCCGCAAACTACTAATAAATGGCAGAACAGTGAGATAGAAGGAATTGATATTATGCTGGCTATCGACGTTTCTACCAGTATGCTGGCTGAAGACTTGAAGCCGAACAGACTGGAAGCTGCTAAAGACGTAGCTGCAGAGTTTATCAATGGACGTCCCAATGATAATATCGGTATTACATTATTTGCAGGAGAAACTTTCACCCAATGTCCGTTGACTGTAGACCATGCTGTATTGTTGGATATGATACATAATATCAAATGTGGTCTTATCACTGACGGTACTGCTGTCGGTATGGGTATTGCAAATGCTGTAACCCGCTTAAAAGATAGCAAAGCGAAATCCAAAGTTATTATCCTATTGACGGATGGTACAAATAACAAGGGAGATATTTCGCCTATGACAGCGGCAGAAATAGCAAAAAGCTTTGGTATTCGTGTATATACCATCGGAGTAGGTACCAATGGAATGGCTCCTTATCCTTATCCAGTCGGAAATACGGTGCAATATGTAAGTATGCCGGTAGAAATTGATGAAAAGACATTGACAGAGATTGCCGGAACGACAGATGGTAACTATTTCCGGGCTACGAGCAACTCGAAGCTTAAAGAAGTATATGAAGAAATTGATAAACTGGAAAAGACGAAACTGAATGTAAAAGAGTATAGTAAGCGGGACGAAGAATATCATTGGTTTGCTTTAGCAGCTTTCCTCTGTGTCTTGTTGGAAGTACTATTACGTAATTCGGTACTCAAGAAAATTCCATAAGGATGTTTGTCAATCGTTATTTGCCAATCATAAAATAGTAAGAAGATGTTTCGATTTGGAGAACCTACATATTTATATTTATTGTTGCTATTACCTTTTTTAGCAGCTTTCTACTTGTATTCCAATTACAAGAGGAGAAAGAATATCCGACGTTTCGGAGATCCGACTTTGTTGGCTCAGTTAATGCCTGACGTATCCAAATATCGTCCGGATGTAAAATTCTGGATTATTTTTGTTGCTATTGGTTTGTTCTCCGTATTACTGGCACGCCCTCAATTCGGTTCAAAACTGGAAACGGTTAAACGTAAGGGAGTAGAGGTAATTATTGCTTTGGACATTTCAAACTCTATGTTAGCGCAGGATGTACAGCCTAGCCGTTTAGAAAAAGCAAAAAGATTAATATCCAGGTTAGTAGATGAGCTTGATAATGATAAGGTAGGTATGATTGTATTTGCCGGTGACGCTTTTACACAGCTGCCAATTACAAGTGACTATATTTCCGCTAAGATGTTCTTAGAATCCATTAGTCCTTCCTTAATTTCTAAACAGGGTACAGCCATTGGGGAAGCAATCAATCTAGCAGCCCGTAGTTTCACCCCGCAAGAAGGGGTAGGACGCGCCATTATTGTTATTACTGATGGTGAAAATCATGAAGGTGGTGCAGTGGAAGCTGCTAAAGCTGCGGCAGAAAAGGGTATTCAGGTAAGTGTATTGGGAGTAGGTATGCCTGATGGTGCTCCAATACCGGTGGAAGGAACGAATGATTACCGCCGCGACCGGGAAGGTAATGTGATCGTTACCCGTTTGAATGAAGCTATGTGTCAGGAAATTGCAAAAGAAGGAAAAGGTATATATGTACGAGTAGATAATTCTAATTCAGCCCAAAAGGCCATCAATCAAGAAGTGAATAAAATGGCGAAGTCTGATGTAGAGTCGAAAGTATATACGGAGTTTAACGAACAATTCCAGGCTATTGCATGGGTTATTCTACTATTGTTATTGGCAGAAATCTTAATTCTGGATCGCAAAAATCCTTTATTTAAGAACATTCACCTGTTTTCTAATAAGAAATAGTTATACGTATGTTAAAAAGTAAATATATTCTATTCGCTGTATTTCTGTTAGCGGCAGCTGGTGTATCGGCTCAGAAAGCAGAACGCGACTATATCCGTAAGGGAAACCATCTGTTTAATGATAGCGTATTTGTTGATGCAGAGGTGAATTACCGGAAGGCCTTGGAAGCTAATCCCAAGTCTACGGTATCCATGTATAATCTGGGAAATACCCTTTCGCAACAGCAAAAGTTTCAGGATGCCATGGAACAATATGTATCAGCTAGCAAAATAGAAAAAGATAAAATGAAACTCGCCCATATTTATCACAATATGGGAGTAATTTTCCAGGCTGGTAAAGACTATGCCAAAGCTGTAGATGCATATAAAATGTCACTGCGTAATAATCCTACCGATCATGAAACCCGGTACAATTTGGCTCTCGCACAGAAAATGCTGAAAGACCAACAAAATCAGCAGAATCAAGATCAAAATCAGGACCAAAACAAAGATCAGCAAAAGCAAGATCAGAAACAGGACCAGAATAAAGACAAACAGAAGGATCAGAAACAAGATGAAAAGAAAGATCAGCAGCAACCACCGAAATCTGAAAAGAAACAAGACAATCAGATGTCAAAGGAGAATGCTGAACAATTACTGAACTCTGTCATGCAGGACGAAAAAGATGTGCAGGATAAAGTGAAGAAGCAACAAAAAGTTATGCAAGGCGGTCGCTTGGAAAAAGATTGGTAATATAAAGTTGATGATATAAATTTCATAAGCAATGAAAAAACTGATTATTATATTGATGGCATTGATAGCATATAGCACTCATGTGTTTGCTGATAAGGTGTCTTTTACTGCTTCTGCTCCTGATGCAGTGGTAGTAGGCGAACAATTCAGGCTGTCGTATATTGTAACTACACAAAAAGTGAAAGATTTTCGGGCACCATTAATCAAAGGTTTTGATGTATTGATGGGCCCAAGCCGTTCACAACAAAGTAGTACTCAAATAGTGAATGGTAATGTTACATCTACTAGTAGTATTACATTTACATACATATTAATGGCTAATAATGCCGGAGAATACACAATACCCGGTGCCTCCATTGTTGCCGATGGTGACCAAATGGTGTCAAACTCAGTAAAGATTAAAGTATTGCCACAAGATCAAGGTGGCAATAGCGGACAAAATAATAGCAGTAGTGGTTCTATACATTCCTCATCTGGTACAAGTGTCTCTAATCAGGACCTTTTTATTATGGCAAGTGCCAGTAAAACAAATGTGTATGAACAGGAGGCTTTTGTCCTGACCTATAAAATATACACCAGAGAATCCAACTTACAACTTAATAATGCGAAATTGCCCGACTTTAAAGGTTTCCATTCTCAAGAAATAGAAATGACAACCAATGCAAGATGGACTCCGGAGCATTATCAGGGACGTAATTACTATACAACGGTTTATCGCCAGTTTGTTCTCTTCCCGCAACAATCAGGAAAGCTATATATTGATCCGGCACAGTTCCAGATGACTATCGGAAAACCTGTGCAATCAGATGATCCTTTTGATGCCTTCTTCAATGGAGGAAGTAATGTCATTGAAATTAAAAAAAATATTTCCACTCCTAAGATAGCAATAAATGTCAATCCGCTTCCTACGGGTAAACCTGCAGATTTTTCAGGTGGAGTGGGAGAGTTCAATATATCTTCTTCTATCAACAGTAAGGAACTGAAAACCAATGATGCTATTACTATTAAACTGGTAATATCCGGTACAGGTAACCTGAAGTTGATTTCTAATCCGGAAATTAAATTCCCGGATGATTTTGAAGTATATGATCCCAAAGTAGACAATCAAGTCAGATTAACCCGGGAAGGACTCACAGGCAATAAAGTTATTGAATATTTAGCAATTCCGAGACATGCCGGAACATATAAGATTCCGGGAGTATCTTTCAGCTATTTTGATATTCGCTCCAAGTCTTACAAAACACTGAAAACAGAAGATTATGTAGTAAATGTTGAGAAAGGTGCAGGTAATGCGGATCAAGTAATTGCTAACTTCACGAATAAAGAGGACTTGAAAGTATTAGGTGAAGACATCCGTTATATCAAACAGAATGAAGTTACTCTCCAACCTAAAGGAAGTTTCTTCTATGGTTCAATGACATATTGGTTATTCTATATCATTCCGGCTCTTGCCTTTATTATTTTCTTTATTATTTATCGTAAGCAAGCTGCTGAAAATGCAAATGTTGCTAAAATGCGTACGAAGAAAGCAAATAAAGTGGCAACGAAGCGTATGAAGCTTGCAGGAAAATTACTCTCCGAAAATAAAAAAGATGCTTTCTACGATGAGGTATTAAAGGCATTGTGGGGATATATAAGTGACAAACTGAATATTCCGGTATCTCGTTTATCTAAAGATAATATTGAAGAGAAACTAAGAAATCACGGAGTAAATGAGGAACTAATCAAAGAATTCCTGAATGCATTGAATGATTGTGAATTTGCACGGTTTGCTCCAGGTGATGAGAATCAAGCTATGGATAAAGTTTATTCTTCTTCAATAGAAGTAATAAGCAAAATGGAGAATTCAATAAAACATTAACCCAGAAGAGATTATGTCATGAAAAAGATATTATTTTTTATATTATTATCAATGTCGCTTACTTGTTTCGGACAAGATTCGTTAAGCATTGATACTAGACAAACGAATGGAGTTGATTCTATCCACGCTTCGCATACCACATTTTCCAGTAATACACTGGAAGATGCAACAAAAGCTGAAGGAGATTCCGCATATATAAAAGAAGATTATGCAGCAGCTATTCAGATATATGAAGCATTACTGAAAAATGGAGAAGCTGCCGACGTCTATTACAATCTGGGAAATAGTTATTATAAAATAGGGGAGATAGCGAAAGCTGTTTTAAATTATGAGCGTGCTCTGCTATTACAACCAGGAAATGGTGACATCCGTGCTAATCTTGAAGTGGCACGTGCAAAAACAATAGACAAGGTTGAACCTGTTCCTGAAGTATTCTTTGTTTCATGGATCAAATCTCTGACAAATAGTATGAGTGTAGATGCATGGGCCACATGGGGTATTGTCTCCTTTATTCTATTGATTATCGCTTTCTATTTCTTTATATTCTCCAAACAGATTATGTTAAAGAAAATAGGATTCATATCAGGAATCATTTTGCTGATTGTCACTGTTTGCTCTAATCTTTTTGCTTCGCAACAAAAAGAGCATTTGGTTAATCGAAGTGAGGCGATAGTAATGAATCCGAGTGTAACAGTACGAAGTACTCCAAGTGAGAGTGGGACTAGCTTGTTTATTCTCCATGAAGGGAGAAAGGTAAGTGTCAAAGACAACTCTATGAAAGAATGGAAAGAAATTCGACTGGAAGATGGAAAAGTCGGGTGGGTACCTGCTTCTGCTATCGAGGTGATATAAAGGTCATTAATAGATTTTATATATTCAAGAAAAAAAGATAAGCAAATAATTTGTTTTATCTTTTTTTTTGCTTAAGTTTATAGCGTGATAAAAAAATCACATAGTATTAACCATTAAATTTATGAGACATGAGAACAATAACGTTTAATGAACTTCGTAAAATTAAAGATTCATTGCCTAGCGGTAGCATGCATAGAATAGCAGACGAACTTGGTTTGCACGTAGATACAGTGCGAAACTTCTTCGGAGGACACAATTTCAAGGAGGGAAAAAGCGTCGGAATACATCTCGAGCCCGGTCCAGATGGTGGGCTTGTAATGTTGGATGACACGACCGTTCTTGATCGGGCTTTAAAAATCCTAGATGAATTGAATATGAGTATGCAAAAAGAACAGGCTACCGAATCTGTGCAAGTTTAAAATATAACAAACTGAATCCCAATTGTTTGATTCAATTGGGATTTCTTATTTGTTTTCACCTTATAAAATGTACATTTATGGAAGACAAATTAGTAACCCTGGCCATTCTGACATACACCAAAGCGCAGATCTTAAAGAATGTCTTGGAAAATGAAGGTATAGAAACCTACATTCATAACGTTAATCAAATACAACCGGTTGTTTCATCGGGAGTGCGTTTACGAATTAAAGAAAGCGATCTGCCACGTGCTTTGAAAATAACAGAAAGTTCTACATGGCTGTCTGAAAGTATAGTGGGAGAGAAGGAGCCCAAAGTAAAAGATAAATCAAATAAGATTTTAATTCCCGTCGACTTCTCTAATTATTCGATGAAAGCATGTGAATTTGCATTCAACCTGGCAAAAACAGAAAATGCAGAAGTCATCCTGTTGCATGTCTATTTCACGCCTATTTATGCATCGTCGTTGCCTTATGGGGATGTTTTCAATTACCAGATTGGAGATGAAGAATCTGTAAAAACGATTATCCAAAAAGTCCATTCTGATCTCAATGCTTTATCAGAGAAGATAAAAGAAAAAGTTGCATCAGGCGAATTTCCCAACGTTAAATATAGCTGCATCTTACGTGAAGGTATTCCAGAGGAGGAAATCTTAAGATATGCTAAAGAACAGCGTCCTATGGTTATCATTATGGGTACCCGAGGCAAAAATCAGAAAGACATTGATTTAATTGGCAGTGTAACCGCTGAAGTTATTGACAGGAGTCGCACGGCTGTATTGGCTATTCCGGAAAATACACCATTTAAACAGTTTAGTGAAGCAAAACGGATTGCCTTTATTACCAATTTTGATCAAAGAGATCTAATTGCTTTCGAGGCATTCTTTAATACTTGGAAATCATTCCATTTTTCTGTATCTTTGATACACCTTACAGATTCTAAAGATACCTGGAATGAAATAAAACTAGCAGGTATAAAAGAATATTTTCACAAGCAATATCCGGGGCTTGAAATTCATTATGACGTAGTGATGAATGATAATTTATTAAAAGGACTTGATCAGTATATCAAAGATAATCATATAGATATAATCACTTTGACTTCTTACAAAAGGAATATATTTGCTCGATTATTTAATCCAAGTATTGCCAGAAAAATGATTTTCCATTCAGATACACCATTGCTTGTTATTAACAGCTGATCAAATCAGGCAAAAAATGAGCATCCAAGAAGGGAATAATAAATATTATGTTTAATAGAAAAAGGAGTAATATAATGACCTTACTCCTTTTTCTATTTTTATTTAAATGAAGAAATTTACCTGTTCCACTCAAGTCCATATCAAATATAAGATTTTTCAATTACTACTTTAAACTATTGAATAAAAAAAAGAAGACTACTATTTCTAATAGCCTTCTTATATTTTTTCAGAAAACGATCTTACTTCATCATCTTATCGATTTCTTCGAATTCAGGTCCCATATTCAAGTTATAGTAAACTCTGTAAAGACCTTGCAACCATAAATCTTGTTGATCGGGTTTTAAAGCTCTGGCTTTTTCATAGAATGGTTTAGCTTCTTCGTAGAATTTCTTAACCACAGCTTGTGCTTCAGCGTACTTAGGATCATTGATATCTGTTGTTGCTTTATCAGCATAATCCTGTGCTTTCATCAAATATACCAAACCTACATTAGAGTATGCTTCTGCATATTCCGGATCAGCAGCAATAGCTTTTTTGTAGTATTCGATTGCATTATCATATTCTTTCATATTATGATAAAGATATGCTTTTACATACAAATACAACTTGTTATTCGGATCATTAGCTAACATTCTATCAGCAAACTCCATAGCTTTAGAAGCTTGATTAGAGCTATTATAATAATCAACCAAATTAGCGAAGAAATAATCATTTCCAGGGAACTTAAGGATACCCTCTTCCAAAGACTTAATCCATGCAGCAGTATCACCTTTAGCTTTATAAGCATCAGCCATCAATTGCATTGCAAATTTACCTCCATCTTTATCGGATAAAGCCATAGGAGCATATTTAATGATCGCATCTTTATCACCTACTCTATCAGCAGCTAATGTTGCATAATAAGCAATTTGCGGAAGAAGAGTATCGTTTTTAGCCAATTCTTTATCAGCTAACATCGGATAAGAAGCTGACTCTACATAGGTTGCAAAGAACTTCAAAGCCTCTTTATTCTTGTCCAGGTTGAAATACTGAATACCACCATTAATCAAATTAGGACGTTCAGCCAACATACTGGAAGCATTAGCCTTCCGATATTTGTTTTTAACTTTTCCCTTTTCATTAGGTATTTCCGCTAATTCATCACACTTATTATAGTACTCATACATTTTCAGAATACTATTGTATACTTTCAATGTATCATACGGTTTCTTCAAAAAAGCATTTTTCATTTGCTCCTCGTTGATACGTCTCTGAATAAATCCAGCAACGTCCCATGTGTCAGCAAGATCCTTCGTTTCAGGATTCTTCATAGCCTCCTTAATAAGCTGTTCAGCCTGCTTAAAATTAGGTTTTACGTCATTAGCCATACTCTTTGCTTCCTTCACATTCTTCATCTGAGCGAATGAGAAGCTAACAGCCATCAATAAAACCATAGAAAATAATACTCTTTTCATGATTGTTGTTTGATTAATTATTAATATTATGTCTATTCCTCAATTTCGTTATTGCTTTCGTTTTCATTTACGTCCGCTGCATCATCAATATCAGGAACATCAGCATTCGGATCACTCACGATTGTACCCTCTGCCTCTTCTGCCGGAATTTCATCTTCAAGACTTTCTGTCATAACCTTACATACCGAACCAATCTGGTCGTTACGTTTTTCAAGATTTATCAGACGAACGCCTTGAGTAGCACGGCCCATTATACGAACATCCGCTACCTTCAAACGAATAGTGATACCAGACTTATTGATAATCATCAAGTCATTTTCATCGGTTACCGACTTGATTGTTACCAACTTACCTGTCTTTTCGGTAATATTCATGGTCTTCACACCCTTACCTCCACGGTTCGTTTTACGATAGTCTTCAATTTCAGAACGTTTACCATATCCTTGTTCGGAAACTACCATTACAGATTCTGTCTCCAAATCTTTGATACAAATCATTCCTACTACTTCATCCTGACCATCATTATCCAACGTAATACCACGTACACCTGTTGCTGTACGTCCCATTACACGAACTGCTGCCTCATGGAAACGAATTGCACGACCATTGCGGTTTGCAATGATGATTTCATTATTTCCATTCGTCATACGAACTTCAATTACGCTATCATCTTCGCGGATAGTTATAGCATTTACACCATTCTGACGAGGACGAGAATACTGTTCAAGCAATGTCTTCTTTATTACACCTTTCTTAGTACAGAATAATACATAGTGGCTATTGATAAACTCGGAATCCTCTAAACTCTTCACACGCAAGTATGCAGTTACATTATCATCCGAATCAATATTCAACAAGTTCTGAATAGCACGGCCCTTAGAATTCTTCGTTCCTTCAGGTATTTCATATACTTTCAGCCAATAACACTTACCCTTTTGTGTAAAGAACATCATGGTATTGTGCATGGTAGCAGGATAAATATGCTCTACAAAGTCTTCATCACGGGTTTCCGTACCTTTCGAACCTACTCCACCACGATTTTGTGCACGGAATTCGGTCAACGGTGTACGTTTAATATAACCCATATGAGAAATTGTAATAATCATCTGATCATCTGCATAGAAGTCTTCCGGATTAAATTCTTCTGAAGAATAAACAATTTCAGAGCGACGTACATCTCCATATTTCGCTTTGACTTCTAACAATTCCTCTTTCATTACCCGACGACATACTTCATCATCAGCCAGAATACTTTCCAAATAAGCTATCTGCTTCATTATTTCTTCGTATTCCGCATGAAGCTGATCCTGCATCAGACCGGTTAACTGACGCAAACGCATTTCTACAATTGCACGAGCCTGAATTTCTGTCAGGTTAAATCGCTCAATCAAGCCTGTTATTGCGTCATTCGGAGTTTTTGCAGCACGAATGATACGAATTACTTCATCAATATTATCTGAAGCAATAATCAAACCTTCAAGAATGTGCGCACGCTCTTTCGCCTTACGAAGATCGAACTGAGTACGACGAATAACAACTTCGTGTCTATGCTCTATGAAATATTTAATTAAATCTCTTAGATTCAACGTTTTTGGACGTCCATGAACCAAAGCCACATTGTTAACACCAAAAGAGGTCTGCAAAGCTGTCATTTTATAGAGTTTATTCAACACTACACTTGCATTTGCATCACGTTTTATGTCAATAACAATACGCATACCATCACGGTCAGACTCATCGTTGGCATTTGAGATACCTTCTATCTTCTTATCATTTACAAGATCAGCAATATATTTAATCAGTTCGGCCTTATTTACATTATAAGGAATCTCTGTTATTACGATCTTGTCATGTGTTTGTCCGCTTTCAATTTCAGCTTTCGCACGCATAATTACACGTCCGCGACCTGTCAAATATGCTTCGCGTACACCACTCACACCATATATATATCCGCCAGTAGGGAAATCCGGTGCTTTAACAAATTCCATCAGTTCCTCTACCGTAATTTCCGGATTATCAATATATGCATCACATGCTTCAATCACTTCCGAAAGATTATGAGGAGGCATATTGGTAGCCATACCAACAGCAATACCGGATGCTCCGTTCACCAGAAGGTTCGGGATACGCGTCGGCATCACCTTAGGTTCCACCAGCGTATTATCAAAGTTTGGCTCAAAATCAACGGTTTCCTTATACAGGTCATCCATCATTGCTTCACCCAACTTATTGAGACGAGCTTCTGTATAACGCATAGCAGCAGGGCTATCACCATCCACAGAACCAAAGTTTCCCTGTCCATCTACCAAAGGATAACGCATTGCCCATTCCTGCGCCATACGTACCATTGCAAAATAAACAGAAGAATCCCCATGAGGATGATACTTACCAAGTACCTCACCCACGATTCTCGCTGACTTTTTATAAGGTTTGTCTGAAGTATTGCCTAATTCCATCATTCCGTATAAAATTCTACGGTGAACAGGCTTAAATCCATCTCTAACATCCGGAAGGGCACGCGAAACGATGACCGACATGGAGTAGTCAATGTACGATGACTTCATTTCCTCCTCGATGTTAATCTTTATAATTCTGTCTTGTTCAAGCATTTAAAATGATTATTAATTATACATTCTACGGTTTGTGAAAAACCACGCTAAAGTACTACTTTTCCCCGATATACGAAAGTTTTTAGAAAGAAAGTTTTATCATGACCGGGACGATAACCCGCCAAACTTTAAAATACAAAAATAAAAAGATAAAAACGATAAATATAATATGGAAAGATAAATAACATCGGTAAAAAAGAGCCTATTATTTGTTATACCTTATATATATAATACAAATACACTGTTTTTATGGCACGCCATTTGTAGATATAAGAAATAAAGCAAATATTGCAATACAAACTTGATTAAATGCGTATATTTGCCAGTGAATAACCCTTAGAAGAAAAGGAAAAAGTATGAATAATCAATTCTCACAAAGAGTTTCCGACATTATCGTCTATAGTAAGGAAGAAGCGAATCGGTTGAGAAGTAGGTATATAGGTCCCGAACACCTGCTTCTGGGAATACTCCGTGACGGTGAAGGAAAAGCTATCGAGATATTGTCTAAACTCAACACCAATCTGGCTGCTATAAAGCAACAGATTGAAGCTCAGCTGAAGGCAGAAGCTGATGAAATGTTATTGCCTGATGCAGAGGTGCCGTTATCTAATGATGCGGCAAAGATATTAAAAATGTGTATTTTAGAAGCTCGTGGAATGAAAAGTAACATCGCTGATACAGAACATGTATTATTGGCTATTTTAAGAGAAAAAAACAATATGGCGGCTTCCGTACTTGAAGCAAACGATATAAACTACGTGAAAGTACTGGAGCAAGCTACATTGCAGCCGGATATCAATTCCGGCATGGGCTTTTCGGAAGACGATGAGGATGACGAAGAAATGTCTTCTCCTCGTTCCGGCAGAGGTGGCTCGGATGAACGCCAACAGGCACAAACCGCTTCCAAGAAGCCGTCTAATGATACGCCGGTACTTGACAATTTCGGTACTGACATGACAAAAGCGGCAGAAGAAGGACGGTTGGATCCTGTTGTGGGCAGAGAAAGAGAAATCGAACGTTTAGCGCAGATATTAAGTCGACGCAAAAAGAATAACCCAATTCTGATTGGTGAACCCGGTGTAGGAAAATCAGCGATTGTTGAAGGTCTTGCATTGAGAATCATTCAGAAAAAGGTTTCGCGTATCCTGTTTGATAAACGAGTCGTTGCTCTTGACATGACTGCTGTTGTGGCAGGAACAAAGTACCGTGGACAATTTGAAGAACGTATCCGTTCCATTCTCAATGAATTGCAGAAGAATCCGAATGTTATATTATTCATTGATGAAATTCACACGATTGTAGGCGCAGGCTCTGCGGCAGGCTCTATGGATGCCGCCAATATGCTAAAGCCAGCATTGGCAAGAGGAGAAATACAATGTATCGGTGCCACCACTCTTGATGAATATCGTAAGAATATTGAGAAAGATGGCGCATTGGAACGTCGTTTCCAAAAAGTAATTGTAGAACCGACTACTGCTGCCGAAACTCTGCAGATTTTGCGTAATATCAAGGATAAGTATGAAGATCATCACAATGTGTATTATACAGATGAAGCATTGGAAGCATGTGTCAAGCTGACAGACCGCTATATCACAGATCGTAATTTCCCTGATAAAGCCATTGATGCTTTAGATGAAGCCGGCTCACGTGTACATCTTACTAATGTCAATGTACCCAAAGAGATAGAAGAACAGGAAAAGCTGATCGAAGAAGCTAAAAACAAGAAAAATGAAGCCGTAAAATCGCAGAATTTTGAACTTGCAGCCAGCTTCCGTGATAAAGAGAAAGAACTTTCTATCCAATTGGATGAGATGAAAAAAGAATGGGAAGCCAATCTAAAAGAAAACAGGCAAACTGTTGATGCAGAAGAAATTGCCAATGTTATCTCAATGATGTCAGGCATTCCAGTACAACGAATGGCACAGGCCGAAGGCATCAAGCTAGCAGGTATGAAAGAAGATTTGCAAGCTAAAGTCATCGCACAAGACACAGCTATAGAAAAGCTGGTCAAAGCCATTTTGCGAAGCCGTGTAGGACTCAAAGATCCTAATAAGCCCATTGGCACGTTTATGTTCTTAGGTCCGACAGGAGTTGGTAAAACTCACCTAGCAAAAGAGTTGGCCAAGTATATGTTCGGTTCTGCCGATGCACTGATTCGTATTGATATGAGTGAATATATGGAAAAGTTCACTGTTTCACGCTTGGTTGGGGCACCTCCGGGATACGTAGGATATGAAGAAGGTGGCCAGCTGACAGAAAAAGTGCGCCGTAAACCATACTCTATTGTATTGCTTGATGAAATAGAAAAAGCACATCCGGATGTATTCAATATCCTGCTTCAGGTAATGGATGAGGGTCGTCTGACTGACAGTTATGGCAGAATGGTAGATTTCAAAAATACCGTTATTATCATGACTTCCAATATCGGAACCCGCCAACTGAAAGAATTTGGACGTCGTGTTGGTTTTGCGACACAAAGCCGCCTGGATGATAAAGAATTCTCGCGAAGTGTTATACAAAAAGCTCTAAATAAATCATTCGCGCCTGAATTCATCAATCGTGTAGATGAGATTATCACGTTTGATCAACTTTCTCTGGAAGCGATAACAAAGATTATAGACATAGAGCTAAAAGGATTGTACGATAGAATAGAATCTATTGGTTACAAGCTTGTTATTGAAGATAAGGCGAAAGAATTCATCGCTAGCAAGGGATATGACATACAATATGGCGCCCGTCCTTTGAAGCGCGCAATTCAAACCTATCTGGAGGATGGTTTATCCGAGCTCATCATTTCCTCGTCTTTAAAAGAGGGAGATACTATTCAAGTAACCCTTAATGAAGAAAAAGGCGAATTGGAGATGAAAGTTGTTTCTCCGGAATAGAGTTATTTCCTGAATAAGAAAATAATTTAATATGCCATAATGTCAGACCTTCGGGTCTGGCATTTTTTTTGTCTCTGTATGGACAAATATCAATTAAAATTAATCAATAGATAAACTAAAAAAATATACGTATTATGCAAAAAGGTAATATTGGGGTTACAACAGAAAACATTTTCCCTATCATTAAAAAGTTTTTGTACAGTGACCATGAAATTTTTCTGCGCGAGTTAGTATCCAATGCGGTAGATGCCACTCAGAAGCTGAATACGCTTGCTTCTATTGGCGAATTCAAAGGTGAACTGGGTGACTTAACTGTTCACGTTGAATTAGGCAAAGATACTATTACCATTTCTGACCGTGGTATCGGTTTGACTGCAGAAGAAATAGAGAAGTACATCAATCAAATAGCTTTCTCTGGAGCTAATGACTTCCTGGAGAAGTATAAGAACGATGCAAATGCCATTATCGGACATTTCGGACTTGGCTTCTACTCTGCCTTTATGGTTGCAAAGAAAGTGGAGATTATCACTAAATCATACAGAGACGATGCAAAAGCCGTAAAATGGACTTGTGATGGCAGCCCTGAATTCACTATTGAAGAAATAGAAAAAGCCGACCGTGGATCAGATATCATCTTATACATTGATGACGACTGCAAAGAATTCCTCGAAGAAGCACGTATCTCCGAACTTCTGAAGAAATATTGCAGCTTCCTTCCTGTTCCTATTGCATTTGGAAAAAAGAAAGAATGGAAAGACGGCAAACAGGTAGAAACGGCTGAAGATAATATAATCAATGATACCACTCCTTTGTGGACACGCAAACCTAGCGAACTTTCGGATGAAGATTACAAATCATTCTATAGCAAGCTATATCCGATGTCTGATGAACCACTCTTCTGGATTCACCTGAATGTGGATTATCCATTCCATCTGACTGGTATTCTCTACTTCCCGAAGGTAAAGAGCAATATAGAATTAAATAAGAACAAGATTCAGTTATATTGCAATCAAGTATATGTAACAGACTCTGTTGAAGGCATTGTACCAGACTTTCTGACTTTGTTACATGGAGTAATAGATTCTCCGGATATTCCGTTGAACGTTTCCCGTTCATACTTGCAAAGCGACTCAAACGTGAAGAAGATTTCAACTTATATCACCAAGAAAGTTTCCGACCGTTTACAGTCTATATTCAAGAATGATCGTAAGCAGTTTGAAGAAAAGTGGAACGACTTGAAAATATTTATCAATTATGGAATGCTCACACAAGAGGATTTCTATGATAAAGCGCAAAAATTCGCCCTTTTCACCGATACAAATGACAAACATTACACATTCGAGGAATATCAGACCCTTATTAAAGATAACCAGACAGACAAAGATGGAAATCTAATCTATCTGTATGCAAATAACAAGGACGAACAATACAGCTATATTGAGGCTGCAACCAATAAAGGCTATAATGTCTTGCTCATGGATGGCCAGTTAGATGTAGCTATGGTAAGTATGTTGGAGCAAAAGCTTGAGAAATCCCGTTTCACCCGTGTAGACAGTGATGTTGTTGACAATCTGATTGTAAAAGAAGACAAGAAAGGTGAAACTCTGGAAGCCAACAAACAAGATGCAATCACAACAGCCTTCAAGAGCCAATTGCCTAAAATGGATAAGGTTGAATTCAATGTGATGACGCAAGCGTTGGGAGAAAATTCGGCTCCGGTCATGATTACTCAAAGCGAATATATGCGTCGTATGAAAGAAATGGCAAATATTCAAGCCGGAATGAGCTTCTACGGCGAAATGCCTGACATGTTCAATCTGATCCTGAATTCAGACCACAAGTTGATAAAACAAGTATTGAATGAAGAAGAGAATGCCTGTCAAGCAGAAGTAGCTCCGATACTCTCCGAAATGGATAACGTCAACAAACAACGTAATGAGTTGAAAGACAAACAGAAGGATAAAAAGGAAGAAGACATCCCAACAGCTGAAAAAGATGAATTAAACGATCTCGACAAGAAGTGGGATGATCTGAAAAGCAAGAAAGAAGCTATCTTTATCGGCTATGCAAGCAATAACAAAGTTATCCGCCAGCTTATCGATCTGGCCTTACTTCAAAACAATATGTTAAGAGGTGAAGCTTTGAATAACTTCGTAAAACGTAGCATTGAGCTGATTTAATATCGCCCCTTTAAACATTACACATACTTCAAGAAAGAGCATTCAACGTTAAATACACGTTGTAATGCTCTTTTTCAATTTAAAACGATCGGCAAAATATCGATTAATTGAAAAGTATTGTATATATTTGAACACTTAATAGACAAAAAATTCAATTGTTTGATTTGGGTTATGAGAAAGATTTTTTTAGTGTTCATTACTTTATGGCTGATTATCCCGGCTATCCATGCCCAAAAAGTAGGACTTGTATTAAGCGGTGGTGGCGCCAAAGGAATGACGCACATCGGCATCATTCGCGCATTGGAAGAAAACAACATCCCTATTGACTACATTGCTGGTACTTCCATGGGAGCCATTATCGGCTCCTTGTATGCCATGGGATACTCTCCTGATGACATGGTAGAACTACTCAAATCGGAGGACTTTAAACGATGGTATTCCGGAGAAGTGGAAGAGAAATACGTATATCATTTCAAAAAGAATCTTCCCACTCCCGAATTTTTCAATATTCGTTTTTCATTCAAAGATTCACTGAAGAGTTTAAAACCTCAATTCCTGCCTACCAGTGTTGTCAACCCGATTCAAATGAATCTCGTGTTTGTTGACCTATATGCACGTGCTACGGCCGCTTGTAAGGGAGATTTTGATAAACTTTTTGTTCCTTTCCGTTGCATTGCGTCCGATGTGTACAATAAAAAACAGTTAGTCATGAAGGAAGGAGATTTAGGAGATGCCGTCAGAGCTTCCATGAGCTTCCCTTTCATGTTTAAACCCATTGAAATAGACAATGTACTGGCCTACGATGGAGGTATCTATAATAACTTTCCCACGGACGTCATGAGAGATGATTTTCATCCGGATGTCATTATAGGAAGCGTTGTATCCACCAATCCCACTAAACCCAAGGAAAATGACCTCATGAGTCAAATTGAGAATATGGTGATGCAGAAAACCGACTATTCTATTCCGGACTCTATGGGGATTTTAATGACATTCAAATATGACAACGTCAACCTGATGGATTTTCAACGCATCGACGAATTACACGATATAGGATATAATCGAACCATCAGCATGATGGATTCTATCAAAAGCCGTATCCATCGGCGTGTGAATCTGGACAATATTCGTTTAAGGAGAATGGTATACCGTAGTAATTTCCCGGAACTACGTTTTAAAAATATCATCATTGATGGAGCTAATCCACAACAACAGGCATATATGAAGAAAGAATTTCATAAGTCGGATAACAAAGAATTCACCTATGAAGATTTAAAGCAAGGTTATTTTCGATTGCTATCAGATAAAATGATTTCAGAAATCATACCGCATGCAATTTATAATCCGGAAGATGACACCTATGATCTGCATTTAAAAGTCAAACTGGAAAACAACTTTGCTGTACGGCTGGGAGGTAACATATCCACCTCCAATTCGAATCAGATCTACCTGGGACTTAGTTATCAGGACTTAAACTACTATGCCAAAGAGTTTATTCTTGACGGGCAACTTGGAAAGGTATATAACAACGTGCAATTTATGGCAAAAATAGACTTTGCCACTGCCATTCCTACCTCGTATCGTCTTATAGGTTCGATCAGTACTTTCGACTATTTTAAGAAGGACAAACTTTTTTCGCGAAATAACAAACCGGCCTTTAACCAGAAAGACGAACGTTTCTTGAAATTACAGGTTGGATTACCTTTCCTTTCGAGCAAGCGAGCAGAGTTTGGAGTAGGAATTGCAAGAATAGAGGATAAATATTTTCAAAAAAGTGTCATTGACTTCGGAAATGACAAATTTGATAAAAGCCGCTATGATTTATTTGGTGGATCAATTAGTTTTAATGGAAGTACTCTTAATTCCAAACAATATCCTACACGTGGATACAGAGAAGCCCTTGTAGCCCAGATTTTCGTTGGAAAAGAACGATTCTATCCGGGCGAAGGAAGTACGACCAGTAACAACAAAGATCATCACTCCTGGCTGCAATTATCTTATATGAAAGAGAAATATCATAATATGAGTGAACATTGGGTTTTAGGATGGTATTTGAAAGCCCTGTATGCCTCCAAAAACTTCTCCGAGAACTATACGGCCACAATGATGCAAGCTGGAGAGTTTTCTCCTACATTACATAGCAAATTGACTTACAACGAAGCCTTTCGTGCCAATCAATTTGTCGGAGCCGGCATTCGGCCTATTTACCGTTTAAGCCAGATGTTCCATCTTCGGGGAGAATTTTATGGTTTTATGCCTATTTATCCAATCGAAAAAAACTCGTTGAATAAAGCATATTACGGAAAAGCTTTCTCCAAGTTTGAATATTTAGGAGAAATTTCTGTTGTATGTCAATTGCCTTTTGGAGATATCTCTGCATATGTAAATCATTATAGCTCACCGAAAAGGGAGTGGAATGTCGGACTAAGTATAGGTTTACAACTATTCAATTATCGGTTCATAGAATAATTTTCTACAAAAAAAGTCGGTGAAAAGCTTGCTAATTCGGGAAAAGTCCGTATCTTTGCACCCGTTAAAACAAAATAACGGTCGCGTAGCTCAACTGAATAGAGTAGCTGACTACGGATCAGCCGGTTACAGGTTTGAATCCTGTCGCGATCACTTTTTTGAATTAACAGAATGGCCGCGTAGCTCAACTGAATAGAGTAGCTGACTACGGATCAGCCGGTTACAGGTTTGAATCCTGTCGCGGTCACTGAAAAATTTACAAGTTATATTATTTGAGGTCGCGTAGCTCAACTGAATAGAGTAGCTGACTACGGATCAGCCGGTTACAGGTTTGAATCCTGTCGCGATCACAAAATCCTCTGCATTTGATGCGGAGGATTTTTATTTTCTCCCATTTCATCGAAGAAATTAGCTATAACTAAACTAAAAAGATTCAAAAGTCAGTCATTATAAACAAGCGATACATCCCCTCATATCTTTTATTTTCAATTCCCTCTTCACCTTCACCTTTCTTCCGGGCTCCCTATAAATAAGTCGTTTACGGGTGAAGGGCAACTCTTACACAGCCTTTTTCACCTGTTTGGAAATGT
>NZ_EQ973360.1:481016-514948 GCF_000157055.1 Bacteroides sp. 2_2_4 | reverse complement strand
CCTACATATGTTGTCTAATTCCTCTGTGGGTATTCCTTCTGATATGTGGATACCTGCTAATGGACAACTGAAACCTGCAGTGATGAAGCAAGTGGCTTTGGGATATGAGAGAAGCCTGGCGAAAGGAATGTATACTCTCTCTCTGGAGACTTATTATAGAAAGACCAACCATATCGTTGATTTTGTAGATAATGCGAATATCTTTTTGAATAATCAGATAGAAACACAGTTGACTACTGGTTACTCAAAGGCCTATGGAGCGGAATTTTATATATCTAAAAACAGTGGGCGGCTAACCGGATGGATTAGCTATACCTTTTCACGTGCCCGGAATTATATTGCTACTCTTGGAGATAAGGAATATCCGCCTGTCTATGATCGTCCACATAGCTTGAAGATATTTCTGAATTATGAGGCCGGACGTAAGCGGAGGTGTGCTTTTGCAGCTACCTTCTCGTACAATTCAGGGATGAATCTGACATTGCCTATTGCTCATTACCGGGTGAACGGTACAGCTTTCTATATCTATTCTACAAGAAATGGTTATCGTGCTCCTGCCTTTCATGAATTGAATTTATCCATGACTTGTAAAACTGGCAAAAGAGGTCGATTGATTCTTTCTGTGATGAATGTATATAACAGAAAAAATGTGTTTACTATCTATACGAGTAGAGATGACTATGATTTCTCTGATATTGGCATGCATAAAATGTATTTGTATGGTGCACTGCCATCTATCTCTTATCAATTTACATTTTAGTTAGTTTGAACTATAGTCTGTTATTCTATGTTTTTTTGTACTTTTGCACTCGTTACAACCATAAACCCCGTAAAGAGTGATGAACCAGATAAATTCCGTATGCGTATATAGCGCTTCCAGTACCAAGATAGATGCTGTTTACTTTCAAGCAGCCGAGACTCTCGGCCGTCTGTTTGCCGAACACCATATCCGTTTGATAAACGGAGCTGGAAGTATCGGCCTGATGTGCTCTGTGGCAGATGCTGTGTTGAAAAATGGCGGTGAAGTGACCGGAGTGATTCCCCGCTTCATGGTGGAACAAAACTGGCATCATACTGGACTGACAGAGCTGATCGAGGTAGAATCCATGCACGAACGCAAACAGAAGATGGCCAATTTGAGTGATGGTATCATCGCTTTGCCGGGTGGATGCGGTACCCTTGAAGAATTGCTGGAAATTATCACTTGGAAACAATTGGGGTTGTATCTCAATCCGATTATAATTCTCAATACAAACAGATTTTTCGATCCATTGCTCGAAATGCTTGAAAAAGCAATCGATGAAAACTTTATGCGACGCCAACACGGTGATATATGGAAAGTGGCGCAGACACCGGAAGAAGCAGTTCAGCTGCTTTATGAGACTCCTGTATGGGATATTTCCATTCGTAAATTTGCAGCGATATGATAGGTGATACACTAAGTTCCCAGAACACGGATACCTTGTCTCTTCTCCAGCAGAAACAGATTAGTCCGGCAAAGGCAGACAGTGATAGCCTGCAGTTGGCCGATCTTCATGCTGTACAAGAGGTTGATTCTGGCTTTGAAGGAACCCCTATCTCCTACTCTCCCCGTACGGACGATGCTATCGCACTGACATTACTGGCTTGCTTCTTTCTTTCCTCTATTGCCTTGGCACGCGGAAAGAAATTTCTCTCCCAACAGGTGAAAGACTTTGTGTTACATCGCGAACGGACGAGTATTTTTGATAGCTCTACGGCGGCTGATGTGCGTTATCTCCTTGTGCTTGTATTGCAGACCTGTGTCTTGTCGGGCATCACATTTCTCAATTATTTTCATGATACATGTCCTGCTCTGATGGACCATGTATCCTCCCTCCTTTTGCTGGGTATTTACGTTGGTTTTTGCCTCGCTTATTTCTTACTAAAATGGTTGCTTTATATGTTTCTGTGGTGGACGTTTTTTGATAAAAATAAGACAAATATATGGCTGGAATCGTATTCTGCGCTCATATATTATGTCGGATTTGCCCTTTTTCCGTTCGTTCTTTTCCTGGTTTATTTTGATTTGAGTCTAACGAATTTGGTTATAATTGGGTCTATTATTTTAATTTTCACTAAAATATTGATGTTTTATAAGTGGATAAAGCTTTTTTTTCATCAATTTAGCGGGCTTTTCCTATTAATTTTGTACTTTTGCGCTCTTGAAATAGTACCTTGTCTTTTACTGTATCAGGGTATGATTCAAATGAACAATATTTTGCTAATAAAATTTTAGGACGTTGAAAATTAAAAAAGTACTAGTGTCGCAGCCTAAGCCTGCGTCAGAGAAATCTCCCTATTACGACATAGCTGAAAAGTATGGCGTTAAAATAGATTTCCGGCCCTTTATTAAGGTTGAAAGTCTTTCGGCGAAAGAATTTCGGCAACAGAAAATTTCGATTCTCGACCACACTGCCGTAATATTCACTTCGCGCCATGCTATTGACCATTTTTTCACTTTGTGTACTGAATTGCGCGTGACAATTCCCGAAACTATGAAGTATTTCTGTGTGACGGAAGCTGTTGCATTGTATATTCAAAAATATGTGCAATATCGTAAGCGTAAGATCTTCTTTGGAGCTACTGGAAAGATTGAAGACCTGATTCCTTCCATCGTGAAGCATAAAACGGAGAAGTATCTCGTTCCGATGTCAGACGTACATAATGACGATGTGAAAAACCTGCTCGACAAGAACAACATTCAGCATACGGAAGCTGTGATGTATCGCACGGTGAGCAACGACTTTACACCGGACGAAGAGTTTGATTATGATATGTTAGTGTTCTTCAGCCCTGCCGGAGTGACTTCTTTGAAGAAGAACTTCCCGGATTTTAATCAGAAAGAGATTAAGATCGGAACGTTCGGATCTACTACCGCACAGGCTGTACGTGACGCAGGTCTCCGTCTGGACCTTGAGGCTCCTACGGTGCAGGCTCCGTCAATGACTGCCGCACTTGACATGTTTATCAAGGAAAACAATAAATAAACAGAGTGGGTATATATACTTTGTGTAAAGCCGAAAGGCTGAATAGTAAAATTTTGATCGGAAAGATGTTTGAAGGCGGTGTTTCTAAATCGTTTTCCATCTTTCCGATACGCGTTGTATATATGCCTGTCGAGCAGGGCGAGGCTCCTGCTTCCATATTAATCAGTGTATCGAAACGTCGTTTTAAACGGGCGGTGAAACGCAACCGGGTGAAACGCCAGATACGTGAAGCCTACCGGAAGAACAAGTCTCTTCTGGTGGATGAACTGCAACGCCGGGAGCAACGGTTAGCCGTTGCCTTTATCTATCTGTCGGACGAGCTTGTTGCTACTGCCGAGCTGGAAGAGAAAATGAAAATAGCGCTTGCGCGCATCTCCGAAAAACTATTCTCATGAAACCTCATAACTCCCGGATATCTACCGCGTGGGTATTCGTTACGGGAATTTTGAGAAAGGTATTTTCCTTCTTCCTGCTTGCTCCCATCTATTTTTACCGGATTTGTATTTCACCCCTTACTCCTCCCTCTTGTCGGTTCACGCCTACTTGTTCAGCGTATGCGCTCGAAGCAATTAAGAAACATGGTCCTATAAAGGGGCTTTATCTTGCTGTGCGGCGTATTCTGCGATGCCATCCCTGGGGTGGTTCCGGTTATGATCCCGTGCCTTGAGACAACTGAAACGAGAAATAGAAAATGAAAAAGAATGTGACTGATATTTTAGATATCCATACTCATAAACAGGAAGTTGATACCCAAGGAAAATCCATCATCAATTATCCGTTATTGGCAGACTCTCCATTGTATATGCCTCTGGCAGAGAATGTGGAAGTGGCTGTGGGTAGAGGATCTTATTATTCTATTGGTATTCATCCTTGGGAGGTGAGAGAGAGTAATGTCAGTCAGCAATTGAGCTTTCTTCAACAGCAGCTACAGAGAAAGCAGTTTGTAGCTGTAGGAGAGGCGGGGCTGGATAAATTGGCAAAAGCTCCGATGGAGCTTCAGTTAGCGGTGTTTAAGGAACAGGTAAAGTTGTCGGAAAAGCTCGGTTTGCCGTTGATTATTCACTGCGTGAAAGCAATGGAAGAACTGCTGGGTGTGAAAAAAGAATCTCGCCCCCAACAACCTTGGATATGGCATGGCTTTCGTGGAAAACCGGAGCAGGCGGTACAGTTGTTGAAGAAAGGGTTTTATCTTTCTTTTGGGGAATATTATCCCGATGAAACGATGCAGATAGTCCCCGATGAACGCCTATTTTTGGAAACGGATGACAGCTTGCTTGATATTGAAGATATCCTGTGTCAGGCAGCCAGGGTGCGTGGGGTAGAAGTGGAAGCGTTGTGTGAGGTGATTCGCCGGAATATCCAAAATGTCTTTTTTAAGGCGTAAGAGTTGTATCTTCCGAGAAAGAGTCGTACTTTTGTCGCACATGGAATTGAAATACAATAAAAACCAAATAATTAAAGAGTAATACGATGAATTTTGTAGAAGAATTGAGATGGCGTGGCATGTTGCAGGACATCATGCCGGGAACAGAAGAGTTGTTAAGCAAAGAGCAGGTGACTGCCTACTTGGGTATCGACCCGACTGCCGATTCGCTACACATTGGTCACCTTTGTGGAGTGATGATCCTTCGTCATTTCCAACGCTGCGGTCATAAGCCGTTGGCACTGATCGGTGGCGCTACAGGTATGATTGGTGACCCTTCCGGTAAATCGGCAGAACGTAACCTGCTGGACGAAGAGACATTGCGTCACAATCAGGCATGTATCAAGAATCAGCTTGCCAAGTTCCTCGACTTCGAGTCGGATGTACCTAACCGTGCCGAGCTGGTGAACAATTACGACTGGATGAAAGACTTCACTTTCCTCGATTTTGTTCGCGAAGTAGGTAAGCACATCACTGTAAACTATATGATGGCGAAAGACTCTGTGAAACGTCGTCTGAATGGTGAAGCGCGTGATGGGTTGTCATTTACCGAGTTCACTTATCAGTTGCTTCAGGGATATGATTTCCTTCATTTGTATGAAACGAAAGGTTGTAAGCTTCAGATGGGTGGTTCCGACCAATGGGGAAACATCACTACCGGTGCCGAATTGATTCGCCGTACCAATGGGGGGGAGGTATTCGCATTGACTTGCCCGCTGATTACAAAAGCTGACGGCGGTAAGTTTGGCAAGACAGAATCCGGAAATATCTGGCTGGACGCTCGCTATACTTCACCTTACAAGTTCTATCAATTCTGGCTGAATGTAAGCGACTCCGATGCCGAACGTTATATTAAAATCTTCACTTCTATCGAGAAAGAAGAAATTGAAGCATTGATTGCCGAACATCAGGAAGCTCCGCATTTGCGTCTCCTCCAGAAACGTCTGGCTAAGGAAGTGACTGTAATGGTTCACTCTGAAGATGATTATAACGCAGCAGTAGACGCATCGAACATTTTATTCGGTAATGCGACTTCGGAAGCTTTGCGCAAACTGGATGAAGATACGCTGCTTGCTGTATTCGAAGGAGTGCCTCAATTTGAGATTTCCCGTGATGTATTGGCAGAAGGAGTAAAGGCTGTTGATCTATTCGTTGATAATGCGGCCGTATTTGCGTCGAAAGGTGAAATGCGTAAATTGGTTCAGGGCGGTGGCGTTTCGCTGAATAAGGAGAAGCTGGCAGCCTTTGATCAGGTAGTTACGACTGCTGACCTGCTCGACGAGAAATATCTGCTTGTTCAGCGCGGCAAAAAGAACTATTATCTGCTGATTGCAAAGTAATAATGCACGATTCATTCGATAGAATATAAAAAAGTGAACGAAATATTTGGAGGTTTGCTTGCAAACCTCTATCTTTGCACCGCTTTTTAACAGAAAGCACATAAGTTTGGACTATGGTGTAATGGTAGCACAACAGGTTTTGGTTCTGTTTGTCCAAGTTCGAATCTTGGTAGTCCAACGAAGAAAAGCCCTGAAAGAGATATCTTTCGGGGCTTTTTCTTTTTTTGTGGATGCAAAGTCACTTCTTAAGTCATTAGAACGTTCACATACGGAACAACAACATGATGATTTCTATAGTTTGGTTGCAAAAACGGAGGAAGATGCCTTGAAGAAGTATCTCTCTATTAGGATGTAAGAAATTTGTTATAGCTTATTTGTATGTAATATTGACTGTTTCGATGTTTGCCTTACTCATCTTTGAATAGACTTCTATATTGTTAGCAACAATATATTTACATTTCTATAATAAATCCGAATACCGTTTTTAATAAATAGTGAGAGAGTTTATTAAGAACGGTATCAGAGTTTATTAGAAACTATTTTCAGAGAATTATCAGAATGTTTGGGATTTATATATACAAAATGAGGTTGTGTCAAAACGTTGGCACAACCTCTTTTATATTTTACAGTTCTGCTATATTTTCTTTTGGCTATGCTGCTTTTTCCTCATGCATTTGGCAACAAGTTGCTATATTCCAATTATATCGGGTTATAAATAGTCCCATAAACATATATTTGGCAACTGTAATGAGCCCCTTTCCTTCTTTTATCAGTTTAGCACACATTTTTTTGATATTAAAGGCTATAGCAAAGAAAGCAAAGTCCATTGTAACCTTGTCTTCTCCCACATGCCGGAATCTTCTGTATGCCATGTTGTATTTCATTTGTCCAAACACAGCCTCTGGTTCTATACACCTCCTGCCTCTATGCTTGATACCTTCTTCTGAGAGCAACCTTTCCCGTGCCTGCCGTTTGTATTGATTTAATCGGTGGTTGACTTCTATAATACGGTTCCCCCGAGCTTTAAAACAACTGCCACGCAAAGGGCAACCTTCGCATCTTTTTGCTTTATACCGGGCACTTTCGATGATGTATCCGCTCGCTGTCTTGTCACGTTTGGTTCCTATACGGTTCATGTGCTGTCCCATAGGACAAACGTAATAATCCTCTTGGGCATTGTAATGGAGACTTTCGGCATGGAATGGGTTGGGAGTATAACGAGGACGCTGTTCTTTATGGAAGTAATTGTACTTGATGAAGGCTTCTATCCCATTCTCCTGCATGAACCGGTAATTTTCTTCCGAACCGTAACCGGAGTCTGCCACACAGATATTCGGTAAACGGTTATAGCGGTACTGGAAAGAGTGGAAAAAAGGTATGAGGGTCAGTGTATCGGTAGGGTTGGGAAACAGACGGAAGTCTGTGATGAATTGGTTTTCAGTACCTATTTGCAGATTATATCCGGGTTTGGTCTGCCCGTTCTTCATGGCATCTTCTTTCATGCGCATGAATGTGGCACCAGGATCGGTCTTGGAATAGGAGTTACGTTCTCCAAGGGTATCAAGGTGATTGTCGTATTCTATCAGCTTGTCACGATACCCTTCAAGTTCCATGACCTGCTTCTTCTTTTTGCGCAGGGCTTTCTTTTCTTCCTTATCCTTTGTTGCAGGCTGGCGTTCCAGGGCTTCTTTAAGTTCATCCACTATGTCAGAGAGCCTGCAGGGAGTAAACTCCACGGATGTGTCTTTTATAGAGTTCTCCTGTGCAATGGCTCCATCCACCTGTTCCAAGAGAATACGGATTTTATCTATTAGTCTCGTACGGTTCCGTTCGACTGTCTTGCGCCAGACAAAAGTATATTTGTTGGCTTTGGATTCAATCTTGGTGCCGTCGATATACTCCACATCAAGGCTGATGAAACCTTTATCGGCAAGGACAAGAACCAACTGGGTAAATACATTATTTATTTCCTCCTTTACACGGTTACGAAAACGGTTGATCGTGATAAAATCCGGATGCTCATTACCGGCAAGCCAAATATAATGAATGTCACGAAGGAGGTGCTTCTCTATTTTACGGCAAGAATAGATATTATTCATGTAGGCGTAGATTATCACCTTAAGCATCATTTTAGGATGATAAGGACAACGGCCCGTTTCCTTATAAAGCTTCTTGAAACTCTCAAGATTGAGATTGTCAATAACAGAATTCACGATGCGGACCGGGTCGGTCGCAGCTATGTTTTCATCAATTCTTTGTGGAAAAAGAACGGTTTGGTTGGGAATGTAAGGACGAAAATGTAACTTTGCCATAACGAAAAACTTTATACCTAAAGATACGAAAACTTTGGGTAATAACAAAGCCCGGGCTTGAGAAAGTCTGGGCTTTGCGCATAAAAAAAGGCTGTGTCAGCGTTTTGACACAACCTCATTCGGTTCTTCCATATATGGAAATATATGTTTTGATAATGTGTTATTATGTCTTGATTTTTATATAACTCATATTGCTTTT
The DNA here is from genome assembly GCF_000157055.1 of Bacteroides sp. 2_2_4. Classification (NCBI taxonomy): domain Bacteria; kingdom Pseudomonadati; phylum Bacteroidota; class Bacteroidia; order Bacteroidales; family Bacteroidaceae; genus Bacteroides; species Bacteroides sp. 2_2_4. The sequence continues at coordinate 506,666 of NZ_EQ973360.1, read as the reverse complement.
TTCTTTTTCTGTTCCTCAAAGATACAAAATAAAAAGAGGAAAGTCAATAGCTAATCTTATTTTAATGGAAGTATAAGCAGAAAACGTGCACCATTGGTGTAGCTCTTGTCTACTTTGACTTCTCCATGTAATCGTTCGGCTATGGTGCGGCATATATTCAGTCCCAGTCCTGATCCCTGTTTGAACTCATCCAACTTCTTGAAGCGTTCGAATACACTATCCATCTTATCGGCAGGGATGCCCGGCCCGGTGTCGCTGACAGAGAACGTGATTCTGTCGGGATACTCGGTCAGTGAACAATGCAGATGGATTTCCCCTTTTTCTGTGTGCTTCTCTGCGTTGGTAAGGAAGTTGATAAGCACTTGTTGCAGGCGTTGTTCATCTGTGGTGATCTGGAAATCGTCTGCCACTTCGGAGGTATAATAAAGCTTCACTCCTTCCGCTTTTCGATCCATTACGGTAGAGAGTATGAGCCTGCACATTTCGTTGCAATGGCAGGAAGTCAGGTTCATGGTGTATTTGCCGCTTTCCAGTGCGGAAAGGTCAAGAATATCGTTGACAAGCGTGGTGAGCAGTTCGGAGTTGTGTTGGACGAGCGAGCTGAATTCTAGCTTTTCCTCATCTTCCAATGGCAGATCCGGGTTGGATAATAATTGTGAGAATCCTACGATGGCATTGAGCGGGGTACGGATTTCGTGGCTCATGTTCTGCATGAAATGAGTCTTCATCTTGTCTGCCTGTTCGGCACGGTCGCGGGCAATCGTCAGTTCTTCGTTCTTCTCTTGCAGTTGTCTGATTGATTTTCTGCGTAGATAAAGGTAGAGCGTGAGGGCTATGGCAAAGAAACAGAAGAATATCAGGATGAATTTCAATATCATCAGCTGGCGTTCGGATTCTGCCTGTTTAGCTACCATAAGACTCTGTGTACGTTCAGTTTCCGCTTTGAATTGTGCGAGCTCCAGGTTACGGTTTTTTAGTAGTAGCTCGTTATTTTCGGCGTTCATCTTCTCGATTTCCACTTGCGATTTCGTTTGCTGCAGTTCGAGCGTTGTCTTTTGCAGGTTTAATTGTGTGTTTTCCAGCTGCAAGGCTTGCGCTTTTCTTTTCAGTTGTTCGTTGCCGATACGCACATTCAGTTCCGACAGGTCGGCAGTCTGTATGAGTTGGTTCAGAGAATCCTGTAAACTCTGGAGCTTCTGAAGCGCTTGGTAAGCGTCTTTGTACTTCTGCTCTTTTGCGTAAATATTTGCCTGAAAAGCTATTCTCTCATGTAAGATAGAGGTGGAGTCGGCGAGAGCATGCGCTTTATCATATTGTTGGTTGAGTATATAATTGTATATCTTCAACTTATTCAGTTCATTCCTTCTGGTTTCACCATGTTTTTCGGTCGCTTTTAAACATTCCTGATAATAGCTTTTGAATTCCTCCTCCCTGTCGAGCGCGTATAAAAGTGTGCATTTGCGCAGCATACAGGCATATTTGTTGGTTGAAGTCTTGGCACACTTGATTCCTTTCTCGGCATTTTCGTAGGCTGCTTCATATTGTTTCAGGTTTTGTTGGAGCATGGATATGTTCCAGTATATATAAGATATATCCTGCTCAGGGAGCTTCTCCTGTGTGTATACCAGTGATTGTTGGTAGTAATCCAGTGCCGTCCGGTTTTCCCTGCGCGCAAAGTAAATGTTTCCCATCATTCGCAGGCAAGTGGAGATACCGTAGGGATAGTCGTCGGCAAATGCCTGTTCTTTAGTCAATTCAGCCTCCTGGAGCGCACGCAGGGTATTACCTGTGTTCATCAGGTAATTAACTTTGTAGATGCTGCCAAAGTAGTAATATTGCAGGTAGTTGTTCTTTCGGGATATCTCCTGAAGCCTGCTGATTGCTTTCTCCAGTAATTCCGTTTTCCCATTATTGAAATAGTAGATTACCGGAATGGTAAGAGCGAGGCATTGTGCCTTTTTATCGTTGATCCGGATGGCTTTGGTATAGATAGTATCAGCTATTTCCAGTCCGGTTGCGTTGTTACGGTGTTTAGTTGCCTCCTCATAAAGTAGATAAAGAGAGTGGTCTATCTTGTACGGATTGTCCTGCGCCTTGGTTGGAAGGAGAGATCCGATAAAGGTGAACAACAAACATATACTGATGTACCTGACTATTTTCATCTTGATAACTATGGATTTACAGTGTTCTTATTGTTTATTTATGGCATTGTTATATTCGTATTCTTTGGCGGGAATCACCCACATCCAGTTGTTGGCGTCTTCCGGGTTGATAGTTACGGCTGCGTTGGTCATGTAGTTTCCTCCATCTTCGAAGGTGTGGCGTACGATGGTGTCTTTGCGCCGTTTGAAGTCAAACCAGCTGAATCCTTCGCCCCATAGTTCGATGCGGCGGTAGAACTTTATTTCGTCGAGCAGTGCCTGACCGCTCTTGTCGCAAGTATATTGAGGGTCGCGTCCGCTGTCGCGGATCAGTTCTTTCAGTAATTGCCTTGCTTCCGCTTCTTTTGAAGGCGTCAGGTGGCAGTTGGCTTCTGCTTCGATGAGATACATCTCCGAACTGCGGAAAAGATTGAAAGGCATGGCACCTACTTTGTCGATACACTTAAATTTGAACGACATATAAGCGTATATTTTTGCCGAAGTATTCAGGTCGGGATGCAACCCTTGGGCGTAACTGGTGAGTGCACTTCCGCCCAGACCATTGTTTGTTATACCACCCGTGTTATAAGTATATTCGAGCGGATCGAGAAAAAGTCCCCTGCGGATATCACTTTCCGGTAATGCATCGTACAGTTCACGGTTGATACAGGCCGGATAAGTGCATACAAGAGTAGAGGAGGAGTTGTATGCAAGGCGTGCGGCGAGGGATGAGTTTCCCAGCGATTCTTCTTCACTGTCATAGATACTCCATATCCATTCGCGGTTGACGGTACTGAATCCGTCGAAATATTCATCGGCATTCATAAGCGGATAACCGGCACGTGCTAGTGCAGCGTAATGGGCGGCAGTACTCCAATCCTCACGGGTGAGTGCGGCACGGGCATAGGTGGCGTAAGCGGCATTCACATTGATTTTGTGATTCTCGTCTTCTTTGCGGGCAATTCCGGATGCCTGATAATAGGTGATGGCCTGGTTAAGGTCGTTGTAAATCTGTTCGTAACAGGCCAGCATAGAAGAAAGAGGACAGTCGCCGGTAGAAGATGTATTGAGCCGGAGAACCACCCCGTCAGCACTGCCGTTTTGCGAATCACACCAGCGTGGCGAGTAGAACTGCAGCAGTTGCAGGTAACAATAGGCACGGTAGGTTAGTGCCTGCGCATAGATATATTTGAATTTATGACTACCTTCGGGGTCGACATAATTTATAATAGCGTTGGCATTACTGATTACTTTGTAGTAATAATGCCACATATACTCCGTGTAACTACTGGTAGGTATGGCATGAGAAGCCCCGTTGAATATCGTATAGAAATTGTTGCGGGGACAATACATGTCAGCCCCCTGATACTCGGCATACATCAGTTTGACAGATCCTTCACCGTTGAATGACACGCCATCGAGTTTATTAGTGGGGTAAGTGGTTTTCATCAACTTCTCCAATCCGCTGACAGCATAGGCAGCGTACGCTTCATCCTTGAATAAATCGGCAGGAGATACCTGATTGGTAGGGGCGGTATCCAGATAGTCGCTGGCGCAGGAGTAACACAACAGTGTCAGGAGCAGGCAGAATCCTATGGAGTGATTCAGGAATTTCATGTGTATGGCTTTTTTCTTCATAAGGCTATAAGTTAATGTTGACTCCGAACGAGAAAACACGGGCGATACTCGTATAATTGTTGACGATTCCGTCAAAGGTCTGTACCGGGTTCAGCCCTTTGCGTTTGCTGAACAGGGCGACATTCTCTATGGCAGCATGTAAGCGGATGCCGCCGAGTTTCAATCGTTTGCTCCATGTGGCGGGCAGCCGATAGGAGAGGGTGATGTTCTTGATGCTTAGATAGTCGCCGCTTACAATATAGCGTGTAGATGCTTTCTGGCTGTTATATCCATTGATCGTTGCATCCAGATTCACTTGCGGAATACCCGATGGATCGAGACGGTTGGGCGATGTGGGCGTCATGCCTTCAGGGATTGCTGTCCATGCATTCAGTAAATCGGGAGTCAATGAATGTACGCCTACCGATGTCAGAGTCTGATAAGGCTGGTCGAAGACTTTGGAACCGCAACTGAAAATCATCAGGGCGGACAGAGTCAGGTCTTTCCAGCGGAGAGAGGTGGTGACCGAGCCGTTTATCTTCGGTAATGAACTGCCCGACCAGTCTTTGCGTGCATATCTCGGGTCGCCTGTATAATATTGTCCGTTGATGTCTACCCAACTGTCTGTCGGAATCGGATTTTTGCCTTCGGTGCTCTCTTCTCCGTTTACGGGTGTTTTTCCATCCTCTCCGGCAATGTAATAAGCGTTGAAGTCCGGCAGATATACACTGCGACCTGTCATCTGGTCTACGCCAGCATACTGGTACAGCCAGAATTCATAAATGCTGTGTCCCTCTTTGAACTTCTGGAAATCTCCGTTCGTAATTCCCTCTTCCCGGTCTTTATCCGGCAGTTTTCCGATCTTGTTTTTCACTTTGGAAAGGTTCAAACCTACATTCCATTCCCATTCCCGGTTGCGGATGATATCCCCGTCGGCAGAGAATTCCCATCCTTTATTGGAAACGTCTCCAATGTTTCGCCAGACGGTGGAAAGGCCTGTCGATGAGTCAGTGGCACCGGCAGATAGTGGTTGGATAAACTTGAACAGCAAGTCGTCCGAATGCTTGTTATAGTATTCGAAACTTAGGTTCACACGGTTGAAAAGACGAGTTTCCAGACCGATATTCAGCGAAGAATTCGTTTCCCATTTCAGTTCCGGGTTTTCGTTCTGCACTTTGTAGTAAGCGGCTTCTCCACCGTTGACGGCAGAGCCGTAGAGAGACATCCACTGGTACAGGCCGTTGCTGCTTCCGAAGTTATCGTTTCCCACTTGCCCGTAAGAAACCCGTAACTTGAGGCGGTTCAGCCACGACACGTTTTTCAGGAACGCTTCGTTGGAAAGCATCCAGCCGATACCTACGCTCCAAAAGTTACCCCAGCGATGGTCTGTATGGAAGATGGAGGAACCGTCGCGCCGGAAAGAAGCTTCGGCAAAATAAGTTTCGTTGTAGTCATACCGGGCCCGTGTGAAGTGACCCTCTGTACGATAGGTGTCTTTATATCCCTCACTGTAAGTTGTGGTGGTGAAATTTGAAAGTTCGTCTATTCCGGGAAAGCTCTCATTCTTTTTCTGTATGGCGTCGAAATTAAGCTTGTAATCATAGTTCTCGTGCCCCACCATCCATTCTACGAAATGCCTGCCGAACTGGTGTTTCCATGCCAGTAGCTGTTGCAGGGTGTATTCCTTATATTCCTGATCGATCTTGCTGATAAAACCAGTGTCCTTGTAAGCGCCTATTTCCGCATTTCCGTATTGGCTGTCCTCGATATTGCGCAGGCTGATATTGCCTTTCAATGAGAATGTAAAATCGCGTAGGAAAGAAACGTCCACATAGGCATTTCCTTGCAAGGTATTGGCAGCGTTCCACAACTTGTTTTTTTCGCTTTCCCACAGTAGATGGCGTCCATTGCTGGCGGCATCCGATTCCGAACGGCTTTCCGAACCGTCATCATATTGTTTTCCGCCTTCTTCGTTCAGGATATAATCTCCTTTGGAATGAAGCAATGAGCCGTCGCTGGCAAATACATCCTCTGTATAGTGGAGGTGCACCGGATAGATAGGTGCTATTCTCCGTGCAAAGTAAAATGCATTCGACAGGTTATTGGATTGCGCACTTCCGGCGGCTCCTATATCCCAGTTCGTTTTCTGGTGAGTGCCTCCGAGCGACAAGCCCGTTTTTAGCCATGGGCGTGGGGTGAAGTCAGCGTTGAGTGAGCCGCTAAGACGATTGAAATCACTTTTCCTGGTATATCCGTCTTCATTAAGATAGCCTAGCGAGAAACGGATCCGGTTCTTTTCATTGCCGGATTCTCCGCTTAGGTTGTATTCCTGGCGGTGACCGTTACGTGTGTAGGGAGAATACCAGTCGAGATCGTCCTTATATCCGTCCAGTATCCGGGCGTCGGATGCCAGATGACCGTTTGCATCGAAAAGGGCATTATCGGCTTTGTTATAGATGTTGATTCCTACTTTGCTGATAATGTCATTGTTGGTGGCGATGGTCGCTTCTTCGGGACTACTGCCGTTGCTGATAAGCTGGTTGCGATACCCCTGCCACATCGTTTCCATGAATTGATTGGCATTCATACGTTCGTAATCACCCTGTCCACGCGCGCTGAAGCCGTGGCGAATGTCCAGTTGAAGAGAAACTCCCTGTTTCTTCGCCTTTTTGGTGGTAATTAAAATCACACCATTCGAAGCCCGGCTACCGTACAATGCGCATGAAGCAGCATCTTTCAGTACGCTGACGCTTTCTATGTCTGCCGGATTAAGATCGGTGATCCATCCCGTATAGGGCATACCGTCTACCACGTAAAGCGGCTTATTGCTTCCGTTCACCGAACTGTATCCCCGGATCCGGACTTCCGCTTCGATTCCAGGCTGCCCCACTCCGTCAATTATCTGTAGCCCCGGTACCGCTCCGTTGAGCACGGAGATAACAGAACTGACCGGACGCATTTCGATTTGCTTACTGTCCACTACGGAAACAGCCCCGGTAATTGATCTTTTGAGGGCAGTGCCATACGCCACCTGCACTACTACTTCATCCAGTTCGTTTACGTTCGGACGCAACCGGATTTCCATCATATTATGCCGGGCAGGCACTTCGATGGTTTGGTATCCTATGTAAGAAATAACCAGCATTTGCTGTCCGGGGAGGGTTGGTTGAAGACTAAACTTTCCATCCAGATCTGAAATACAGCCTTGCCGACTGCCTTTCACTGTGACGGAAGCACCTGTCAATGGTTCCCGGCTTTCCTCATCAATGATGATTCCTGTTATATTTTTTATTTGGGCATAAGTTAGGTTAATGGATAGAAGCATGTAAATGCATATCACTCCTATCTTTATTAAAGTATCTTCTGTCCGTCTTTTAATAATTGTCATAAGTTGTATATCTTGACGTATTTGTTGATTTTGCTTGCTATTTAAACATTTACAAAACTAATATATTATAATTAGTGTTATAATACATTGCCTCCTATTTATGCAATTTTAACGGTGTAGACTGCTAATTATTAGCTGAATTGGCAAACTAGATACTTTTTCTTGTTCTATATTTTATATTATTTGTTCTTGCGGCTCGAGAGATAGAGGCTTCTTTCTTTTTTTCATTGTATTAAGTAGAAATCTCTCCCAAAACGTATTATAGTTCGTTAAAAAAGTATACATTGCACGGATTCTGGACATTTTTGGTGGATAATTGGAACAAAATTGCAAGGTAAACCCGTTTTCTTTTGCTATTTTTGCATCGTGTACGTAAACGAAGTGCACGTAGAATAGAGAACTTATTCAATAACTATAAATAAATAAGGTATGAAAACGAACTATGAAATTCGCTATGCTGCGCATCCGGAAGATGCAAAAAGTTATGATACAACAAGAATTCGCAGAGATTTCTTAATCGAAAAGATATTTGTCCCCAATGAAGTAAATATGGTATATTCCATGTACGACCGTATGGTGGTAGGTGGTGCGCTTCCGGTAGGAGAGGTGCTGACGCTCGAAGCGATTGATCCGCTGAAAGCTCCGTTCTTCCTCACCCGTCGTGAAATGGGTATCTACAATGTTGGCGGTCCCGGTATTGTGAAAGCAGGCGACGCAGAGTTCGAACTGGACTATAAAGAAGCTCTTTATCTGGGTTCGGGCGACCGCGTAGTGACTTTCGAAAGCAAAGACGCTGCTCATCCTGCTAAATTCTACTTCAACTCACTGACTGCACATCGCAACTATCCCGACCGTAAGGTGACGAAAGCCGATGCCGTAGTAGCTGAAATGGGTTCTTTGGAAGGTTCCAATCACCGCAACATCAATAAGATGCTGGTGAATCAGGTGTTGCCTACCTGCCAGTTGCAGATGGGTATGACGGAACTCGCTCCGGGAAGTGTGTGGAACACGATGCCGGCACACGTACACAGCCGTCGTATGGAGGCCTATTTCTATTTCGAAATTCCCGAAGATCATGCTATCTGCCACTTCATGGGTGAGGTAGGCGAGACGCGTCACGTATGGATGAAAGGCGATCAGGCCGTTCTTTCACCCGAATGGTCAATCCACTCGGCTGCTGCTACCCACAACTATACCTTTATCTGGGGAATGGGTGGCGAGAACCTCGACTACGGCGATCAGGACTTCTCGTTGATTACAGATTTGAAATAACAACTACAATAGTTTTCCTAATTTAATAACAAAAAGAATTATGAATCAGTTTTTGAATTTTTCTTTGGAAGGTAAAGTAGCTCTCGTTACAGGTGCTTCTTATGGTATCGGATTTGCTATTGCTTCTGCATTTGCAGAACAAGGTGCTAAAGTTTGTTTTAACGACATCAATCAAGAGTTGGTAGACAAAGGTATGGCTGCTTATGCTGCAAAAGGTATCAAAGCTCACGGTTACGTATGCGACGTGACAGACGAACCGGCTGTTCAGGCGATGGTTGCTACGATTGCAAAAGAAGTAGGTACAATTGATATCCTTGTAAATAACGCAGGTATTATCCGTCGTGTTCCTATGCACGAGATGGATGCTGCTGATTTCCGTCGTGTAATTGACATCGACTTGAATGCTCCATTCATCGTTGCTAAGGCTGTTTTGCCGGCTATGATGGAAAAACGTGCAGGTAAGATCATCAACATCTGTTCTATGATGTCTGAATTGGGTCGTGAAACTGTATCTGCTTACGCTGCCGCTAAGGGTGGTTTGAAGATGCTGACTCGCAATATCTGTTCTGAATATGGTGAATACAACATCCAGTGTAATGGTATCGGCCCGGGTTACATCGCTACTCCGCAAACTGCTCCTCTTCGTGAGCCGCAGGCAGACGGAAGCCGTCACCCATTCGATTCATTCATCTGCGCTAAGACTCCTGCCGGTCGTTGGTTGGATCCGGAAGAACTGACAGGTCCTGCCGTGTTCCTTGCTTCTGAAGCTTCTAACGCTGTTAACGGTCACATTCTCTACGTAGATGGTGGTATTCTTGCTTATATCGGAAAACAACCGAAATAATAGCTGATAGAAGAAATTCCGGTAAGGTGATAGAATGGCAAAGAGCATCCTCTTTTCATCTGTCACCTTATTTTTTATTATTCCCTTTGCAGGAGCTATACGGCCGATTTATTGGACATATATGCCCAACGTGTTGAACATATAGCTCCAACATGCCGAATATAATAGCCTCTGATTTGCAAAGTATATGTTATTCATTCAATGTAGACTAATTATGAGAAAGATATTAATTCTGTTTGCTGTAGCCTTGATTGGTTTTGCTTCTTGTGCCGACAGCAAGCAGTCAATGACAGTCACAGTGACCAATTCTTTGGCTCTTGAACGGGCAGGGGAGATGGTTGAAGTGCCGATGAGCGATGTGGTCGCTAAATTGAAACTGGCGGATACGGCACAGATTGTGGTGCTTGACGTCGACGGTCAGCAAGTGCCTTATCAGGTGACGTATGATGAGAAGGTGGTCTTCCCCGTTACGGTAGGGGCAAACAGCGCGGTTACTTATACCATTCAACCGGGCACACCGGCACCTTTTGATGTCATTGCTTGCGGTAAATACTACCCCGAACGTCTGGACGACGTAGCCTGGGAGAATGATCTTGGCGGATTCCGTGCTTATGGTCCTGCTTTGCAGGCTCGTGGAGAACGTGGTTTTGGCTATGATCTTTTTACGAAGTATAATACTACGGAGCCGATTTTGGAATCTCTGTATGCTGAAGAGCTTAATCCTGAAAAGCGTGCCAAGATAGCCGAACTGAAAAAGACAGATCCGAAAGCCGCTTCCGAATTGCAGAATGCCATCTCTTACCATATCGATCATGGATACGGTATGGATTGCTATGCCGTAGGTCCTACGTTGGGCGCCGGCGTTGCCGCTTTGATGGCAGGTGACACTATTATCTATCCTTACTGCTATCGCACACAGGAAATCCTTGATAATGGTCCGCTGCGTTTCACGGTGAAGCTGGAGTTTAATCCGCTGGTGGTCCGTGGAGATTCTAACGTGGTGGAAACACGCGTCATCTCCTTGGATGCAGGTTCTTATCTAAATAAAACAGTTGTTTCATATACCAATTTGAAAGAAGCAATGCCGGTAACTACAGGACTTGTATTGCGTGAACCGGACGGTGCGGTTGTGGCAGATGCTGCAAATGGCTATATCACTTACGTAGATCCTACAACTGACCGTAGCGGTGCAAACGGTAAGATATTTGTGGGTGCTGCATTCCCTGCACAGGTAAAAGAGGCGAAAGTGGTTCTTCTTTCCGAAAAGGAAAAGAAAGATCGTGGTGGAGCCGACGGTCATGTGCTGGCTATCAGCGAATATGAGCCTGGTTCTGAATATACTTATTACTGGGGATCTGCCTGGGATAAGGCGGCTATCAAGACTCCGGATGCCTGGAATAAATATATGGCTGAATATGCGCAGAAATTGCGTACTCCGTTGGCGGTGGCATATTAATTAATGTGCTGAATTGCTTATACAGTCAAAAAAGAAGGATTGTCGAGGTGTGACGAAACGCCCTCTTTAATTTCTTTTACTCACTGAATACGCGATTCATTATTGAATATCATGCGTCTTTTCTAATAGATGAAGCAAAGGTTTCTTTTTATCAAAGGAACCTTTGCTTATTTTTATCTTTCTGAAAAAGAAAGAGAATTAAGAATGTGTCTTTCTGGAAAAGAAAGATAATGTCCTTGAGCTATCTTGTAAAAGCGTGTTGTTCGTAATATTCGTATGTCGTTCCGTCTTCTTTCTCTTTCTCACGAAGTTCATAGACTAATTCATTCTCTGTCATTGTGGTCACTGTCCACACTTCTGTGTAATTATCCTCTTCAGTGTCGATGAGAGTCAGCTTATTACCGGAGTAGCTCCATGTACCGTGATAATAATTAGTACTTCTGGAGGAGTTGTAGACATCTTTTTCTACATACGTACCATCTTCCTTTAACTCTATGGAATAACGGTTGGTTCCATTTACAAAATCTTCTTTAGAGTCACTTACCTTTTCACCATCTTCCCATTCTTGTGAAAGATAATACACTCCATTCCATGTTCCTAACAATAAATCGCGTGAACCGACAGCGTCATCGTCGTCATCGCCACAGGAATAAATGCTGAACGACAGTAATACTGCAACTATGCAAACGGTTGCTTTCCAGATTGTTTTCATAATAAATTGTTTTAATTGTTTGATTTTGAGATGATTTGTTTTTATGGGATTATTTGATAATCGTTTCCACATGTCCATTCTTGAAGAATAGGTAGAACGAGCTGGAATACATCCATTGCACTTCTCCATTTGATTCTTGAATAGTCTGCGGTTTGCCGAAGGCCAGCAGACATTCATCTTCCGTCATGCCTTTCACCGGCTTGTTGATACTGATTTCATTCCAGTGAGTGATTGGTGAAAGTTGGTTCGTTACGATGAAGTCGAACATTTTATTCAATACTTGCGATTCCACCTGTACGAAGTCATCCATGATTTCTTTGTGAGATGCTTTCTTGTCCGGTTGCAGCTTCTCCATGGGAGTGATTTTTTTCATTATCACTGCTGATGATTCTATCCGTATATTGGAAAGATAGTAGACCAGCTTGCCGTCTTTTACTTGAAACAGGGCTTTGCAATAGTAAGTATTCTTCTGATTTGAATCTGCTTGCGAGGCAAGTATCAGATCGCAACTGAAGTTTTTAGCCCGTACGTTTACCTCTGTGATCCCTTCCCGTAGCTGCGGACAGACATTTTTGACGGTCCATAACAGTGCATTAGCGTAGATGTTCTCGTCATGCATGCTGCTGAAAGGGGTAAATCCGCTGACCACATATTTATTGCCGTCTGTACTGACGGGATAGCTCTTTTTCTGTTCGGTGAAAGTCTGTGCTATCAGCGGGATAACTCCCGTCAGCAGATACATGATTGCCAGAAATTGTCGTTTGGTCATCATATTCCGTTATTTTTAAGAAAACAGCATCCACGGCCCTTTTTGCGAAGAGAAAAGATCGTGGACGCTGAATAAATAATATGGTTTATTGAGGTTTGGTTGTCCTTAGAAGGCAATACCTAGACGAATCATAAAGTTACTGGTCTTGAATCCGTCGGCATCGCTGAATGTATCTATGAATCCGCGCTGATAGGTGAGATCCAGGTTGAAACGGTCGTACCAGACTCCTACACCGATATTCATACCGGCATCGAAATGATTGTAGTCAACTTCCATGTAATCTGCGTAATCTCCCCAACTGATGCTCTCTCCGTCTGCTTTCATTTTGCTCGTGTAATCGTAGCTGGCAAAGACTCCTACATGCGGGTCGATATGAACATTGTCCGCCACTGCAAATTTCCATCCGAATGTGAACGGAGAGTATTGTATATTATGAGCCATGCACTTCGTGTCTTCCACTTTGAAACCACGGGAGCCGAGTCCAAATTCCATTCCCCAGTATCCTCCTGTGCTGCCTAAAGGCTTCTGGTAGCCAAATGTTGCGTTATATCCGATGTTTGAGTCAGCTCCTTCGGCTCCGTCACCGGAGAAGTTCATGATATTCAAACCTGCACGCAAGAACCATTGTGTGCTGCTGGCTTGCTTCTCTGTTTTGACGATTGCACTTCTGGATGATACGATTTGCGCTTGAGTTCCTACGCACAATAAGAGTGCGGCAATCATTGATAGTACTTTTTTCATTGTTATTTATGTTTTAGTGATTAATTCTTATTCTTAACGACAGGTGCTATCTGGCTTTTTCCATCCGTGGGTGATAACTTCTGCAGACGTATCCATTCATAATCGTCCTGGGTGGCAGGATGCCAGTTGACAAAGATGCCGGGATAACCTACTACTGTAACCGTTTATCCCCCTGTTTTTTCATTATCTTCCACTTTGAAAGTGGCTCCCATGATGACATCGCAGTTGTATTTGATGGTGGACAGATACGTCCCCCATGCACGGATGTTGTCAAGTTCTCCTTTCATGGCGATCTCCACTTCCTCTTTGCTTAGTGTCCATTCATCCTTGATTCGTCCCTTATCTTCCAGTATTTTCACCTCGACAACTGTGGGTTTGACACAAACTTCAGTAACTGCATCGCCTGCACGTGCCTGTGCATCACGAAACTTGAAGACCGTCTTTTGCGCATGGGCTCCGACGGCACAACCGACAACCAGAGCAATAATCAGAAATAGTTTTTTCGTTTTCATGTCCTTTTGTGATTATATGTTAATATGCCTGCAAAGGTATGCGAAAGGAGTATACTACCGGGTGAAAGCATAGTTCCAAGAACGATACGGAATTGTATCCTATTTGGATACACTGGGGAAGTTTCCGGTATTGATGCTGTCGGAAAGATCGCGGAAAAAATCATGGCCGAGGATGCAGGAGATGCGCCAGAGCAGGTGGATGTCGATATTCTCTTTTCGGAATATCTTGTAAACATTGGGGCGTGTGCAGCATAGTTGGGTAGCGAACCAGGTGACGGTGCGTCCCTGTTCGTGAAGCGTGCGTTCAATAAGTTGTCCCGCATGAATCATGTGCCTATTCTGCTTATGTGTGTCCCCCAGACTCCCGTTGGACGGACAATTCAATCTATTGTTGACAGGAATATATAGAAAAGGCGTGGGAATCTCTCACCTTCGTCCGTTCCGTGTTCAAGGCCTTCGCAATGCCAACTATCGGGAACGAACAACGCAGAAAGCCCACGCCGATATGTACAACACCCGTAGCCTCCCTTTGTTTTCCAAAGTGAGGCACGGATGTATATAAATACACATCAGGAGGACGTCTTTGTTGCTGTTAGTCATTCCGATAGGTCAAAGTTTGCGAAGTTCTGAACACAAATGACAAACGCTTGTAAACGTCTTCTCAATATAAACGTCTCTCCCTCGCCACCCGGAGGCTTTCTGCGGAAGAGACCGTTGCAAATGTATAAAAAAATACGGTTGGAAATGGTAATGTGAATCAGAAACTTTTTGAATGCAGGTTGTTTTGCCCTCTTTTTGCCTTTTTTTGCCCTTTACCAGGCGAAATGCGGTTGCACTGGCATCTTGTAAGAAAGAGGAGGGATCTTTCAATTTTGGGCACGAAACGGGCTTTAAACTACAAAAGCCGGGGCATAATACCTCGGCTTATATTTTTTTCTTATCAGGGAGCTTTTTTATTCATCAGAAACCTTTTCTTTCTTATCAGGAAGCTCTGCTCTTTTCGAAGTTTCTGTTTTTTCAAAGATTATAACACCTTGAATTCATAACCTTCCTCTTTCAGGAACTCGATGGCACGGGGAAGTGCGTATTGCAGGTTACCGTTGTTCCATGACTTCAGCGAATCGTGGAAAGTGATGATAGAACCGTTTCGCGCATAGCGTTTCACGTTGTTCAGCACTTGTTCCGGGCGCATCCGCTTACTGTAATCGCGGGTCACGAGATCCCACATAATGATGCGGTAATGATAGCGCAACGTATAATACTGCCTGAATCCCATGTGTCCGTGTGGTGGACGGAAGAGATCGGAATGAATAATATCATCTACCTTTCTGGCATTTGCCAGGTAATCCGGATTGGAATATTCAAATCCACGGATGTGGTTGAAAGTATGGTTACCGATGCGGTGTCCGTGCTCTACCACCATCCGGTATTCATCCGGGTGTTTGCGTATATTGTCGCCTACCATGAAAAAGGTAGCTTTAATATGATGCTTTTCCAGTATTTCCAGTACCCAGGGAGTTACTTCGGGGATGGGGCCGTCGTCGAAAGTCAGATAGACTGCCCGCTCATTCGGGTCCATCCGGAAGATAGCTTGTGGATACAACGCCCGGAAAAGCCAAGGTGGTTGTTCTATAAACATAAGAGTCTGTGTTTTGAAGTATTAGGAAATAAGTATTAAGTATTATACCTTACGGAAAACATGCCGGAAGCTACGTTAATACTTAATACTTATTACTTCATACCTAAATTATTTCCCTTTCATTCTCGTCACGTACTCGTTGTATAGCTGATCGAGTTGCGTAGAGTAATGTTTTGCAAGTTCTTCTGATTTGTATTTTTCCATTAGGCGGACTTCGGCGTCAAGCAAACTGGCGTTGTACACGAAGTTTTCGCTGGCAATGGCAAGCTGGTTATCGTTCAGGCTAAGATACCAGATCATGTATTCGAGCGACTTGTTGGCAAGCTCGTCGATAATCTTGTTGGCTTTCTCGTTCTGTCCCAGTTGATAATAAGACTCTGCCATTTGGAAGGCGCCATTTGCCCAGTCATACGGTACGTTGATTGCCGGAATCATCTTTTCGGCGTAATCGAGTGCAGCGAGTGCCTTGTCCTTCTTACCTTCTTTGATAAGCTGTCCTACGAGCTGCGTGAAGATACGGCGGTGCGTGTAGCACATACGCATCACGTTCTCGTCGATATAGATACCCGGTTTGTCGATACCGCCGAACTTGAACTTGTTCATCAGGTTGTCGTACATCTTTTCGCTGTCTATCTTGCTGTCCAGTTTGTCCGTATCGAATGGTGTGAAACGATAGGCAAGACCTTCCTGCATAAAGTGGTTGCCCATGCCCAGATGGTTTTCGCTTCCTACGGTGATTGCCATGTAGATAGGACGTTCCCAGTTGGCATTGGCAAGCATTTCGAGCATCATCAGTTCACTCTTGTAGAGGGCGCGTTTCGGGTTGCCGTTGGCGTCTCTAAGGGTGATTGTCATGTATTCGGGGATAGAGTCGCCCAGAGCTTCCGGTATCTTCATGCCGGAGCGGCGTACGGCTTCTTTGTCCACCTTCATTACGATGCTGTCCGTAGGGATAAGCGGCAGTTGGATATCTTTTCCAGTCTTTTTGAGAAGCTCTTTCAACTGGTCGTTCTTACCGAGCATCCAGCGGTTGATGATTTCCTTCAATTCGTATGGATTCTCACCGAAAATGGAGTGAACGAGTGATAATATGGTAGTGTCTCCCTGTGCAGCCAGTTCGTTTGCCTGTTTGAAATAGCTGTCGATGAAGGCCTTCATTTCCGTATGGATAGGGATATATTCATTTTGTCCTTCCACATATTCCACACGGTCCCAAGTGATAGGAAGCGACGGGGAATCGTAGGCCGGACGTTTCATTTGGTCGATATACCAGTCTGTTTGCAAGTAACTTAGGTTACAGGTGCGAGCATCTGTACGGAAGCCTTCTGTTTCTTGGTTGTACCACAATGGGAAAGTATCATTATCACCATTGGTATAGATAATCGGATTTCCTTTTTCCTGTAAGGTCATCAGGTAGTTCTGTCCGAAGTCGCGGGCAACGAAGCGTCCGCTACGGTCGTGGTCATCCCAAGTCTGTCCCGCCATTTGGATGGGGACGAACAAACAGAGCACTGAAGCCAATACGGCTGCCGGAAGTTCCTGCATCTTACAGTATTCTCGCAGCATACGGATGATACCTGCCACTCCCATACCTACCCAGATGGCAAAGGCGTAGAATGAACCGGCATACGCGTAATCTCGTTCACGGGGCTGTGCAGGGGTTTGGTTGAGGTAGAGCACGATAGCGATACCTGTCATGAAGAACAGGAAGAAGACCACCCAGAATTGCTGGATACCCCGCTGGCTATGATAAGCCTGCCAGAAGAGTCCGATTAAGCCGAGAATCAGCGGCAGACAGTAGAATACGTTGTGTCCTTTATTGTTTTTGAGATCCTGCGGAAGCAGTTCCTGATTACCTACCAGTAAGTTGTCGATAAACGGAATACCGGTGATCCAGTTGCCGTGTTCAATTTCTCCGCTACCCTGTATGTCGTTCTGCCGTCCGGCAAAGTTCCACATGAAATAACGCCAGTACATGAAGTTCAACTGGTAGGAGAAGAAGAACTTGATATTTTCCCATTGGTTAGGCATGTTCACCATTACCATTTCTCCGCATTGGTCGTAAGGAACGTCGTGTCCTTTGATGTCTACCCATTGCTTGTAGAGTGGTGCGTGTGACGAGCTGTACATACGCGGGAAAAACATATTCTGTGCATATTCGTATTCCACACGTCCGGGAAGTTCGATATAAGAGTCTTTTTCGTCGGGAGAAGTCTTTTCCTTGCGGACAAACTTGCTTCCTGCTTCCGACTGGCGCGGAATACAATAGCCGTCTTTTACGTCGAGTGCCACTTTCGAAGAGAAAGCAGGACCGTAGAAGAGCGGACGGGTTCCGTATTGTTCACGGCCGAGGTATTCGCCCAGGGTGAATATATCCTCCGGTGAGTTTTGGTCCATCGGAGTGTTGGCAGTAGAACGGATAACGATCAGTGCGTAAGAAGAATACCCGATTACGATCATCATGGTGCACAGCAAGGCTGTGTTCATGGTGCGGGCGGTGATACGCCATCTCTCTTTGATTTTAGCCTGTACACTCGGAGCAAGATAAAGTCCCAGTGCGGCAATAACCAAAATACCGATGATGATACTGCTGGCTCCGTGTCCGTAGAATGGGATACCCAGCAAAGCGATCGTCAGGATAAAGGAGATAGCCATGCGCGTTTTGTTCTTTTCGGTGTAACTTTCGTATACACCCCAAATCAGAGCGGCTGCAAGCAGAATGATATAAACCACTACGCCCGAATTGAATGACATTCCGAGTCCGTTGACGAACAACAGTTCAAACCAGCCACCTACTTTCACGATACCCGGTACGATGCCGTAAAGCACGGCTGCAACGAGCACCATTGAACCTAATAGCGCTATTAACGAACCTTTGGCGGTAGCATTCGGTGTTTTCTTGTAGTAGTATACCAATACGATGGCAGGCAGACAAAGCAAGTTCAATAAGTGCACACCGATACTCAATCCGGTCAGATAGGCGATGAGGATAATCCAACGGTCGCTGTGCGGCTGGTCGGCTACGTCTTCCCATTTCAGAATCAACCAGAAAACAACAGCGGTAAACAGGGAGGAGAAGGCATATACTTCACCTTCCACGGCCGAGAACCAGAATGTGTCACTGAATGTATAAACCAGTGCACCGATCAGTCCGCTACCCATCACTGTGATAAGCTGTCCTTTGGTGATATTGTTTTCGTCAGTGATAATCAGTTTGCGTACCAGGTGGGTGATGCTCCAGAAAAGGAACAGGATACAGGCGCCACTCATGAGGGCACTCATGTAATTCACCATTTTAGCAACAGTTGTTACGTCGGAAGCAAATTGAGAAAACAGATTCGCCACTAGCATGAAGAAAGGCGCGCCGGGCGGGTGTCCGACTTCCAGTTTATAGCCGGTGGTTATGAACTCCGGGCAATCCCAGAAACTTGCGGTCGGTTCTATTGTCAGGCAGTAGACGGTTGCCGCAATGATGAATGTAAGCCAACCCATAAGGTTGTTTACGGTTCTGTACTGTTTCATTAGCACTATCGTAGTTTATTCGTTAAAAACAAATTATGAGGTCGCAAAGATAGTGATTTGTAAGGATAATGAGGAAGAAAGTAAGAAATATTAAGTAACAAAGGGGTGATTTACTATCTCTTTCACTCTTCCGGAAGGCAGCAGAGAGGGAAGATACATTTTAAAACAAGGAAGCCGTATATCTATATAGAGTCTATGGCAACTTTAATGATGGTGATTATGCTCTCCTAAAACCCGGTGAGGCAATGTACCGTGTCCCAATAGCTCGATAGGGCAGTTGAAGTTCCTTTCCAGCCATTCGGTAGTAACGCCTGTATCCGGATGGTAATCCAGCGTTTCGTTGACACAGGCGATGGATTTTACCTGTTGCAATACAGTGCCGATGTCGTGACTGACAAGGATAATGGCACATTCTTTATTGATTTCAGCCAATAACTCATAAAGGCGTGCTTCGAAACGCTTGTCGATATACGTGCTGGGTTCATCGAGAATCAATACCGCAGGGTCGGAGATGATGGCACGTCCCAACAGGGCACGTTGCAGCTGCCCGCCGCTTAATTGCCCGATAGAACGGTGTTCGAGTCCTTCAAGCCCCATGCGGGAAATAATCTGTTTACCTTTCTCTTTCTGTTCGGGAGTAAATCGTGAAGTGAGCGATTTTTGTATGCTTAATCCGGATAGGATCACTTCTTCCACGGAAATAGGGAACTTCCGGTCTATACTGTTGTATTGAGGCAGATAACCCAGGAAAGTAGAAGTGGTTTTAGTAGATGCTTTTTCAGGAGTATGGAATATAATTTCCCCTCCGGTTGGCTTCAACAGACCGAGGATGCACTTTATAAGCGTCGTTTTGCCGCCTCCGTTCGGACCTATAATACCTAGAAAATCCCGTTCGTAGATGCTTAGATTAACATCGTGGAGAACAGTGCGACCGTCATATCCGGCGGAAAGATTCTTTATTTCGATTATTGGTTTCATCGTTGGAAATGGCTTGATGGGTTCTTTCTTTATACATTTATTTTGTTGCAGCCTGTGGCGCGAGGGCTTTGGCTACATTCAGCATTTCTTCTTCCCAGTCGTAACTTAGCGGATTGATAGGGATCACTTTCGTTCCGGTTTGCTGCGCGATGGTTTCCGCATTGCGTTTGTCAAATTCCGGTTGAACAAAGATTACACGTACATCTTCTGCCTGACACAGGTCTATCAAGGCTTTCAGATGGGCGGGAGAAGGTTCTTTGCCCCCTTCTTCGATGGAAATCTGATGCAATCCGTAGTCGCGGGCGAAGTAGGAGAGAGCCGGATGATAAATCATGAAGGCTTTGGCTGCTTCGGGAGCGGAGAGTTGACGGCGAATCAGGCTGTCGGTGTGCTGGATACGCTGGCAGAGCGAATCGTAGCGGTTTCTATAGTATACCTCATTTGTCTTATCCAGTTGGCTAAGGGCTTTGTAGGTGTTTCCTGCAATGATTAAAGCATTACCGGTGGAATTCCATACGTGCGGCTCTACAGCATGGATATGCCCGTCGTGGCTGTTATGTCCGTGGTCGTGGTCATCATTGTTGAGTATGAGGTCGATTCCTTTGGAGGTGTCGAACACTTGAATATGGGGGGTATTGTTCATTAAGCGATCCATCCAGGTCTGTTCGAAGCCGATGTATCCGATGCGGAAATAGGCTTTGCTGTCTCCCAGAGACACGAGTTGTTGGGGGACAGGATCATAGGTTTCCGGGCTGGAACCTTTGGGGACCATGCTGACTACTTTAAATTTATCTCCGGCAATAGCTTCCGTGAAATAACGTTGCGGTTCCAGGGTGACGGTAATCACCGGTTTTGCTTCGTCATCGTTGCTTGCTTGGGAAGAGCGTCCTGTGCAGGCTGCCATTAGGAGGCAGGCACTAAGGAGGAAAAGGGTTCTCATATCTTTTAGTTGTTTTTTCATGACTTCTTCTATTTCGGGGGGTCTTTTTTATCTTGTTTCTATTCTTATTTTCGGGCCCGTAATATTTCCCGTTTACCACCCGGAGGTCCGGGCAGACGTTCTACTGTGAATCCGGCTGTCTGTAACATCCGGCGGACGACACCTTTGGCGCAGTAAGTGGTCAGGATGCCGTCTCTATCTAATAAAACGTAGAGGCGGTTGAATAGTTCTTGCGACCACATTTCCGGTTGCTTTTCCGGTGCAAAGGCATCGAAGTAAATGAGGTTAAATGAAAGATTCAGGGCAGGTGATTCGGCGTTGGTTACGCTATCATTGATATTGCTCATTGTTCGTTCTCTGTTCTCAACCCATTTGTTTACGTCTGTCTCTACTTTCCGTAGGGTGAAGTGTGGAGTGAGTTGCACGTCTTTCTCCCAAGGTGATGTATGAAGTTGCTTAAACAATTCGATAGCCGGTTGCTGCCGGACGGTCGTCGTTAATTGTTCATCATTGGAGATATATCCTAATTGCTCTATCGTCTGCCATTCCAGTGGATAGAGTTCCAATCCTGTATAGAGTATATTCCGTCTGCTTCTTTCTGCTTCTTCAAGGGTGAGCCAGGCGTTTAGCCCTGTCCCGAAGCCGATCTCAAGAATACGCGGAATAGTGGCGGAAGAGGCTTTAAATCCCATATCGATGAAAATATGTTGAGACTCTGTGCGTGCCCCTTTCGTTGAATGATAATGTTCATTCAATTCCGGAACAAACAGGGTAGCGCTCCCGTCGTCGGTTTTCTCAATAATCCTTTCCATCATACAATCTCTAATGCTTACTGTCTAACGTCTAATACTTTTTACCTGATATTTAAAATCCTTACCCTGCTATAGCGTCCCAGGCACTTTCGAGTGCATACAGGAGAAGAATATAACGTATCAGTTTGCCGACAAACATGGAAACTATGGTGAGCCATGTGTTGCTTCGCATAAATCCCAGTGCAATGGCTATCACTTCCCCAATGGCGGGAAGAAAGGTGAAGAAGGCCATCAATGCTCCTTTTCCTTGCAGGAATTTCACCATTTTGTCTACTTTCTCTTTCTTTACCTTGAAATATTTCTCGATCCAACTGATTTTGCCCAGACGTCCCATGTAGTAGCAAGTCATTCCGCCTACTGTGTTGCCCAGAGTGGCGGAGATCAGACAGGCTATCGGGGGCAGACCGAGTTTCACCAGTGCCACCAGTACCAGTTCGGAACTGAAAGGCACGATGCTCCCAGCCAGTAAAGCCGAGATGAATAATCCCGGGAGTCCCCATTCTATGAGGAGTTGTATCGTTGAATCTATAAAAGCGTCCATATATTAAAAGCGAATAAGAGGATGAGACCGACCAATGAAATGATGAAAAACACATTCGAACTTTTACTATTGGTCAGTACAAAGAAATGTCCGATCAGGATGCTGTTGCTTATGATAAGCAAAGGCAATAGGGCACTGCAATATATCGGTTGCAGGGCAATCAGCAGGAACAGGAAAATCGTCAGGTCTATCAGGAATTGGAGATAGGCGCGTGTGCGTATCTTATCCTCAAATCCGGCGGCGATGCAATGGACGGCACTGACGATGAACATCACCAACAGATAGCCGAGTATTGCCAGTTCCCAAGGCTGGAGGATTTGCAGGTTGAAGAATTCCCCGATAGTCAGTAGCTGATTGAAAGGGCGATAGAACAACTCCATCTCATTGTAGAAGAAGGCGTGTCCGAACAGCATCCAGTATGGCAGCATCCATCCGAGCAGCGCACCGCAGAAACTACGCGGAGTGAGCGACTGGAAACGGTAGGCTTCGAGCAACCAAAGCACCGAGAGGATGGTGAACTGTGGGAACAGAATACTTCCCGCTCCGATAAAGAAGAAGGAGTAGAATAAATAACCCGCAGCTTGAGTTTGCTGATAGCTTTTAAACAGAAAATAAATGGAAATGAGAAAGCCCAGGGCAATAATATCTCCTGTATATAGGTAATGCATTTTCGGGCAGACGGTGACCAGCAGGAAATAGATAGCTGTCTGCATGGAAGCCCTCATACGGATAATGCTGAACTGATTGTTCAGCTCTATCAGAAAGTAACCGATGGTTGCATAAATCAGGAAGCTGACAATCCGGTCTGCCCACCCCGGAAGCAGAAAATCGCGGGCGGGTTGCCAGGCAGAAGGGCTGCCTTCGAGTACGGTTGAGGCTATGGAACCGGGAAATAAAAAGTAAGTCAACACCCAGCACAGGGCGCAGATAAAGATAACGGCAGGCAGGGTCCACCGTCCTGCCGTCACTTGACTTTGTAGTCTTTTATTTCTCATGAGTTTATTACTTGTTATCTCTTGATACTATAGGTACATTCGGTTGATATTCCGGATATTAATATCCTGCATGCTTGATGTTAACAACCATCCTGTCAGCTGTTAATACCTGATTCCTTAAGTATTAACAATTGTCGTCTAAACTATTAATACTTGATAACTCAACTATTAATGCTTGACAAGTCAATGATGTTCAACGCTATGCGGAATAGGGCTACTTGCGTGCGAAACTTGAATTACAAATCGAATCCGATATCGCGGCGGAAATACTTCTTGTCGAAGTCGATCATGTCTGCCACTTTGTAGCTCTGTGCCAGTGCCTCTTCTTTCGTTGCACCGTAAGAGCAAACGGCAATCACACGTCCTCCGTTCGTCACCACTTGTCCGTCTTTCATGGCTGTTCCGGCATGGAAGATGATGCTGTCGGTGGTGGCAGCCTGTTCCAGTCCGCTGATGGGGAATCCTTTTTCGTAGGCTTCGGGGTAACCGCCGCTGACAAGAATGACGCAGCCGGCCGAACGTGGGTCCATCACTAGTGTTTTCTCGTTCAGGTTGCCTGCCGCTGTGCCTTCAAGTAACTCTACGAAGTCGCTTTGGATGCGCAACATCACGCTTTCTGTTTCCGGGTCGCCCATGCGGACGTTGTATTCGATAACCATCGGTTCACCTTTCACCTTGATAAGACCGAGGAAGATGAAACCTTTGTAGGTGATCTTTTCTTCTTTCAGACCATTGATGGTCGGTTCGATGATACGTGTGCGTACTTTCTCCATATATACTTCATCAGCAAACGGAACCGGAGTTACGCTACCCATACCGCCTGTATTCAATCCTTTGTCGCCTTCACCGATACGTTTGTAGTCTTTCGCCACAGGGAGGACTTTGTAGTTGTCTCCGTCTGTCAGTACGAATACAGAGCACTCGATACCGCTCAAGAATTCTTCAATCACAACGGTTGCCGATGCGGAACCGAACATGCCGCCGAGCATTTCTTTCAGTTCTTTCTTCGCTTCATCCAGCGTAGGAAGGATGAGAACTCCTTTCCCGGCACAAAGGCCATCAGCCTTCAATACGTAGGGAGCTTCCAACGTTTCGAGGAAAGCGAGGCCCTCTTCGAGGTTTTCGGAAGTAATGCTTTTGTAGCGGGCTGTCGGGATGTTGTGGCGCATCATGAAGCCTTTGGCAAACTCCTTGCTGCCTTCCAGTTGTGCTCCTTGAGCCGAAGGACCGATCACGGCAATATGCTTTAGCTCCGGACGGTTTTGGAAGTAATCGTAGATTCCTTTTACCAACGGATCTTCGGGGCCTACTACTATCATTTGGATGTTCTCTTTTAGAGCAAAAGCACTGATTGCTTCAAAATCGGTTGCTTTGATGTTGACATTCTCGCCTACGGCAGTTGTTCCGGCATTTCCCGGAGCAATGTATAGTTTTTCAACTTTCGGACTTTGGGCAATTTTCCATGCCAGTGCATGTTCGCGGCCGCCCGAGCCTAGTAATAATATCTTCATCTTTGTATTGTTATGGATTTATACTGTTATCTATGATTCGTATGGATACGGTGGTGTCTTTGTCAGTTTTATAAGTTCTGCTCAAAGTACCGGGTGATTTTCTCATGCAGATGTACACGGTCGCGTCCTGCTACGTTGTGCTTGTGGCACGGGTAGATAAACAGGTCGGGATAAGTGCGGGCATCTACACAGGCTTTCATGAACGACAGGGTGTGCTGTGGCACGCAGGTGTCGTCGTGGTCGTCGTGAATAATCAATAGGTGACCTTTCAGTTGGCCGGCAAGGTTTTTCAGATTACATTCTTTGTAGCCTTCCGGGTTGCTTTCCGGTGTATCCATATAGCGTTCGCCGTACATCACTTCATAATACCCCCAGTCGATTACCGGGCCTCCGGCAACGCCTACTTTGAATATTTCCGGGTAACGAAGCATCAGGGCGGTAGTCATGTGTCCTCCGAAGCTCCATCCGTGTACGCCGATGCGTTCGCTGTCTACGTAGGGGAGGGATTTCAGGAATTCAACGCCTTTTACTTGGTCTTTACCTTCTTCGATGCCAAGACGGCGGAAGGTGGCATTTTCAAATGCCAGTCCACGGTTGCTGCTGCCACGGTTATCGATGGTGAACATGATATAGCCTTTACCTGCCATGTATGTGTCCCATCCGCGTGCGCCGTTCTGCCATCCTCCGGTGACGCATTGCGCGTGAGGACCTCCGTAGACGTATACGATGACGGGATATTTCTTGGCCGGGTCAAAGTTGGCCGGTTTCATCAGGCGATAATGCAGGTCGGTGGTGCCGTCTGCCGCTTTGATTGTTCCGGTTTCGATGCTTGGCATTTGGTAGCCTTCGTAAGGGCTTTCAGCAGTCAGCAGATTGGCTGTTTCTTTGAAGTTTTTGGTGTCTACCAGGTTGATGATGCGAGGCTGGTCTTTTGTTGAATAACGGTCGATAAGATAAGTGCCGGAAGCGCTAAGCATGCCGCTATGTTCGCTTTCTTTGCAGTTCTCGAACGGTTGGCTTATCTTTCCATTGCTCACGTTTACAGCGAAATGTCCGCTTCTCAAGCCTTCTACGGCTGTGAAGATGACTTCTTTACGCTTTGTGTTGAATCCCAGGACGTCGCTGACCAGCCAGTTGCCTTTGGTCAGTTGTTTGACTTTGCCGGCCTGGAAATAAGTACCACCGTTGGCACTGTTATAAGTTTCACCTTTCATGTTAGTTGCATCGGCATCAAAGAGATAAAGATGATTGTAGCCGTCA
>NZ_EQ973360.1:423939-480655 GCF_000157055.1 Bacteroides sp. 2_2_4 | reverse complement strand
CGATTGCGTTTTGCGGCTCCACATATTTAGGATGCATTTCTTCGTAGAGAACGCCCATCGGCTCTCCTGTTTCTGCGTTGTACTGGCAAAGTTTGGCGTGGTTCTGGTCACGGTTTACTTCAATCAGGTAGAGGCTTTTTTCATCCGGTGACCAGCTGATATTGGTGAAATAACGGTCTGTGGGATCACCTGCGTTCAGATAAATGCTTTTGCCTGTGGCAGGATTGTAAATGCCTACTTTTACCTGATGGCTCGTCATGCCTGCCATCGGATAACGTACATTGTTCACTTCGCCTACGCGTGCAGTGATGTCTACAAGCGGGTATTGTGTCACCATGCTCTCGTCCATACGGTAGAAAGCGAGCAGGTTACCTTTCGGGCTCCAGAAAGTGCCTTTGTTGATACCAAATTCATTCCGGTGTACAGTCTGTCCGCAAACGATGCCTTCGGGTTCATTAGTTACCGCTTTCTCGTTTACATACAGATTGTTACCTATCGTGTATGCCACGTTTCCACTGGCTGCGCAATAGTCTTCATTATCTGCTCCGTCTTTGGGTTTGAGAGTGCTGACAACTTGATTGTTCTTGAAATCATATACAATGAACTTTCCTGCTATCTTGAATAGCATTTGTGGCTTATCGGCCCATGGGAAACTGACGGAATACAGGTGTGATAACTTTCCTGCCTTGTTCTCTTCAAGCACTTTGTTGATCTGTTCACGAGTGATAACCATTGTTTCTTTCCCCGTTTTGGGTTGGATAGAATAAAGGGTATCTACGCCCGGCTTGATACATTCGTCACCCCACCATTGCAGTCCGTACAGGTTGTCTGCATAGCGGTAACTCTCGCCACCCGGAATCAATTCTTCCAGTGTCGGCTTTTTGGTTTCTTGTGCCATAACATTGAATCCGATTGGTAGTGCCAACAATAACAGAATGGCTCTTTTTCCAATTTTACTCATTGCTCTTTTCTTTATTATTTGTTTTTAAATCCTTCTATTTTTACTCTGTCCAAAGGAGTCTGTCTTGATTGGATAATTGCACTTATTTTAGCAAAGGCATTAAATAGGTCGTCAAATTGTTTTTCGTAACTTTCCCTATCAGAAGTAATATCTTCTTCGAGATATTCGATGCGTTGTTTTAATTCTTCCAACTCCTTTTTAGGTATATTGGATAGAAGATATTGGCGCATACGTACAAAAGCACGGATAATATTGATATTTAC
The DNA here is from genome assembly GCF_000157055.1 of Bacteroides sp. 2_2_4. NCBI lineage: Bacteria > Pseudomonadati > Bacteroidota > Bacteroidia > Bacteroidales > Bacteroidaceae > Bacteroides > Bacteroides sp. 2_2_4. Next base: position 479,431 of record NZ_EQ973360.1, on the reverse strand, counting down.
TTCCACAGCGGTCTTGGACTTGAGGACGCTGGATAACATAACTATACCATATTCAGTAAATGCAAACGGAAGATATTTGATGTTATATCCTTGTCCTGTTTTCAAGGTCGCAATTTGCGACCTTGAAATTGCAACTTCTTCTTTTGTTAGCTCGAACATGAATTCAGCAGGAAAGCGTTCAATATTACGACGTACTTGTTCCTTGAGGCGTTTAGTTTCAACTCCATACATTTCTGCCAAATCAAAGTCAAGCATAACTTTTTGCCCTCTGATTTCGTATATTTTGTTTTCTATAATAGCTATATCATCCATTTTTTGTTTAGACAGGTTCCAATTTGTGACTGAACATTAGAACTATGATGTAAACTTGAAGTTCCAATTTGGAACTTCAAGTTTTTAATTAATTATTAACTAGTGAATTACAGGGTGAATAAGTTGTTGGGATTATAACCGTTTATTCCTCTTCCTTCTTCGGAATCCTCGGCTCCCGGTTTCCCCTAAATTCTCTTGGTCCTCTTGAATCTCTTCCTCCGCGGAATTCTCCCCGTGGTTTTCTATCTCTTTCATCGCCACCTTTGAAGTCGCCACCTTCTCTGCGTGGCTTGTATTCTCCCTCTCTGCGAGGTCTGGATTCGCCGTCCCGACGCGGCTTGAACTCACCTTCGCGGCGTGGCTTAAATTCTTTTCTTTCTCTGAATCTTGGAGCTTGTTCTCCTTCACCCTCTTTCTTCTCTTCGCCCTCTTCCTGGCTCTTGAACTCTTTATATTTTCCGTCAAAAATCTCATATTTGCGGAATTCACACTCCAACGGTCCATTGAACAAAGGAACCTTCTGGCTTGCCTTCAAGCCAATCTGGTCGAAACACTCTTCCCGATAAGAAAGCACCCATGCTTCGTTTCCTACAAATGCATGTTTCAGACGTTCGCCGATCATCTGGTAAAGACCGAGCAAATCATTCGTAGAGATACGTTCCCCATAAGGAGGATTGGTGATGATGATTGATTTCTCTTTCGGCTGTTCGAACTGCTGGAACGGTTGCAATTTCAGCACGATATCTTTCGATACACCGGCAGCTTTTATATTGTGAGTCGCAATCTCATTCGCTTTTGGATTGTTATCGTATCCGTAAATCTTATGAGCAAATTCGCGCTCCTGACTGTCATCATTGTAAATCTCATCGAACATATCCGCATCGAAATCTACCCATTTCTCAAAAGCAAATCCTTTGCGGAATACTCCCGGAGCGATATTCTTAGCAATCAGTGCCGCTTCAACAGGGATAGTACCCGAACCACACATCGGGTCGATCAAATCACATTCTCCGCGCCATCCGGTCATTAGAATCATGCCGGCAGCCAATACCTCATTTAACGGGGCTTCTACTGCTTCCTGGCGATAACCGCGACGGTGAAGTGATTCTCCGGACGAGTCCAAAGACAACGTACAGGTAGTCTGTGCAATATGAATATTCAGAAGTACATCCGGATTGTTGATACGTACCGACGGACGTTTTCCTGTTTTATCACGGAAATAATCCACAATCGCATCTTTCACCTTATACGAAACGAATTTCGAATGGCGGAACTCATCACTGAATACTACTGCATCGATAGCGAACGTCTTGTTCACATCGAGATATTCTTCCCATGGAATAGCCTGTATTTGATTATAAACCTCATCGGCATCTTTGGCTGTAAAGTTTTTAATTGGTTTCAGGATACGGATGGCGGTGCGAAGGCAAAAATTCGCCTTATACATCATACGTTTATCTCCTGTGAATGAAACCATGCGGCGTCCTATTTGAATGTCGTTGGCTCCTAATGCTGTCAGTTCTTCTGCAAGTATCTCTTCCAGTCCCTGGAAAGTCTTGGCTATCATCTCGAATTGTTCGCTCATATAGATTCTTTTGATTTTATTTTTTTGCTTTAGTTTGTACGATTCTTGCTCCTGCAGGAACATTCTCTGTTACCCAGATATTACCGCCTACGGTTGCGTCACGTCCGATGGTGATTCTTCCCAGAATAGTGGCGTTGGAATAAACAATTACATTGTCTTCCAGGATCGGATGGCGGGGGATTCCCTTGATAGGTTTTCCGTCGGCATCCAGCGGGAAACTCTTGGCTCCCAGCGTGACACCCTGATATAGTTTGACGTTGTTTCCGATGATACTCGTGGCGCCGATTACGACACCCGTACCATGGTCGATGGTGAAGTGAGTGCCAATCTTTGCGGCCGGATGGATATCAATTCCCGTTTCGCTATGCGCCATCTCCGTGATGATACGGGGAATCAGAGGAACACCCAGTTCCAGCAATTCATGCGCGATACGGTAATTGCTGATCGCTTTAATGGCCGGATAACAGAATATGACCTCTCCATAGCTTTCGGCAGCCGGGTCACCGTTGTAGGCGGCTTCCACATCCGTTGCCAGTATCCTCCTCATGGCGGGTAACTTACTGATGAATTTAGCAGCAAGACGTGCAGCTTCTTCTCGTTTGGAGTCGGAGCAGACGTTGCATTTCCCCTCTATGGAAGTGCTAAAACATAATCCGGCCAAGATTTGCTCACAAAGTAAATCAAACAATTTTTCAATGTTTACACCGATGTGATAATTGATAGTCCGGCTGTTAATAGTAGAATTTCCGTAATATCCGGGGAAAAGAATGGAGCGTGAAAGCTCAATAATTTCATACAAGACTTTTGCAGAGGGCAGTGGTTCGCCATCTTTGTGCTGATGAAACAGTCCTTTATAAGATTCGCTTTCCGATAGCTCATCGACTGCCTGTGTCAAAATGTGGGTGAAGTTCAGTGGACTCATTAGGTCAGTTGCTCATATTTATATGGGCACAAAGGTATTAAAAAAATAATAAAATTCGCTGGGATTCAGGATAAATAATGTATTTTTGTCACATTCAAAACATGACATGAATAAGGGGACTGATGAATCAGAAGACTGCTATGAAACTATTTGGACTGTTGGGGCTGTTGATGTTGTTGAGTTGCGGATATGCTGATAGACACCGCAATAGCTCTTCATGCGAACAGGCGTTGGTTGATTCTCTGGAAGTTCGTGTACAGGATTCTTTGTTTTCCAATGTGCATTATTCCCGCTCACAACTGCTTGAGGCACTGACGCAGACGCAAGATTCCCTGGTTTATTATCGTCTGCTCGCCCTTTACGGGAAAACATTTTTTGTCTCTTCCGATTTTGATTCTATACTCTATTACAACCGCCGGGTAAAAGAATTTTCCCGCAATGCTTCCCAATCTTCTGAATCTCTCCAGTCTCCACGATGGAATGATGTATTGTCCGATGTCTATAATATCGAAGGCAACGTATGGATGCAACTGAACCGCCCTGATTCTGCAATTATCGACTATAAGAAAGCCTATGGATATCGCCTGAAAGGAAAAAAAATACACCTGCTTCCGGATATTTGTATCAATATAGCTGATGCCTATCTGCATCGCAGTGACTTGGCGCACACTGCTTCGTATTACCGGCGCGCCCTGTTTCTCTGTGATTCTTTGAACTTGTCCGAGCACACGAAATTTCCTGTCTACTACGGATTGGGGCAGACTTACATGGAACTGCGCGATTTCGATTTATCCAATCATTACTATGAATTGGCCGGGCAGTTCTTCGATGTAATGAACGTGAGCGAGCAATGGACCTATCTCAACAATCGCGGCAACCATTATTATTACCGGAAAAACTATCAGGAGGCTTTGAAATATATGTGCAGGGCCAATGCACTCGTATCTTCTTATCCGCAGATGGTGTTTGAACAGAACTTTATCAAAGTAAACCTGGGAGAATTGTACTTGCTGACTGACAAACTGGACTCCGCACAGATCTGCCTGGACGAAAGTTATCGTTTCTTCTCCGATATACAGCATAACTCGGCTGTTCATTACATTGAAACCCAGATGATTGAACTGGCATTGAAGAAAGGTAATATAGCCCAAGCGAAGACTATGATCGCCCGGACTGCTCCTGTGGGGCATCTTGACGCCAATATGTTGACTATACGCAATCAGTATCTGCAACATTATTTTGAGCATACCGGTGATTACCGCCGTGCCTATGAATACCTGAAACGTGATTGCCATCTGGACGATTCCATCCGGAGCGAACGGATACAGATGCGTGTTGCCGAATTGGATATGCGTTACCGGCAGGATACGATAGTGCTTCGTAAGGAAATGAAGATTCAGCGACAGGCGGCAGAGGTGAGAGTACTCAAGTTGAGCGTATCTATCTGGGTACTTGTCTGCGTGTTGCTTGTGGCAGGGGTAGTTGTCTGGTATATGCGTAAAAAGAGGGAGTTTCTTCGCCAGCGTTTCTTCCAGCAAATCAACCGTGTCCGCATGGAGAATTTGAGAAGCCGGATTTCTCCTCATTTTACTTTTAATGTACTGGGACGTGAGATCAATCAGTTTAACGGCTCGGAAGAGGTGAAACATAATCTGATGGAACTGGTGAAATATCTCCGTCGTAGCCTCGAACTTACCGAGAAATTGAGCGTATCTTTGCAAGACGAACTGGATTTCGTCCGTACATACATCGAACTGGAACGTGGACGTGTCGGAGAAGATTTTGTCGCAACAATCACGGTGGAGGACGGTTTAGATGCAACCCGCATCATGATTCCATCTATGATTGTGCAAATTCCGGTGGAGAATGCTATTAAACATGGACTGGCGGGAAAGGACGGAAAAAAGGAGCTAATGGTATATGTTTCCCGTGAAACAAATGGGATTCGCATAACGGTTACCGACAACGGACGCGGGTATCTCCCGCAGGTAGTTTCCGCCACACGGGGTACTGGTACAGGATTGAAAGTGTTGTATCAGACCATTCAATTACTGAATACAAAGAACAAGAGTGATAAAATACGTTTTAATATAACCAACAGAAGCGATGGACAAACCGGTACGGAAGTGTCGGTATATATCCCGTTTCGTTTTTCTTATGATTTATGATGGAGACAGAAGAAAAGTATAAGGTAGTCATCGTTGACGATGAACGTACAGCGATTGATGCTTTGCGCCGAGAGTTGGAGCCCTATCGTGAATTTGAAGTAAAAGGAATCGCAGGGAATGGTGCAAAAGGTAAAAAGATGATTATGGAGTTGCATCCGGACTTATTGTTTCTTGATGTGGAACTTCCGGATACGTTGGGACTCAATCTATTAAGTGAAATCAGGGAGGATATTTTGTGGGATATGAAGGTTGTGTTTTACACCTCTTATGACAAATACTTGCTTCAGGCGTTGCGTGAGTCGGCTTTCGACTTCCTGCTGAAGCCTTTTGAAGCAGAAGACCTGAAAGTAATTATGGACCGTTACCGGAAGGCTATGACCTCTACTTCGCTTCCTCTTTTGCCTTCTTTTGCTTCTTCTATTAGTGCATTGATGCCCCAGCAAGGCATGTTTATGATTAGTACAGTGACAGGCTTCAAACTCTTGCGACTGGAAGAAATCGGCTTTTTTGAATATCTGAAAGATAAACGTCAATGGCAGGTGGTCTTGTTTAATCAAACTTGTCTGAATTTGAAGCGAAATACAAAAGCAGAAGATATTATCAGTTATTCACAAGCTTTTGTACAGATTAGCCAATCTGCTATTGTAAATGTTAATTATCTGGCAATGATTGATGGTAAATGCTGTCAACTTTATCCGCCTTTTCACGATAAGAACGATTTGATTATTTCCCGAAGTTATCTAAAAGAACTGCAAGAGCGTTTCTTTGTTTTGTAATGTAGACCTCATATTATGAAATACGCCACTTCTTCAGCAGAAGCGGCGTATCCTTTTGTTAGAATATTAGAATGAGAGAGAGTTTATGTTACATATTTGTATTATCCATCGTAACGGTCATTTCGGGTACCAGTACGTAGGCTTGTTTTTTAGCGTTCCATTTATAATAATTCGTAGTAACGGTCTTGCCTTCATAAGTGTAATTGATGCGTAGGTCTTTTTCCCATGCGTCTTTGCTATTGTTCCATTTCAAGGCCTCGCTTTCAATCATACGTTTGTTGTCATCGTACTTGTAGTTGTACTTCATGTAGTTGGCAAGTGTATTTCCGTCCATTTTGTAAACGGTTTGTCCCACTGTCATGCCATTCTCTTCGATTGGATTATAAATCAATTGATTATCGTAGCTACGTGCAGAAGTAGCAAGCGATACAACAAGAAGAGCTGCAGATAAAACGAACATTTTTAAAGATACTTTTGCTTTCATGGCTATTTAAGTTTTTGGGTTATACTTTCATTTGTCTGCCAAATACATTGGTTTTATGCTGCAAATCTACATATTAATTTGGTATTTATGCATTTTTGAAGATAAAAGATTGTCAAAATGTCAAGAGTGGAGGCGGGTGATAACTAGCTTTTTGCCAATATTGGTGACAAAAAAATATCCGGCAGTCAATCTGCCGGATATAGAATGAATCACTTCGTCGAAAAAGGAATCTTTTTTCTAGCTTTCTGGATACAGAGTTAAATAATGTTATTACCCATACTTGCTTCTATTTTGTAAGCGGAAGCCCCTGATAAGATGGAGTCTCCTTGTGCAATTAGTGTCTAAAAGATAGCAATTCCTTATTGAGGTGGCTTTTATTCACTTGATGATTTAATGTGCCTCAAGCCAGTTTTTGCCCCATCCGCAATCAGCTTTCAAGGGGACGTGCATGCGGTATGCTTTCTCCATTTCTTCGATGACGATTTCTTCTACACGCTCTTTTTCATTGACAGGAACGCTGAAATTTAATTCGTCATGTACTTGCAGGATCATTTTGGCTTGTATTCCTTCGGCCTGGAACCGTTGATAGATACGTGCCATTGCTACTTTTATAATATCTGCCGCACTTCCCTGGATAGGGGCGTTGATGGCATTTCGTTCCGCATATCCGCGTACAACGGCATTCCGCGAATTGATGTCCGGTAAGAAGCGCTTCCGATGGAAGATTGTTTCCACATAGCCTTTTTCCTGGGCCACCTGAATGCTTTTATCCATATATGCTTTCACTCCTGGATAAGTTTCAAAGTAACCGTCGATTAACTCTTTGGCTTCTTTACGATCTACATTCATTCGTTCGGCAAGACCAAATACGGATATGCCATAGATGATACCGAAATTGGCAGTCTTGGCTTTACGGCGCATGTCGGAACCTACGTCTTTCAGGTCGATCTTATAAATTTTGGCAGCAGTGGCCGCATGAATATCGTGATTGCTAAGGAAAGCATCAATCATATTCTTATCCTCGCTAAGGTGTGCCATGATGCGCAATTCGATTTGCGAATAGTCGGCAGAGAAGAAGAGGCAGCCTTCATCGGGGATGAAAGCCTTGCGGATTTCTTTTCCATTCTCGTCGCGGATAGGGATATTTTGTAAGTTCGGATTGCTTGAACTAAGGCGTCCCGTAGCGGTTACAGTCTGGTTGAAAGAGGTGTGTACCCTTCCTGTGCGTGGATTGATAAGCTGGGGGAGTGCGTCGATATACGTGCCCAATAGCTTTTTCAGTCCTCGATGTTCCAAAATCTTTTCTACTACCGGATGTTTGTGCCGGAGGCTTTCGAGCACTTCTTCTGAGGTGACGTACTGGCCGGTCTTAGTCTTTTTTGCCTTCTCTACGATTTTCAGTTTGTCAAACAGTACCTCACCGACTTGTTTGGGCGAAGCGATATTGAAAGTCTCACCGGCCAATTCGTAAATCTCTTTTTCGATTTGCTCCATCTGGGCGGTGAAATGGGCGGACGACTGCTTCAATGCTTCCGTATCCAGCAATACCCCGTTCCGTTCTATATTAACCAATACGGGAACTAGCGGCATTTCTATATCATAGAACAAACGTTCTGCGTCATTCTCTTTCAGTTCTTTCTCCAGTACATTTTTCAGTTTCAGAGTTACGTCTGCATCTTCGCAGGCATACAGATATACATCTTTCGGATCGAGATCGCGCATGTTCTTCTGATTCTTTCCTTTGGGACCTATCAGTTCGTCAATGTGGATAGTCTGATAGTGCAGGTAAATTTCCGCAAGATAATCCATGCCGTGACGAAGTTCCGGTTGAAGAACATAATGAGCGATCATCGTATCGAAAAGCGGACCTTTTACTGTTGCGCCATAATTTTGAAGAACAATCATGTCGTACTTGATATTTTGTCCGACTTTTAATGAATTCTCATTTTCGAAGACCGGACGGAACTCATTTACGATTTTTAACGCTTCGTCTTGGTCCGATGGTACGGGAACATAAAAAGCTTCATTTTCTGCAATCGAAAAGCTCATTCCGACTAATTCGGCATCCATTGGTTCAGTTCCGGTGGTTTCCGTATCTAACGAGAGAATTTTCGATGTAAGTAACTTTTGAATAATTTCCTGTCTTTTCTCCTCTGTATCAACGAGTTGGTAGTTATAAGTGAGCGATTCTAACGTCTCTAGGTTCGATTTTTTTGCTTCACCCGGTTCATCGGGCGTGAAATTCGCAAATAAATCGCCTTGCATTCCGCCTCCTTCTTCGGGAAAAAGTGGAAGAGGAGAGGGGGTGCTTTTCCCAGTGGCAACTTTGCTTCCGGTGGCAGAGGTTATTCCGTTTCCGGAAATATCTTTTTTGAGCACCCGGTCAATGAGTGTTCTAAATTCCAATTCCTCGAAAATGCTACGAAGTGAATTTTCGTCTGCTTCTTCGCGGACAAGAGCATCCATTTCAAGTTGGATGGGGACATCGATTTTAATGGTGGCGAGAAATTTCGAGAACGTAATCATTTCCCGGTTAGTTTCCACTTTTGTTTTCAATGCTCCTTTCAGTTGGTCGGTATGTTCCAATAGGTTCTCGATGCTTCCGAATTCGGAGATTAGTTTTTGAGCAGTCTTTTCTCCTACTCCGGGACATCCGGGGATGTTATCCGAAGAGTCACCCATTAGTCCGAGCATATCGATCACCTGTGCCGGAGACTGAATGTCAAACTTGGCTTTCACTTCCTCAACGCCCATCACTTCGAAACCTCCTGTGTGTTTAGGGCGATACATAAATACTTTGTCACTTACCAGCTGCCCGTAATCTTTGTCGGGAGTCATCATATAGGTAGTGATACCCTGGCGACCGGCTTCAGTAGCGAGCGTACCTATCACATCGTCGGCTTCGTAGCCTGCCACTTCCAGAATGGGGATGCGGTAGGCGCGTATAATATCCTTTATAATAGGTACGGAAAGACGGATTGCTTCCGGAGTTTCTTCGCGTTGCGCTTTATATTGTTCAAAAGCCTCGTGGCGGAAGGTGGGACCTGCGGGGTCGAAGGCTACTCCTATATGAGTGGGATTCTCTTTTTTCAGTACTTCTTCGAGGGTGTTCACAAAACCCAGTATGGCTGAAGTGTTGAATCCTTTGGAATTGATTCTTGGGTTCTTAATAAAGGCGTAATACGCCCGATATATCAATGCATAAGCGTCTAAAAGAAATAATTTATTACCTGAATCCATAGATTTAATTAATTTTTCATGGTAAAAGTACAAAAAAATACGGTATTAAGCGTTTTATTATTACTTTTGTGCTCAAATTGTGTAATAAATGGACAGTATCTCACTTATCAGAACTCCGATTGAAGCGGAACTGGGCGACTTCAAAGAACTTTTTGATAGTTCTCTCTCCAGTTCAAATGCATTGCTCGATAGCGTCGTATCTCACATACGGCAGAGGAATGGTAAGATGATGCGGCCTATTCTTGTTTTACTCGTGGCACGTCTTTATGGCGCAATATGTCCTTCCACTCTTCATGCGGCTGTTTCATTGGAACTCCTTCATACGGCCAGCCTGGTACATGATGACGTAGTGGATGAAAGCTCCGAACGTCGTGGACAGCTCTCGGTAAATGCTATCTTTAATAATAAAGTAGCGGTGCTGACGGGTGACTATTTATTGGCAACCAGCCTCGTACACGCTGAATTGACAAACAGTCATCGTATTATTCAGCTGGTGTCCACTCTTGGACAGGATCTTGCTGACGGTGAGTTGCTTCAGCTTTCAAATGTAAGTAATCACAGTTTTTCCGAGGAAGTCTATTTTGATGTAATCCGCAAGAAAACTGCTGCTCTTTTTGCTGCCTGCACAAAGGCTGCCGCTTTCTCGGTGGGTGTGGGTGAGGGAGAAGCTGAACTTGCCCGTTTGCTGGGCGAATATATTGGTATCTGTTTCCAGATAAAGGATGATATTTTCGATTACTTTGATAATAAGGAGATCGGTAAACCTACGGGTAATGATATGCTTGAAGGTAAACTGACATTACCCGCTTTGTATGTGCTGAATACGACGAAAAACGAGGAAGCGCAAGAAATTGCAATCAAAGTAAAGGAGGGTACGGCTACTCTCGATGAAATAGCTCATTTGATTTCGTTTATTAAAGAAAACGGAGGTATTGAATATGCGGTTCAGACTATGAATGTCTATAAGCAAAAAGCCTTCAATCTATTGGCTTCTTTGCCGGATTCCGATATCTGTGCAGCTCTCCGGGCTTATCTGGATTACGTAGTAGACCGCGAAAAATAGTTACTTCCGGTATTTTGCCAGAAGTGAATAGCACAATAATAACCGGTCCCAATCTTCTATCTTTTCCGATTTCATCGCTTTTCCTAAAAGGAAACTCTTGTCTATTTCTTCTGCTGTATGAAGATCTAAAGAACATAATTTGGTGGCTTGCTCTATGTAGTCCCAGGCTTTCTCTTTGGTGATGTGACCACATGCTTGGGAGGCGCGCGCCAGGCTCACAAGCAGTCCCATATCCCATCCGATAATGCCTTTTTCCAAGTCATTTATCCATATAATAGGGTCCCTTCTTTCCTCTGTATATTTCACAAATTTGTATAGATTCTTTCCTTGACGGATAAAGCGTTCCACTCCGAAAAAACGCTTTTGAATGATGTTTTCGAACTCGTTGATGTTCTCTGTAGAGAGTAAATAGGGGAGCATAATCTGGTAGGAGACTCTGTCTCCTTCGTTGATAAGGAACTGGAATAGTCCGGTGGCGGACTCATTATCGGTGCAGTGAAACTCCTCTGTTAGCAGTTTGGATAGCTTTTGCGGATGGATTCCGGTCTCTATGGAGTTGAGATAGAAGCCTTGCAGTCCGGCTTCCATATAACCGATGCGTAGCCCCTTCTTTTTCTCTGCTCCGAGGATGAGGTTCAGAGGGTTGTGATTGAATCTTAAGGTTCTTGTATATGCGTCCATCCTAATACCTCCAAAGGTTCATGAAAAGCGTGAGAACTGTTGCCATGTATTTTCCTGAGGCTTCGGCAAGCCGTTATGAGTATACAAGCAACAGTCCCACGCTCCATTCGATATATAACAAAAGTATATACATGAAGGTGCGTGAGACCCGTTTGCTTATTACCATTCATAACTTTGAATTTTGCCGAATTCCAGGAATTGGTAATAAATGAAACGTTCTCTAATATAACTAATTAGCTATATTTTCATCGCTAAACCTTTTACAAAGATAAGTATTTTTCCGAATTCTCCTGTAACTATCTTTAGATTTTCTTAAATGAAAAATACCGCGTCGGTTCCCGGAGTACGGGAATCGCGCGGTAAGGCGTATTTGATTGCTAATGTAGCCTTTAGCTTAGAAGAACTTGATTTCTTCCCCTTTGATGTCAGAAAGAAGGAGGTTGGCTAAGCGGCTGGTTCCCAGGCGGAACAGTTGATTATCCAGCCATTCTTCACCCAATAGCTCTTTTACAATTGTGTAGTAAATAATCGCATCATTAACGGTATTGATGCCACCTGCCGGTTTGAATCCAATCTTGATTCCGGTCTTCTGGTAGTATTCTTTGATGGCTTCACACATCACATAAGCGGCTTCCGGAGTAGCGGCAGGCTGTTGCTTGCCGGTGGAAGTTTTGATGAAGTCTGCGCCCGAATACATGGATAGGATAGAGGCTTTCTTGATGTTGGAAGCGCTTTTTAGTGCACCAGTTTCGAGGATCACTTTGAGGTGGCGTTCCTTGCAAACTTCCTTTAATTCCTGTATTTCTTCACACATTCCTTCGTAGTCTCCGCTTAGGAATTTGCCGATGGAAATGACAATATCTATTTCATCTGCGCCTTCTGCGATTGCTAATGCTGTTTCTGCCACTTTTACTTCAATAAATGTCTGGGAAGAGGGGAAACCTCCTGATACACAGGCTATATTGACTCCGTCTACCTCCAGTGTATTCTTAACGATGGCTGCAAAATTGGGGTATACACAGATTGCTGCAACATTTTTCAGATCAGGATATTCGTCGTCAAACTGATTGACTTTTTCGGTAAAGTGCATCACACTTTTGTCACTGTCTGTACTATTCAAAGTAGTCAGATCAATACAGTTGAACAGGAACTTCTTAACATCTTCCGTGTTGTTTTCCGGCACTTTTTTCTCAATCAATTCAGCTACGCGAGCTTGAATATCTGCATCGCTCAGATTGGTATTATACTTTGCCAATGCGGCATTGTACTTGTTGGGCTGTGAGTTATTCTCTTCCATGATCTTTCAGTTTTGGGTTGTTGATATGTCTTTTATTATCTCGTTTCGTTTTCTTTTCCATGCTTTTCTGGAAAGCAGTGGTTATGTCTACACCTGTCTGGTTGGCAATGCAGAGAAGTACCCATAAAACGTCTGCTATCTCTTCATCTATATTATCTTTCTCTCCCTCTTTAAAGGATTGATCTCCATATTTGCGGGCCATGACACGCGCCAGTTCTCCTACCTCTTCCGTCAGAACTGCCATATTGGTCAACTCGCTGAAGTAGCGGACACCGTATGTTTTCACCCATTGGTCCACTTGTTTCTGTGCTTCTTCCAGAGTCATAATTGTTGATGGTTAGTTATTATTCTTTGTTTTTTGTATCCATGCATATAGTAACGGGGCCGTCGTTTAAAAGTTCAACTTTCATGTCCGCTCCAAAGATACCTGTGCCTATTTCTTTTCCCAATGCACCGCTTAAATCTTTGCAAAATTGTTCGTAGAGTGGGATAGAGACATCCGGCTTGGCAGCTTTGATATAGGAGGGGCGATTTCCTTTCTTGGTAGAAGCGTGTAACGTGAACTGGCTGATAACCAGAATCTCACCTCCATCTTCTAAAATAGATTTGTTCATTACACCATTCTCATCATCGAAGATACGTAGATTTACAATCTTCTTGCAGAGCCAGTCGATATCTTCCTGCCCGTCTGCTTCTTCAATACCGACTAATATTAGCATCCCTTTCCCAATGGACGACTTACACTGTCCTTCAATGGTTACTGACGCATGGCTTACCCGTTGTATGACTATTCTCATTGTTATTTATTCTATTTCATGATTAGGAAAGGCAAATTTACAAAATTCAGAAGAGAAAACGGTGTGTTGGTGGGAAAATATTATAAGGCTTTGCCGAAAGCGTTAATGATTTATTATTGGGGCACGGATTACACGGATAACACGGTTTTTTAGTAATTCAACCGTGAAATCCGTGTAATCCGTGCCTAAAAGTGATAGAAAGATAACAGGCCTACTCCCCAACTTCTTATTAATTTTCTGATGATTCATCGCTCAATCCCGCTTTTACAGTCTTGGCTTTCGCTTCTCCGATCACAGCGGAAATCTCCTCAAAAGAGGCTTCTTTTATCCGCTTTACGCTTTTAAATTCTTTCAGAAGCGCTGTTTTTGTCTTTTCTCCAATCCCTTTGATATTGTCTAATGCCGATGCTACCTGCCGTTTGCTGCGTTTATCACGATGGAAACTAATGGCAAAGCGGTGCACCTCATCCTGAATCTGTGTCAGCAAACGGAATAACGGGCTTTGCTGTTTGATGCCGATAGTCTGCGGAGGAAATCCAAAAAGCAGTTCCGATGTGCGATGGCGATTGTCCTTTGCCAATCCGGCAATCGGGATTGTTAAGTTCAGCTCATCTTCGATCACCTCTCTAACGACCTCCATTTGGCCTTTTCCGCCATCGGTGATAATCAGGTCGGGTAGAGGGGCGTTTTCTTCAATAGCGCGCTGATAACGTCTTCTGACGACCTCTTTCATGGATGCATAGTCGTCAGGTCCTACAACCGTCTTTATATTGTATTTCCGATAATCCTTCTTTGAGGGTTTGGCCTTTTTAAAGACAACGCAAGCGGCCACGGCATCAGAACCCTGTATGTTTGAGTTGTCAAAGCATTCAATTTGCAAAGGCGGTCTGTCCAGATGCAACTCTTGCTGTATCTCTTTCATTAATCGCATACTTCTTTGTTCCGGATTCAGCTTTTCCGCCTGTTTTAGACGGTCGGCTTTGTATTGCTTCACGTTTAGAATCGAAAGATCCAGCAATTTCTTCTTATCTCCCCGCTGTGGAACGGTAAATACGATGTTGTTTAGCTCCAAATCAAGTTCAAAAGGTACTATAATCTCTCTGGATTGACTCTTATAGCGTTCCCGCATTTCGATAATACCCAGTGTCAAAAGCTCCTCTTTTGATTCATTCAGCTTCTTTTTATATTCGAATGTAAACGCCTGGTTAATGGCGCCATTTGTAATATGCAGATAGTTGATGAAAGCGGAATTGGACTCGTCCTCTTCAATAGAAAATACATCTATGTTGTGCAATACAGCGCTTACTACCTCCGATTTAGAACGGTAATTTTCTATCAGAAGATATTTCTCTTTCACCTTCTGTGCTTCTTCAAACTTCATCTCACCGGCTAATGTCTGCATCCTTTCCAGTAGCATACGGCTGATTTCTTGTGTATTTCCTTTCAGGATTTCTTTGATTTCATCAATGTTTTTGAGATAATCCTCCTGTGATTGTAGTCCGATGCATGGTCCTGCACAGTTCTTTATATGATATTCCAGACATACGTTGAACTTTCCTGCCCGTATATTCTCCGGAGTTAGGTTTAAACTGCAAGTTCGCAAAGGATATAAATGCTTTATCAGATCCAGTACCGCATACATGGATGGTATGTGACTATACGGTCCATAATACGAAGAACCGTTCCTGATAATTTTCCTTGTTCTGAAAACTCTGGGAAAATACTCGTTTTGTACGCAAATAGAAGGGTATGTCTTGTCGTCCTTTAATAGAACGTTATAGCGCGGCTTATATTTCTTTATCAGATTATTCTCCAGCAATAACGCATCTTCTTCCGTGTTGACTACAATATAACGAATATCGGCGATTTTGCTGACCAGCACTCGTGTCTTTCCCGGTTCATGCTCTTTGCTGAAGTAGGAGTAGACTCTTTTCTTTAGATTTTTAGCCTTTCCAACGTATATAATTGTACCTTCCGTGTTCAGGTATTGGTAAATGCCCGGCTTCTCGGGAAGGTTGGCTACAATCCCTTTCAAATATTCATTGGCTCTGCTTTCTGGTTTTGTATTCATAATCATTAGGGATGAAAGACTACTAAAATAAAAAGGGGGCTGTTTTGAAGCTAAACTTCACTATCTTATTGCTGTTTAGGCACGGATTACGCGGATTTCGCGGAAAAATAAAAACCGTGAAGTCCGCGTAATCCGTGCCTAAAAGATAAACCATTGGAGCTGTTAATACATTTTCTGCAAATAGATGCAACTCCTTTATAAAGTCAATACGGATTCTACTTCTACATCATCTCCGAATACCGATTTTCCATTCAGCTCTTTCAGTTCGATGATGAAGTTTACATACACCTTTTTAGGCTTTAATCTTTTCACCAATTCGCAAGCCGCTTTCATGGTGCCTCCTGTTGCCAGCAAATCATCATGTAGTAGAACTACGTCATTCTCGTCCAGTGCATCTTTGTGAATTTGCACCGTGTCTTTGCCATACTCCTTATCGTAGCTTTCTTCAATCGTTTCTGCCGGGAGTTTGCCCGGCTTGCGGATTGGAATAAAACCGGCGTTCAGACGGGTTGCCAGAATCGGTCCCATAATAAAGCCTCTTGATTCTATACCTACCACTTTGGTGATTCCTTTATCCTTATACATATCGAACATGATATTGGATAATTCCTGCAAGCACCATGGATCTTTAAATAAAGTGGTGACGTCGTAGAACAGGATTCCGGGAATCGGAAAATCGGGTACTTCCCGAATGCTTTTGATTAGTGTTTCTTTGCTCATAATCATTGAATTATATCGTTTCTTTAAATGCTTTGTTTCACGTGAAACGTTGCCGCTTATCGTCCCGAAAGTACCAGCAGCACGTTGATGTCGCTAGGAGAGACTCCCGGGATTCTGCTCGCTTGCGCGATTGTTTCCGGATCTATCTTTACCAGCTTTTGTCGAGCTTCGGTGGAAAGGGACTGAATGGTAGAATAGTCAAATTTTCCTTTAATTTTGATACTCTCCAATCGTGCTAGTTTTTCAGCAATCATTCTCTCCCTGTCAATATATCCTTGATACTTGATTAGGATTTCTGCAGCTTCGAGAATCTCTTCTTTCCGGTCTTGATCCGAACTCGTCGCTTTTTCCAATTCGCGTTGAAACGCCGGAACATATTCTGCTATATTTTTTATTGTCACTTGCGGGCGGTTCAGAATCTCTATCAACTTACAACCTTGACGTAGGGGAGTTGTCCCTATCTTTTCGAGAGCATCGTTGATTAGTGCCGGTTTCATCGAATAGTTGCGCGCGAAAGAAATGATTTGTTCCACGGCTTCTTTCTTGCCTCTTACTAACTGATATCGATCTTCTTTTGCCAACCCAAGCTTAAACGCTTTCTCTGTTAAGCGCATATCGGCATCATCCATGCGAAGCAGAATGCGGTATTCCGCACGCGAGGTAAACATACGGTAAGGTTCATCCACACCTTTGGTAACCAAATCGTCGATTAATACGCCAATATATGCTTCATCGCGAGCCAAAGTAAATGCTTCTCCGCCGTGGCAGTTAATGTGTGCATTGATACCGGCTATCAATCCTTGTCCTCCTGCTTCTTCGTATCCGGTGGTTCCGTTTACTTGTCCGGCAAAGAACAAGTTTTTGATAATTTTCGATTCCAACGTATGTTTTAATTGAGTCGGATCGAAATAGTCATATTCGATAGCGTATCCCGGGCGGTAGATAACCAGATCTTTGAAAGCCGGGATTTGTTTCAGTGCTGCAATTTGTATTTCCATCGGAAGCGAAGAAGAGAATCCGTTAAGATATAACTCTTGTGTCGTTTCTCCTTCCGGTTCGAGAAATAACTGGTGCTGATCTTTATCCGGGAAAGTGACAATCTTAGTTTCGATGCTCGGACAATAGCGTGGCCCGATACTTTGAATCTGTCCGTTGAACAGGGGAGAATCCGGCAAACCTTCACGCAGAATCCGGTGTACTTCTTCATTGGTGTAGCATGTCCAGCATTGAAGTTGCTTTAAGTGGTGCGTGCTAGTATTCATGAATGAGAACTTGTGGAAGTCCGATTCACCGTCTTGTGTTTCCATCTGGTCAAAATGAACACTACGCGCGTCGATTCGTACCGGAGTACCGGTTTTCATCCTTCCGTAAGAGATACCGTGACGGGCGATGGATTCGGTCAGCTGATAAGAAGCCGGCTCGGCCATTCTTCCTCCCGGCAATTTATGACGTCCTACATGCATCAGTCCGTTGAGGAAAGTTCCTGCGGTGAGCACAATGCATTTCGCTTTGAAGGTGACGCCCCATGCGGTGACCAATCCAGTGACCTCACCGTTTTCTACGAGCAGTTCACATACGGTATCTTGCCAGATATGAAGGTTGGGTGTATTTTCCAGTTTCTCTCGCCAGGACCAAATGAACTTAGCCCGGTCGCATTGGGCGCGGGGGCTCCACATGGCTGGACCTTTCGAGCGGTTTAGAATTCGGAATTGAATGGCAGTCTCATCTGTCACTAATCCCATCTGTCCACCCAATGCATCTATTTCACGTACAATTTGTCCTTTGGCGATTCCTCCTACAGCCGGATTGCAACTCATCTGTCCAATCTTGTTCATGTCCATAGTGATGAGACAAGTTTTGGAACCTAAATTAGCAGCGGCTGCCGCTGCTTCACAACCAGCATGTCCGGCACCAATTACAATTACGTCGTACTTAAAATCCATTCCTATCTTATTTATTATCAAACGCTGCAAAGTTACAGAAAAGTTGTGAGACTTGTATCTTCAAGCTGTTTTTGCTTCTGAAAATCCGAGGAGGAATCCGGCTTAACTGAAAAAAACGCCGTAATTTCGGGTTAGAAATATGCAGATTGTTCGAAAATAGACCGCTTATTGGCTTTTGTGATTGTATATTTTTGGATGGAATGGCAATAGTTTGTCTTTTCAATCCCCTGTTTTGCTTTCTTTTTGTTAGTTATGTGCTTGCTCAATTATGAGTGCAACTAGAGAGTAAAAGGAAAGATTTGTTGAAAATACGGATTGCTGTGGGAATAAACTTGAGGTTTACACTCAAAATCTACCCTACGTCTTGACATAAGTCAAAAAAACAAGCCTGAATGTGTTTTTTTGTATAGTGGCTTTTGTTGTTTTCGCAAACAACTATACCTTTGCAGCGTAGTTGTGAAACTACTTATATTTTTAGGTATTAGAAAAAGGTAATAATTAAAAGGTATTGGTTTATAAAATTAAGGTATTAGATTTTAAGATTAGTTTTTAGGAAAAAGATTGTTTTGATTAGGTATTAGGAAAAAGACGTTTTCAGGTAACGAGTAAATGAAAGATGAAGAAAAAGAAGAATCCCATTTATGGGGATTCTTTAAATGTGGAGCGGAATGATTCGCTCTTTTTTTGTACCCTTTCGTTTTCAACTATTATTTTCTTTTGCTTCTCATTTGAACTGTAAGGTAAGCTCGTTTAAGTTTCTTTTTGGTCAATTTGCTATTTGCTTGGATTCAATTAGTTTCAACCTTATTTGAAACACTTTGTTTCAAGGCTTGAAACGATTCGTTTCTCGGTGTGAAACAAAGTGTTTCCCGTAATGAAACAGAGTGTTTCAAAGCATGAAACAGATCGTCGTCTTGTGGGATACGAACTGCCGTCCTATAGCTTACGATTGTTTTGTCAGCATTTGTCTTGTCTGACTCATATTTGAAATCAAAAAATAAAGTCTGGTGGCTATCATAGGACAAGATTCCCGGTAAAATTGAAGGGAAAAAGCAAGAAATCAGAGCGATAAATGGTGGTGATAGATGATAGATAAGGTGATAGGTTACCGGCAATCTATCACCATGCTTGAAAGTACTATGAATAAACTGTTTCAAGAAGTCTGGTGATAGATGAAAGATGAAAGTGAAAAAATCTCTATGTATGAGAAAGAACTTTTTTATTTTCTATTTTGTAAGCCGGCAAAGTCTGCGTTTTTGAAAAAAAACAATATATTTGCAATCGTAAATATCGCAAAAGTAAGTAGTTACGGCGATTTTTATGAATTCTGTTTCCTTTTTTCGCAGGTAATGTGACAGTATGAACGATAAAATTGACACCATAGTAGCGGGAGTAAACCGGAAGGATGAAAAGATGTGGGGCGATTTCTACGATCGTTTTTATACTGCCTTATGTGTTTATGTATCAAAGATATTGCCGGTCCCCGATGCGGTAGAAGATTTGGTGCAAGACGTTTTTATTTCTGTATGGGAAGGGAAGCGTACCTTTTCCGATATAAAAGAGCTTACCAATTATCTTTATCGTGCCTGCTATAATAATACCTTATTATATATACGCAATAATCAAATTCATGATACCATATTGAATTCTTTAGCCGAAGAAGAAAGCGTGGAGGACGAAGATATGATTTATGCATTGACGGTGAAAGAAGAAATTATCCGGCAACTCTATTGCTATATCGAAGAACTTCCGTCCGAGCAACGCCGGATTATCTTAATGAGAATCGAAGGACATACATGGGAAGAGATAGCGGAACGTTTAGAAATAAGTATCAATACTGTTAAAACTCAAAAGACACGCAGCTATAAATTCCTTCGTGAGAGGCTGGGCGACTCTGTTCATTCTATTATTCTTTGTTTATTTCTCTAAAAAGATAAAAAAGTCAATTTGATACATCTTCATCTTTTTATTGATTACTTAAGATTTGTTTTCTTTGTTAAAAGCGAACGGATTCCTTTTATATCGTGATATAATGTTATATTCTTACTCTTAAAATCCTCTTCTTTATAATCTTATCTCAAAAAAATATCATCTTTTTGTCACCCTTTTCTGTGAGTTATGTATATCTATAATAAAGCAAATTAAACAGTTGTTTAATTTAAAAAGGAGAAATAAGATGAAGAAGTTCGAAAATGTATATCAAGATGCCGCTTTAATGAAGAAAGCTCTTTTAGGAGAAGCTAATGAATCGGAACAGCAAGAGCTTGAAAAGCGATTGGCGGAATGTCCGGACTTGCAAAAAGTGTATGAGCAATTGCAGAATGGTGAGACATTAAGAGTTGCATTTGGAGAATATAAAAATTATTCATCAAAGAAAGCCTATGAATCTTTCCTTCAGAAAATCGGACAAACGGAACCGGAGGTAATAAAGAAGCCTCGTACTTTCCGGGTTTGGTGGTCTGTTGCAGCAGCTGTTGTTTTTTTAGTAATCGGTTTATCTTTCTATATGTCGAATTATGGTTCGATTGAAGAGGAAAGCAGACCATTGATTCAGCCGGGAGTTCAACAGGCACAATTGACTTTACCCGATGGCAGCATTATTGATGTGCATAAGAAAGAAGTTAACGTAATAGTAGACGGCGTCCAGGTAAAATATAAGGAAGGAGTGCTGTCATATGAACCAACCGTCACAACACAACACGAAGAGAAAAACGTCGAAGAGAAGCCGGTTAAGTCAAATGAACTTATTATACCACGTGGAGGGGAAAATACTGTAATCCTCGCTGATGGAACGACAGTTCATTTGAATGCTGGTTCTAAGTTGACTTATCCGGTACGTTTTGCGGGTAAACGCAGGGTTGTAGCTCTGGAGGGTGAGGCTTATTTTGAAGTTGTGCAGGATGAATCTCATCCATTTGTGGTACAAACTCATCTTGGTGAAGTGATGGTGCTTGGTACGGCGTTTAATGTGAATGCTTATACTAATGCTTCCGTTTGTTACACTACATTGGTGCGCGGAAAAGTACAATTCTCTGCACCGAATGTCGGAACGGTAACTCTTCAGCCGGGCGAACAAGCAGTAGTCTCTGCCAATGGCACAGAGAAACGTACCGTTGATCTGGACGAATATATCGGTTGGGTAAACGGTGTGTACAACTTTAAAAACCGCTCTTTAGGGGAGATTATGGAGACATTCGAACGCTGGTATGATATACAGGTTTATTATGAAACGCCGGATCTACGCGATATAACTTACAGTGGTAGTTTGAAACGTTATGGAGCAGTCAATTCTTTCTTGGATGCTTTGGAACTGACAGGCGATCTGACTTATAAAATCAGTGGCCGGAAAGTGTTGATATACGATGGAATGAAAGAGTAAGAATAAATAGAATATTAGGTAAAGTTTAATCATTAATTTATGAGAGAAAAACGATGGCTACTATGTTTTTTAGTGGCAGTGTGTTGCACATTTAGCACATGGGCTCTACCGTCACAGGATAAGACGGTAACTTTGAATCTGCATAATGTCTCTATCGAGACAGTTTTGGATGCAGTGAAGAAACAAACAGGAGTGAATATGTTGTATAATTCACAAATGTTTAAAGGAGTTCCTCCCGTATCAATTAATGCAAAAAATGAGAAATGGGAAGTCGCTCTAAAGTTGATTTTAAATCCCCAGGGATTTGATTATGTGGTGAAAGATGGTATTGTTGTTGTTCGTAAATTGCAGACCGAGAAGCGTGATAATCGTATCCATGGTACGGTTGTTGATTCGAATAAGGAGCCGATTCCAGGAGCCAGCATCATCGTAAAAGGTACTCGTACGGGTACTTCTACCAATATCGAAGGTGAGTTTACGTTGGATGTGAAAAGTGACAAAGTGACTTTGGAAATCTCTTTTATTGGTATGAAAAAGCAGACTCTTCAAGTGGATGCTACTCGTCGGAAAAGTCTTGAAATTACTTTGGTTGATGACGTAAAAACACTGGAAGATGTGGTTGTGACAGGATATAGTAATGTTCGTAAAACTAGCTTTACTGGTAGTTCTACGCAGATTACAGGCGATGATTTACGGAAGGTATCGCAAACTAATGTAATTGATGCTATGCAGTCTTTTGATCCTTCTTTCCGTCTTATGACAAATACGCAATTTGGTTCAGATCCAAATGCATTACCAGAGATGTATATTCGTGGACGTTCAGGAGTTGGAGTGAGGGATTTGGATAAAGATCAACTTTCTAAATCAAATTTAGAGAATAATCCTAACTTGCCTACTTTCATTATGGATGGCTTTGAAGTGAGTATAGAGAAGGTGTATGATCTTGATCCTACCCGAATTGAAAGTATGACAATTTTGAAGGATGCTGCTGCAACTGCAATTTATGGTTCACGTGCAGCAAATGGGGTTGTTGTCATTACTACAGTGGCTCCTAAACCGGGTGAGGTACGTGTGTCGTATAATTTTACAGGGACTTTGGAAATGCCTGACTTGAGAGATTATAATTTGGCTAACGCATCCGAGAAGTTGGAAATAGAGAGACTTGCCGGGTTGTTTGATGTATCGGCAGGAGATAATATGGGAAATATCATAAATTCATATAGTAAAAAATATGTGCAGATACGAAAAGGAGTGGATACAAATTGGTTAGTATTGCCATTAAGAAATTCTTTTGATCATAAACATAGTGTGTACGTAGAAGGAGGAACACAAAACCTAAGGTATGGTGTGGATGCTTCTTATAATGGAACAAAAGGGGTTATGAAAGGATCCTCTCGCGATCGTTATAGTGTCGGTTTCTCTTTGGATTATAGAATGAAAAGCCTTCAAGTAAAAAATACAGTGTCTTTTACTCATACGAAATCAACTGAATCACCCTATGGCTCATTCAGTGATTACACGAGCATGCAACCTTATGATACTCCTTATGAAGATGGAATATTAGTAGAACAACTAGCCTTCTCGAAAACGGATAGGAATAGTGCAGCAAATAATCCTTTATACGAGGCAACTTTGGCGAATTATGATTGGAATGCATATGATGAGATTACAAATAATTTAAGTTTAAATTGGTACTTGACTGACCATTGGACTGTAAGAGGCCAATTTAGTGTGACTAGAAAGTATGCTAATAGTGAGAAATTTATAGATCCGTTATCGTCTAAAACTAGTGTGCTGGGGGAATCTTCAAGTGGAAATGAAGATAAGGTAGGGGACCTATATACAACTAATGGGAATAATTTAGACTGGAATGCAAATGCTTTTTTGTATTATACACGTACATTTGAGAAAAAACATAATTTAAATGTATCTATAGGATGGGAAGCCTCGGCAGGTTCGCAGGATAATACGAGTGCCCATTATCGTGGATTTTCATCAGGACAATTTCACTCTTTAAATTATGCTTCAGAAATCTATAAAAAACCAACACGTACAGAAGGAACTTCTCGCATGGTGAGTGTATTGGCTACAGCTAACTATACATGGAATGATATTTACTTAGCGGATGTTTCGGTACGTTTTGATGGTTCTTCTGCATTTGGTTCTAATCAAAGGTGGGCACCCTTTTTCTCAGGAGGTTTGGGAGTAAACTTGCATAATTATGATTTTTTAAAAGGAAATAACTGGGTGAATAAATTGAAAGTACGTGGTTCTTACGGACGTACGGGAAAAGTAAATTTCCCTTCCTATGCAGCAACTACAATGTATGAAACTCTTTTCGATGAATGGTATGCAACTGGTTACGGAGCTGTATTAAAAGCTTTGGGTAACAAGGATTTAACATGGGAAAAAACAGACAAGTTTAATATTGGTGTAGAAACGCAGTTCTTTGACAGGCGTTTAACAGTAGAAGCTGACTATTATTATGAGAAAACGATAGATTTAGTTAATGATGTCAGTCTTTCTAATACTTCAGGTTTTTCTACCTATAAAAGTAATATGGGTGAAGTTATGAATAAGGGGTTTGAGTTGACTGTACGTACTGATGTGTATCGGAATCGTGATTGGATAGTAGCTTTGTGGGGAAATATGGCACACAATACCAATAAAATATTGAAAATATCTGATTCACAGAAAGCATATAATCAACGTGTAGCTGAATTTTATAAAAAGGAGCAGGATGCACAGAATATAAATTATTCATTGAAAGATGCTAATTATTCTGTGCCCATTGCACAATATGAAGAGGGGCAATCATTGACATCCATTTGGGCAGTTAAATCATTAGGTATCGACCCAACTACTGGTAAAGAGATCTATTTGAATAGAGATGGTACAGTGTCCGATAAATGGGATGCTACGCAAGAAGTTGTTGTGGGTAATACAGAACCGAAATTTAATGGAGCATTTGGTGTAAATCTTACTTATAGAGAATGGAGTCTGTTTGCTTCTTTCTTATATGAATGGGGAGGGCAAGAGTACAATCAGACTTTGGTAGATCGAGTGGAGAATGCAGCGATAGAGCGAGGAAATGTGGATTTACGAGTATTGACAGATCGCTGGCAAAAACCTGGTGATGTTGCCCAGTTTAAAAATATTAAGGATAGTAAATTGACTACTTTGCCTACATCACGTTTTGTACAGGATAAATCTTATATCCGTTTGAGTGCATTGACATTGAGTTATGATTTCAAACGTGAATGGATAAGGAAGTATTTAGGTATGAATATGCTTCGTCTTGAGGCCAGTTCAAGTGACTTTATAAATTGGAACTCCATCCGTCAAGAGCGTGGATTAAGTTATCCAAAATCATGGAAAGTGAATTTTTCAATTAAAGCACAATTTTAAGACTTACTATAATGAAAAAAATATATAGAACAATCATATCATTAGCCTGCTTGGCACTAACGTTTTCATCCTGCCAAGACTGGCTTGATTTATATCCTTCTGATGAAATCAAGGAAGAATATCTTTTTTCTTCAGGTGATGGATTCCGGACAGCATTGAATGGTATTTATCGTAAATTATCAACATTTGATTTGTATGGAAGTAATTTGACGTGGGGGATTGTAGATGCTTGGGGACAAGTGTATGATAAGAATAGAGCTCCAACGAGTGGTAGTGGACAGGCAATGAGTAAAATCTGTAATTTTAATTATAAGCATTCAGAGTTGACACCAACAACAGATGCTATGTGGAATGCAGCTTGGAATATTATTGCCAACTGTAATAACTTGATACAGCAGGCAGAGGTTGCTGATCCTGCATTATTTTATGATCACGATACTGAACGCCGTATGATTTTGGGAGAAGCAATAGGATTACGTGCATATATGCATTTTGATTTACTTCGTATGTATGCTCCTGCTCCTGCTGCGAATCCTAATACACGTACTTTTATTCCGTATGTAGACAAATATCCTAGTTATGTGAATGATAAACAAACGGTTAGCTATTGTCTGGAACATGCTATTGCTGATTTAAAAGAATCACAACGTATTTTATTTGATATAGATACAGAGAGTACAAATTTTAATCCTGATAGGCGCTTTGTGCAAAAAGTGGCTGGTGAAGGTGCTTTTGCTGCGTTAAGAGGGTACCGTTTGAATTATTATGCTGTAACAGCCATATTAGCAAGAGTATATTTATATGCAGGAATGAACGACGAAGCATATGCGGAAGCGAAGAAGTTGATAGATGAAGAGGAGAAAACAAAATATTTTGCAGCCGATGAATCTTATTATGCTTCTGATAACTTTAAGAACGGTAATATGAAGATGTATGATAATATAATTTTTGCATTGTATTCTCCTACAGAATTAGTAGACTGGGATAGTGAGATTAATCATCTGACTGATGGTAAATCAGAATCTGATCAGAACTATTTGTCTTGGAGTAGTAAAATGCTTGATGCTGTATATGGTATAGAGAAAGAGAATGATTTTCGCTTTAAGTATCAGTTGGAATCAAAATACTATGGATATAATTACCGTACATTGAAATATTATAAACAAGTGGAAAGTACAGAATACGGTAAGGCAAATAATCAGATTATTCCGATGATTCGCATGTCTGAAGTATATTATATTGCGGCTGAAGCGATTTATACAGAAGGTGATTTGCTTAAAATAGCTGAAGCAAAAAGTTACTTAGAAAAAGTGAAAAAAGGACGCGGTATTAAGACTGTAGATTATTCATCTGTTTCTTCTAAGAATGATTTTGTAAATATGATTGTAAATGATGCACGTCGGGAGTTTTTTGGAGAGGGACAAACATTATACATGTTTAAACGTCTAAATAAAGTTTTGACTTGTGATAGTGGTGAAATTCCAATGACGGAAGAATATGTCGTATTACCGTTACCTGATTCGGAAAGTAATATCAAATAACTAAACTTGGAGTAAGAAAATGAATATCAAGAATTTTATAATTCCTGCTATAGCATGCTTTTGCTGCTCTAGCTTTTTTATCTCTTGTGAAGAGAAAGGTTTGATGGTCAATGATAATGACGTCTCGTATATTATCTTTGCCAAAGATATGACTAAAGACACTACAACTGTTTCATTTAAGGTTTATAATGAGGGCGAAGTTCCGGAGATTCCATTAGAGGTTTCAGTATATGGTAAAGTGCAGGATAAAGATCTGAAGTTTTCTGTAAGTGTAGATGAAGATCGTACAACTTTACCTGCCAATTTATATGAATTACCAACAGAGTGTCTGATTGAAAAAGGTCAGCTGACGGGAAGTGTTTGTATAAAATTGAAGAATTCAGAAATATTGAGTACTAATACATTGATTTTAGCATTAAAAATAGATGAGAAGGAAGAAGTAAGAGAGGGAGCAAGACAATACTCAAGAGCAATTGTTACTGTAACAGATCGTTTATTTAAACCCAGTTGGTGGTCGGTAGCTGATACAGGTGGTGCTGATACTCCTCTCAATTCGGTTGAAGAATATTATTTAGGGATATATTTAGAAGATAAATATAAAATGTTTTTGGATGAGTTGAAAAAGGATGATATGGTATTTGATGGCAAGAACAAACAAGTACTACGTAAATATGCATTGAAGTTGAAAAATACTTTGAAAGATATTAATGCGGAAAGAGCAGCACAAGGTTTGGGGCCATTGGTTGATGAGAAAACACAATTAGAGATTACAGTTCCTGTTGCAGGGTAATAGAAAGGAAGTTAGTTTATGAATAAATCGTTTGTATATATAATCATAGCAATCTTATGTGTAGCTATGTCAGCTTGTCTGGATGATGACAACAATTATAATTATGATAAGTTAAATGAGCTTCAAGGAGGATATCAATCTATTGGAGGACTTAAAGATGATTATAGCATTGCTGTAGATGAAAAGTTAACTTTAACACCGACTTTTAAGTTTACAATTGATAGTATTGCACCGGATGTGAGTTATGAGTGGTATTTGGATGGCCAATTGTTAGCGGATGAACAAGGCCCATCCTATACTTTTTCTTCTTCTAAAAGTGGTACTGCTCGAATTACTTTTGCTGTGATAGATAATAAGTCGGGGGTAAAGTTTGCGAGATCAACAACTGTTAAGATTCGGACAGAGTTTCAACGGGGATGGGCTATTCTTTCTAGAGGAAATGATAACAGGTCTATTTTGAACTTTATTATTCCTTCCACTGTAACCTATTTTACAACTATAGATGGGAATGAGGAAGCACGTGATTCATTAGTGTATCATAGAGTGAAGATGGATGTAACTCCTAATTTAGGAATGAATCCTATTGGTTTAATGGAAAATCTGGGTAATATGGATTACTATAGTTCATTGGGTCTTGAAGTATATGATGAACTGCTTGTAAAGCAAGATAAATGGGCTGAATTGAATGGTAATACTTTGGAACATGAATTGTATACTTTTGAAGAGTTCAATAATGATTTACCTGATAATTTTTCTCCCGTAGAAGCTGCTATGACATATTCGGCAAAATTACTTCGTAATGAGAATGGGCATATTTTCTTAAATAATAAAATCGATGCGGGTGACTTTCATGCGGGATTTTATACATCTGTTCCGTTAAATAATGGAATGAAGTTTCGTAGACTGTTTCAGAGTCTTAAAATTAATGACCTTTATTGTTCCGTTATTCCAGCACTGAAGGAAGATAATACATTAGTTGGAATTTATGACGGTGGTATTACTGTTAGTGATTATAGTACAACCATCAGTGAGAATTCTACTAAACTGACTGGAAATGTTTATGAAATTACAGAAATGAATGATCAGAAGCATTTTCAAAAAATGTCTCAAGAAGTTGTGGATATGATTCCTGCTGCTAGTGCAAGGAAAAATGATTATGATGTTTCGGCAGCTGTTCCTGCTTGGGTCGCTCTGATGAAAGAACCCGGTAGTAATTCGTATGGATTGAGATATTTCGCATTGGAAGGAAAAGATGGAGGAGGTGTTGCAACTATTTCAGAGACTGAATATTTTGAGAAAGAATTAGGGGTAATACCAAGTTATAAAGACATTGCAGTTTTTAATAATAAAATGTTTGTTGTAATTGCAGATGGAAATAGACTATGGTATTGTCAATATGGTCAAGATCCGGAGACTGGTACTAACCATAATGAAGCAATGCTTTTGTTAGGAGAAATGACTAGTGATATAGTATCGTTAGCTGTTAATGACTTGTCTGCTTCTCCATATATGCCAAGTTATAATGGGCAGTTGGGAGTTGCGTTAGCGGATGGAACATTCAGTATTTATGAAGTTAAAGAAACCAAAAATCAGGCTACTGGGGTTTGTGAAGAAGTTACTTTAGGTAAGCTGTTCCCTAATGAAGTTATAGAAGATAACCACTTTGGTAATGTTGTTGATGCACTTTATAAACTTGGTCGTGGGTTTGATTATTTCTGGTTTGAGTTTTAATTAATATATGAATGTTTTTTTGAAAGAATTATTATAATGAGTATTAAAGTTTTTTTTGTAACTGCTATACTAACATCTTGCACTATGGTGCAGATGATTGCTCAGGTATCTATTGGTAAATCAAGCAATATATTTGCCAATTATGAATTGGCAGATAAATTTCAAGATTTTACTTTAGGAGGTAAATTGTCTAATATTAGTCTATCGGTTTACCCTCGGGGAATTAACGATACAGATAATTTCTGGTTTGAGTTTCAAACAACATCAGGCAAGGAATATTATTATGTAATGCCTGCTGCAGGAAAGCGTGAACCTCTATTTGACAAAGGGAAGATGGCTATGCAGTTAAGTGAATTTACCAAAGGTGTAGTAGATAGAAATAAACTGGATATCTCATCTGTAACTTTTGCCAAAGACCAAGGCTCGTTTGAGTTTGATTATAAGAGTAAACGATACAGCTATAATCGTCTGACGGGCAAGTTGACATTAGTAGAGAAGAAGGAAGAAAAGAAGGAGCCGGAAGAGCCCGTTTATAGCTGGATGACTTTTTCACCTGATAAAAAGTATATTTTGTATGCTAAGAATCACAACCTGTATGTAAAAGGAAATAAAGCATTGGGAGTGGATACAACCGAGGTACAGTTGACTACGGATGGGGTGGAAAATTTTTCTTATGCTCGTGAAGAAGAAGCGGGGGAGAACGGAGAAGTGCCGACAACAGCACTTTGGTGTCCGGATAATCGTCATATTTATGTAGTACGTGATGATAACCGTTTGTTGCGGGATTTTTGGGTAATTAATTCATTGGAAGATTCTCCTTCATTGATAAAGTATAAATATGAGTTTCCTGGTGACAAGTATGTTACTCAGAATGAATTGGCGATTATCGATATTGTAGAGAAAACAGTGAAAAAAGCAAAGATAGATAAATGGAAGGACCAATATATAAGGCCTCTTCATGTTACTTCGGATAGCAAATACTTGTTTTTTGAACGTACTAAGCGTACTTGGGATGAAGTAGATGTATGCTCTGTTAATCTGTCAACTTTGGAGGTGAAAGAAATCATTCATGAAGAAGATAAGCCATACCGTGATCCACATGCTCGTAATGTTGCGATCTTAAATGATGGAAAAGATATTCTGTTCCGTTCAGAACGTACTGGTTGGGGGCATTATTATCACTATGATGGAGATGGAAATCTCAAGAATGTGATGACTTCCGGTGAATGGGTAACAGGCTATATTAATTCTATTGATACGCTGAAACGCAAAGTTTATCTGTATGGATATGGTAAAGATAAAAAAGTAAATCCTTTCTATTACATGCTTTATGAAGTTGACATTGACAGAGAAGGAGTAACTCCTTTGAGCACGGAAGACGGACAGCATAATGTGAATTTCTTGAAATCTCATAATTACTATGTCGATACCTATTCAAGAGTGGATATGGAGCCTAAGATTATGTTGAAGGATCGAAGAGGCAAGGTGATTATGGAACTGGCAAAACCGGATTTGGACCTGGTCTATGCATCAGGTTGGAAAAAACCGGAACGTTTTGTCGTGAAAGCTGCTGATAATGTTACCGATTTGTATGGGGTGATGTGGAAACCGTCCAACTTTGATCCGGAAAAGAAATATCCGATTATTTCAGTCGTTTATCCTGGACCTTATTTTGGATTTGTACCTACAAGTTTTACGTTGGATGATAGTTATTGTACTCGTATGGCGCAGCTTGGTTTTATTGTAATTACAGTAGGACATAGGGGTGATACGCCGATGCGTGGTAAAGCATATCACCGTTATGGTTATGGCAATATGCGTGATTATCCGCTGGCAGATGATAAATATGCGATTGAACAGTTAGCTCAACGTCATGCGTTTATTGACGGTAAGAAAGTCGGTATTTACGGGCACTCTGGTGGTGGATTTATGGCTGCGGCTGCTATTTGTACTTATCCGGACTTTTATACGGCTGCTGTTTCTTGTTCCGGAAACCATGATAATAATATCTACAATCGTGGTTGGGGAGAGTGCTATAATGGTGTGAAAGAAGTGGAAAAGGTTGTGAAAGACAGTCTGGGTAATGAGACGAAAGAGTATGAATATAAGTTTAGCGTGAAGTCGAATGCAGAAATTGCTAAGAACCTGAAAGGTCATCTGATGCTTGTAACAGGAGATATGGATAAGAATGTCAATCCAGCACATACTTATCGTATGGCTAAGGCACTGATTGAAGCCGGTAAAGACTTTGATATGTTAGTGATTCCGGAGGCTGGTCATGGATATGGTTCTGCTGATAAGTATTTTGAAAGGAAAATGTACCGCTTTTTTGCCAAACATTTACTGGGCGATACTCGTGCAGACTGTTGGGAAGACATAAACCGTAGTAAATAAGACGATAAACTATATGAAGAACTCTTTCTTTAGGTATTTGTTTTTGGTAGCTGTGCTGCTGTCATACACCTCTGTCGAAGCACAACAAAAAGCGAAAGATCAGTCTGCGGAACAACAGTCTCATTTATTGAAACCGTTGGATATAGCAGCTTGTATGTCGTGGAAGCGCGTCGAATCACCAGATATTTCCCCGACAGGGCGATGGGTGACTTATCGCATTGCTCCGATGGAATATAATTCGGATGATAAGGAGTCGAAGATATTGCATCTGTTTGATTCGCGTACACGAAAAGAAATAGTATTGCCTGATGTCGAACAGATCCAATATTATGATGCAGACCGAGCTGTTTATTACGAACAGGCGGATACTGCCGGAAATATGAAGACTATATTGATGTCGTTACCTTCCGGAGTGAAGACGGAGTGGACGTATAAAGAATCTTTCCGTCCTGTGGAAGGGGTTCCTTATTCGGTGTCTGTGAGCAATGTACCGGAAGATACGGTCAACCATATTCCGTCTTTCGATTGTTTGGTGGTACGTCACCTTAAGACTGGAACTGCATTTCAGATTGATAGTATAGGCTATTATACGTTGTATAATCAGAATCGTTCGATTCTTTTTATTCGTAAACAAGCCAAAGGAAATGCTTTGTGTTATGGCCCGTTGGTAGGTCCCTACCGGACTATTTATCAAAGTTCTGTCAAGAAAGGATTTTCTTCTTTCAGTCTTGACAAAGAACGGATGACCGGAGAGTTTACTGTGAAGGATTCATTATGGTATAATTTCTCTTTGAAGAATAATACTTGCGACCTTGTATTCGACCGTAAGGAGATTGTCATTCCTGCGGGAATGGAACTTGTCCGGGCTAGTCTGTCAAGTAGCCAGAAGTTTCTGACAATGGAACTCAGACCTTATCAGGAGAAAGTAAATAAAGATAAGAAAGAAGAGGAAATAAAGCCGGATAAGAGTTTTGAACTGGAGTTGTGGACCTGGGATGAATATGAAGTACCTACTTTGCAGACTCGTAGCCGTTATTCCCATCCTCAATATTCGAAATATATCTATGACATTACTTCCCAAAAATTGACGGAAGTAGCTCCTGGACATGCTGATTTGTTGGAGCCGGACCGTGCGGAAGAGATTCATTATGTGCTTTATACGGACGAAACGCCTTATCGTTCGCAGAAAGACTGGCTTAATGAAATGCCGTTTGACATCTATTCTGTGAATGTACATACGGGAGAAAAGCAATTGGTAGGACGTAGCTACCGGACAAGACCGAGGTGGTCGGTGAACGGCAAATGGGCTGTGATGTATGATCCTGTTGCACAGGTATGGAATAAGTTTGACGGAAAAACGGGTGAGGTTACCGATATTTCAACAGCTATTGGGTATCCGATATTCGAGGAAACTTATGACAAACCAAATCCTGCACCTGCTTATGGTATTGCTGGTTGGACTGCTGATGGTAATAATGTGTTGATTTATGATGCTTATGACTGGTGGAAGATCGATTTGACCGGAGAACGTCAGCCGGAATGTATCACTAAGGGGTATGGTCGCAAAAATCAGAGATCTATCCGTAAAATGACCAGCAATATTGACAAAGAAGTATTCAATCCGGACGAGACGATTATAGTTAGTGTATGGGATGAAAACACAATGGATGAAGGTATTTATTCACTTGACATGAAAGGTCGCTTGAAGAAGCTCGCAGAAGGTCCTTACATCTATTCAATTCATCGTTTTTCTGACAATCAGAAGTATTGTATTTGGAATCGTCAGAATGTATCAGAATTCCGTGATCTGTGGTGGAGTAAATCGGATTTCTCTGATCCGATTCGTATAACGAACGCTAATCCTCAACAAAGCGAATACAAATGGGGTACTGCAAAGTTAGTGGAATGGACTAATTATGAGAATAAGCCTAACAAGGGAATACTTTACTTGCCGGAAGATTATGACGCTAAGAAAGAATATCCCGTTCTGGTACAGTTCTATGAAACACATTCCGGAGGACTGAACACTTATCACGCTCCTATGTTGAGTAGCGCAATGGCGGATGTGATGTACTTTGTAAGTAATGGGTACATTGTATTTATGCCGGATGTGCATTTCACCATAGGAACACCGGGACAGAGTAGTTATGATGCAGTAGTAAGCGGAATGAAATACTTGATAGAGCAGGGGATAGCGCATCCGGGAAAAATAGGTCTTCAGGGACATAGTTGGTCAGGTTTCCAAGCTAGTTATCTGGTGACGAAGACGGATATATTCGCTTGTGCTAATATCGGGGCTCCTATTACTGATATGGTAACCGGTTATTTGGGTATTCGTGGTGGAAGCGGTTTGCCGCGTTATTTCATGTATGAAGAATGGCAAAGCCGTATGGGAAAGAGTTTATGGGAAGCCAAAGATAAGTATTTGGCAAGCTCTGCTATCGTAGAAGCGGATAAGATACATACTCCATTATTAATTTGGCATAATGATAAGGATGAGGCTGTTGCCTACGAACAAGGTCGTGCACTTTATTTAGCTATGCGTCGTTTACAACGTCCGGCATGGCATCTTAATTACAAAGGTGAAGGGCATTTTCTTGGTAATCAGGCTGCACAGAAAGACTGGACTATCCGGATGAAACAGTTCTTTGATTATTACCTGAAAGGAACAAAAGAGCCGCGTTGGATGAAAGAGGGTATTCATTTGCGAGAACGTGGAATTGATCAGAAATATGATTTACTAGAAAAATAAATTAAAATGAAGAAACTATTAATGACAGTTATGGCTCTGTCTTGCTTTGCATTCAGCAGCTACGGACAGAAAAAAGTGGAGAAACAAATTATTGGTAAATGGTGCAACCCTTATACCTATGAATCAACAGGCGAACTCAAGGGGTTTGAGTTTAAAAAAGGTGGAAAATGCTCTGCCATCAACGTACCGTCTTTAGATCTTAGAACATGGAAGATAGATGAGGACGGCTATTTGATTATAGAAGGATTCAGCAAAGAAGACGATGGAAAAATAGAAGTGTATAAGACGCGTGAACGTATTGGTTACGTAACATCTGATTCATTGGAATTGGTTGTTCAGGAAGCACAGCCGCGATTGGCTTTTCTGTATCTGAATACGAAATCAATCAAGAAGCTGGTTACTCCGGAAGTAACTCCCGACAAAAAGTAATAAATCTCTCTCTTAATAATTTAGTGTTAATATTAGCATGTTGTTGCTAATGAAACGCCCCGTTGTAGTGATTACAATGGGGCGTCTTCGTTTTACAGAATTTATACAGTATGTTGCAGTATAGTCTGTTTTAGTAAACCGTTTATTTATTGAAATCGTTTGCAGTTGAGGCTTGCTTACGCTTGTCGCATGGTCAATGCTTGATTCTCCGCAGCTTCCATAACTTCCCGTTCTCCGGGACCTTTATCGTTGATGCCGCACAAGTGAAGAATCCCGTGGATAATCACACGATGTAGTTCATCTTCGTATGAAGCACCAAATTGTTCCGCATTGGTGCGTATCGTGTCCAGGCTAATGAATAAGTCGCCTGATAAACGATCGCCTTCACAATAATCGAAAGTAATAATATCCGTGTAGTAGTCATGTTGCAGATACTGGCGGTTTACTTCCAGAATCTTCTCGTCCGAGCAGAAGATATAAGCGATTTCACCGAGTCTTTTTCCGTAAGAAGCGGCTACGGCTTTTATCCATTCCGTAGTCTCGCGTTTCTTGATATCAGGCATTTTTACGCCTTCTGTTTGATAAGTTACAGCCATAATTGAATGTTATGATTTAAAAGAAAAATAAATAACTGATTAAGATAGCGGCTATGATACCCGAGAAGTCTGCTATCAGACCGCAAGTCACTGCATTACGAGTCTTGGTTATACCCACACTGCCGAAGTAAACGGCCAGAATGTAGAATGTGGTATCTGAAGCTCCGCGTACTACGCAACTCATACGCCCTACAAATGAATCCGGTCCCAGTTCTTTCATCGTATCGATCATCAAGCCGTTGGCACCGCTACCGCTAAGCGATTTCATCAATGCAGTAGGAAGTGCCCCTACAAAGCTCGTGTCAACTCCGCATGAGCCTACTATATAGCCGATGCCTCCTACCAGAAAATCCATTGCTCCCGAAGTGCGGAATACTGCAATTCCTACAAGGAAAGCAACCAGATAAGGAATGATGCGCACAGCCGTCGTAAATCCCTCTTTAGCTCCCTCCACAAACGAATCGTATACATTGATTTTCTTTCTGACTCCCGTCAAAATAAACAGAATGATGACACTGAACAGTAGAATATTCGCTATCAGCGTAGAATAAGTACCCATATCTTCCCGCGAGACACTTAGAAACAGATAAATCAAGCCGGAAAAGAAAAGGCAGATAACGCCCATTAAAAGGAGAATAGGCTTATTGATTAAGTTTATCTTTTGAGCGATGCTAACTGCTATGACTCCTACTAAAGTGGAAATGAAAGTACTTAGCAGGATAGGGATAAATACATCTGTAGGCTGTGCAGCCCCCATTTGTGCACGATATACCATGATGCTGATCGGAATAATGATGAGGCCGGAGGTATTAATCACCAAGAACATAATCATCGGATTGGAAGCAGTGTCCTTTTTCGGATTCAGATCCTGTAGCTCTTTCATAGCTTTCAACCCCAGCGGGGTGGCGGCATTGTCGAGACCGAGCATATTGGCGGACATATTCATGAAGATGGAGCCTAACACCGGATGCCCTTTAGGAATGTCTGGAAACAGACGGCAAAGCACCGGACTAAGAAAGCGGGCCAGTGCATTAATCAATCCGCTGTTCTCGCCAATTTTCATGATACCTAACCAAAGGGCCAGTACACCCGTAAGTCCCAGCGATATCTCGAAAGCTGTCTTTGAAGAGTCGAATGTAGCGTTCATGATAGCCGTAAATATCTCCGTATCTCCCAAAACAATCACTTTTATAAGAGCGATGATAAAGGCTATGACGAAGAATCCTATCCAAATGTAATTTAGAACCATAGTTGATAACGTGTATATAGATAGTGCAAAAGTAGTTATTACGTTTCAAATAAACTAAATCTTCGTCTTTCTTATACTGAAAATGAATGTAAATCTCTATCTTTGTCTCCTACTTTCAAGAAATAAATGGAACAGGAAGATTTTAACATACGCGAACATCAGCTTACTTCAAAAGAACGGGATTTCGAGAATGCACTCCGTCCGTTAAGTTTTGAAGACTTTAGCGGGCAGGACAAGGTGGTGGAAAACCTTCGCATTTTTGTGAAGGCGGCACGCCTGCGTGGCGAAGCACTCGACCATGTGCTGTTGCACGGCCCTCCCGGATTAGGAAAAACAACTCTTTCGAATATTATTGCTAACGAATTAGGAGTTGGCTTTAAAGTAACTTCCGGTCCGGTGCTCGATAAACCGGGTGATCTGGCAGGAGTGTTAACCAGTCTCGAACCGAACGATGTACTTTTTATCGATGAAATTCATCGGTTGTCGCCTGTGGTGGAGGAATATCTTTATTCGGCCATGGAAGATTACCGCATCGATATTATGATCGATAAGGGACCTTCGGCACGCAGCATCCAGATAGATTTGAATCCTTTCACGCTGGTTGGTGCAACCACACGTAGCGGTCTGCTGACGGCTCCGCTTCGTGCACGTTTCGGTATTAATCTTCATTTGGAGTACTATGATGATGATATTTTGAGCAATATCATTCGTCGTTCTGCGTCCATACTGGATGTGCCTTGTTCGGTACGTGCAGCATCGGAGATCGCTTCCCGTAGCCGCGGAACGCCCCGTATTGCCAATGCCTTGCTCCGTCGGGTACGTGATTTTGCGCAGGTGAAAGGCTCCGGTTCTATCGATACGGAGATCGCCCAGTTTGCATTGGAAGCACTGAATATTGATAAGTACGGCCTGGATGAGATAGACAACAAGATACTTTGCACCATTATAGACAAATTTAAAGGTGGTCCGGTAGGTATCACTACCATTGCCACGGCTTTGGGAGAAGATGCGGGAACCATTGAGGAAGTTTACGAACCTTTCCTGATAAAAGAAGGATTTATGAAGCGTACTCCCCGTGGACGTGAGGTGACCGAACTTGCCTATAAACATTTGGGAAGAAGTCTTTATAACAGTCAAAAAACGCTGTTTAATGACTAACATAAAGCGTCATGTGACAAGTGGTATTAACGGTATAAAAGAACTTTATAAAGCATAGTTGGATGATGAAGCAATGGACTACTTTACTTGTTTTTCTCTTTTTGAGCTTGTCTTTATCGGCTCAACAGGAATATGGGAGGGATATTTTTGTCTCTTCTAAAGGAGACTCTTTACCTTATCGGATGATTCATCCCGAATCGGTGAAGCCAGGTGAAAAGTATCCGCTCGTACTGTTTCTGCATGGAGCCGGCGAACGGGGAAATGATAATGAGAAACAGTTGACTCATGGTGGACAGATGTTTCTTAATCCGGTCAATCAAGAGAAGTATCCCGCTTTCGTTCTAATTCCACAGTGTCCGACAGACGGTTACTGGGCTTATACAGGACGTCCGAAGTCGCTTATCCCTACAGAAATGCCAGTGGGACAAGAGATCAGTCCTATATTGCAAACGCTTAAACAGTTGCTCGACTCTTATCTGGTAATGCCCGAAGTGGACACACAACGGGTTTATATTATCGGTCTTTCAATGGGAGCGATGGGAACGTATGATTTAGTCGTGCGTTATCCGGAGATTTTTGCAGCTGCAGTTCCTATTTGCGGTACAGTCAATCCAAGTCGGCTATCGGTTGCCAAGGATGTGAAATTTCGTA
Source organism: Bacteroides sp. 2_2_4 (assembly GCF_000157055.1). Lineage (NCBI taxonomy): Bacteria > Pseudomonadati > Bacteroidota > Bacteroidia > Bacteroidales > Bacteroidaceae > Bacteroides > Bacteroides sp. 2_2_4. Next base: position 441,294 of record NZ_EQ973360.1, on the reverse strand, counting down.
TCTTTCACGGAGATGCGGACGATGTAGTTCCGGTGAAAGGTTCTCGCGAAGCGTATAAAGCACTGAAAGCTGCCGGTGCAGATGTGGAATATATTGAATTCCCCGGTTGCAATCATGGGAGCTGGAATCCGGCTTTCAATTATCCCGGATTTATGGATTGGTTGTTCAAACAAAAGAAGAAACGTTGAACCAATCTGAATGATAATTACTAATAAAACATGGCTGGACTAAAATCATTAGCTAAAGATACGGCAATTTATGGGTTGAGTAGTATTGTCGGACGGTTCCTTAACTACATGCTGGTGCCTTTGTACACAGCGGTATTGCCAGCTTCCACCGGAGGTTATGGAGTTGTTTCAAACGTATATGCGTTTACAGCCCTGATGCTTGTACTGCTTACGTTCGGTATGGAAACGGGATTCTTCCGTTTTGCCAACAAATCGGGAGAAGACCCGATGAAAGTATATGCCAACTCCTTGTTATCGGTAGGAGGGGTATCTTTGATTTTTGTTTTCCTTTGCTTGTTATTCCTGCAACCTATTTCCAATTTACTGGATTATGGCGATCATCCGGAGTTTATAGCGATGATGGCTGTTGTGGTAGCTTTAGACTCTTTCCAATGCATTCCTTTTGCCTATTTACGGTATAAAAAGCGGCCTATTAAGTTTGCTGCTATTAAACTGCTCTCTATCGTTGGTGGCATCGGTTTGAATTTATTTTTCCTATTGGTGTGCCCGTGGCTGAATGTACATTGTCCGTCAACGATCTCCTGGTTTTATGATCCGGATTATTTAGTGGGATATATCTTTATTAGCAACCTGATTATTTCGGTTGTCCAGATGTTCTTCTTTATTCCGGAACTGACAGGTTTTGCTTATAAGTTGGACAAGGTATTGCTGAAACGAATGGTCGTATATTCTTTCCCGGTATTAATCTTAGGTTTGGTAGGTATTCTAAACCAGACTGTGGATAAGATGATCTATCCGTTTCTTTTTGAAGACCGGCAGGAAGGGTTGGTGCAATTGGGTATCTATGCGGCAACCAGTAAGATTGCGATGGTGATGGCAATGTTTACGCAAGCTTTCCGTTATGCTTACGAACCGTTTGTCTTTGGCAAAGACCGAGAAGGAGACAACCGGAAGATGTATGCCGCTGCGATGAAGTATTTTCTTATATTTTCCTTGCTAGCTTTCCTAGCTGTCATGTTCTACCTTGACTTGTTGCGTTATCTGGTGGCAAGGGGTTACTGGGAAGGCCTGGGGGTAGTAGCCATTGTAATGCTTGCAGAGATCTGTAAAGGGATCTATTTCAACCTCTCCTTTTGGTATAAACTGACGGATAAGACCTATTGGGGAGCCTACTTCTCGGTGATTGGTTGTGTTATTATTGTCGTATTGAACATCCTGTTTGTGCCGGTTTACGGTTATCTTGCTTCAGCATGGGCTTCTGTTGCGGGCTATGCAGTCATCTTGTTGCTATCCTACTGGATAGGACAGAAAGAATACCCGATTCATTATGACTTGAAGAGCCTCGGACTTTATGTTCTGCTGGCAGCGGTACTTTACGTTATTGGAGAGCAGGTTCCTATCTCTAATATAGTGCTTCGTCTCGCTTTCCGTACCGTACTCTTATTGCTATTTATAGCTTATGTTATCAAGAAGGATTTACCATTGAGTCAGATTCCTGTTATTAATCGATTTATAAAGAAGAAATAACTATGAAGACAGATGAACGTAATAAGTTTGCTATCAAGTCCTTTCTGGGAGAATATCTGGACTTGAGGAAAGATAAGGATAACGAACTGGCCACAGTGGATTCTATCCGTAAGGGGGTAGAGTTTAAAGGTGCCAATTTATGGATTCTGATCTTTGCCATATTCATGGCATCACTCGGATTGAATGTGAACTCCACTGCCGTTATTATCGGTGCCATGTTGATTTCTCCATTGATGGGACCTATAATGGGAGTAGGACTGTCTGTCGGACTGAATGACTTTGAATTAATGAAACGCTCTTTGAAGAGCTTTCTCATAACGACTGCTTTCAGTGTGACTACGGCAACAATCTTTTTCCTTCTTGCCCCTATTGCCGGTTCACAGTCAGAGTTGCTGGCACGTACATCGCCCACTATTTATGATGTATTCATCGCGCTTTTTGGTGGTTTGGCAGGTGTCGTGGCTCTCTCTACCAAGGAAAAAGGAAATGTGATTCCGGGTGTTGCCATTGCTACTGCATTGATGCCGCCGCTTTGTACGGCAGGTTACGGACTGGCTTCCGGTAATCTCATTTATTTCCTGGGTGCTTTTTATCTTTACTTTATCAACTCTGTTTTTATCAGCCTGGCTACTTTCCTCGGTGTTCGTGTGATGCATTTCCAACGGAAAGAGTTTGTGGATAAAACCCGTGAGAAGACCGTACGTAAATACATCGTTCTGATTGTAGTGCTTACCATGTGCCCTGCAGTTTATCTGACATTTGGAATTATAAAGAGCACTTTCTATGAAGCAGCAGCCAATCGTTTTATAAACGATCAGTTGAGCTTTGAGAATACGCAGGTACTTGATAAGAAAATTAGCTATGACCATAAAGAAGTACGGGTTGTTTTGATTGGTCCTGAAGTGCCTGACGCTTCGATATCTATTGCTCGTAGCAAGTTGAAAGAGTATAAGCTGGAAGATACGAAACTGATTGTATTACAGGGGATGAACAATGAGGCGGTAGATGTATCTTCTATCCGTGCCATGGTCATGGAAGACTTCTATAAAAACAGTGAGCAACGGCTTCAACAACAGGCGGTGAAAATTTCCCAACTGGAGACAACACTGGAGCAATACAGAACGTACGATGCTATGAGTCGTACATTAGTACCCGAATTGAAGGTACTTTATCCTTCCATCACAACTCTTTCCATCGCTCACTCGCTCGAAGTGCGGGTCGATTCGATGAAGACGGATACGGTGACATTGGCTGTCCTTAAATTCGCCAGACATCCGTCTGTTGCTGAAAAAGAGAAAATCAGCGAATGGCTGAAAGCCCGCGTAGGAACGAAGAAGTTGAGGCTGATTACAGAATAATGAATCTAAAAATAATAATATGAAGTTCAGACTAACTGTCTTGATAGTCTTTTCTCTCTGTCTGTCGAATGTATTTGCCGATGAGGGAATGTGGTTGTTGGGAAATCTCCGAAAGAATAAACAGACTGACCGGGTAATGAAAGAACTTGGTTTGCAGATGCCTGTGAATAAAATATATGATCCGAAGAAACCATGTCTGGCAGATGCTGTTGTCAGTTTTGGAGGCTTCTGTTCAGGAGTGGTGGTTTCTGAAGACGGTCTGGTGTTTACTAATCATCATTGTGGCTTTAGCAGTATTCAGCAACATTCTTCAGTGGAACATGATTATCTGAAAGATGGCTTCTTTGCACGTAGTCTTGAGGAAGAACTGCCGAATCCGGAGTTGTATGTTCGTTTCCTGCTTCGTACGGAAGATGTTACTAAACGCGTATTGTCTGCCGCCCGGCATGCTAAAACGGAAACAGAACGTCGTGTGGCTGTTGATTCGATTATGAATGTAATCAGTATGGAAGTCTCCGAAAAGGATTCTACATTGACTGGTATTGTAGATGCTTATTATGCAGGGAATGAATTCTGGCTTTCTGTTTATCGTGATTATAATGATGTCCGCCTGGTTTTTGCACCTCCTTCTTCTGTCGGGAAGTTCGGATGGGATACGGATAATTGGATGTGGCCGCGTCATACGGGCGATTTCAGCGTATTTCGTATCTATGCTAATGCCAAGAATGGTCCGGCGGATTATTCTCCTGAAAACGTCCCTTATCATCCCGAATATGTAGCACCCATTTCTTTGGATGGATACAAAGAAGGTTCTTTCTGCATGACGCTTGGCTATCCGGGCAGTACGGAACGTTACCTTTCCTCGTATGGTATCGAAGAGATGATGAATGGAATCAATCAGGCAATGATTGATGTACGGGGAGTGAAACAAACCATCTGGAAACGGGAGATGGACCGTCGTCCGGATATTCGCATTAAGTATGCTTCAAAATACGATGAAAGCTCCAATTATTGGAAGAATAGCATCGGAACGAATAAAGCCATCAAGCATTTGAAAGTGTTGGAAAAGAAGCGGGTGGCTGAAGCAGAGCTTCGTAACTGGATTCAGTCTCATCCGGAAGAGAGAGAGAAACTGATTCGTTTATTTTCTTCTTTAGAGTTGAGTTATAGTAATCGCCGTGAAACCAATCGTGCGTTGGCTTATTTCGGTGAATCGTTTATAAATGGTCCCGAGTTAGTGCAGCTCGCTCTTGAAATTCTCAATTTCGACTTTGAGGCGGAAGAGAAGTTGGTGATAACCCGCATGAAAAAGTTACTGGAGAAGTATGATAATCTCGATCTTTCCATTGATAAGGAGGTTTTTGCTGCCATGCTCAAAGAGTATCAGTCGAAAGTGGATAAAAAGTTTCTGCCTGCTATGTATGAGAAGATAGATACGCTCTACAACGGGAATATTCAGACCTATGTAGACTCTTTGTATGCAACTTCCAATATAACGTCTCCTAAGGGCTTAAAACGTTTTCTGGAGCGAGATACTACATATAATCTCATAGAGGATCCGGCTGTTTCCTTGAGTCTGGATTTGATTGTGAAGTATTATGAGATGAATCAGAGTATTTCCGAGGCTTCCGAGCAGATAGAGCAGGGGGAGCGTTTATTCAATGCAGCCATGCGCCGTATGTATGCTGATCGTAATTTTTATCCGGATGCCAACTCTACCATGCGGCTTAGTTTCGGAACGGTTGGAGGATATACTCCTTTTGATGGGGCCACTTATGATTATTACACAACCGTGAAAGGCATTTTTGAGAAAGTGAAAGAACATGCGGGTGATATTGACTTTGCCGTTCAGCCGGAGTTGTTGAGTTTGCTTTCTTCCGGTGATTTCGGAAGATATGCCAATGCGCAGGGAGACATGAATGTTTGTTTTATCTCCAACAATGACATTACAGGAGGTAATTCCGGCAGCGCCATGTTCAATGCCAAAGGAGAATTATTAGGCTTGGCTTTTGATGGCAACTGGGAAGCAATGAGTAGTGATATCGTATTCGAACCAGATTTGCAGCGTTGCATTGGGGTAGATGTGCGGTATATGCTCTTTATCATAGAGAAATACGGCAAGGCAGCCCATCTTATTCAGGAATTAAAAATGGGCCGATGAAGTAAATATTCCGATGAAACCGGACTTTTTATCGTTTTAATATAATAACGATTACGGCAGCGATAATCAGTGCAATACCTACACCAATACTTGTGGTGAAGGCTTCTCCGAAAAGAAAGATACCTACACATACAGCAGTTACCGGCTCCATAGCTCCCAACACAGAGGTGAGTGTGGAGCCGATGCTTTTTACGGCTCTTACTAGAGCAAGATTAGAAACTACGGTAGGGATTAAAGCTAATAGAATCAGGTTGCCGGCAGTATGCCATTCGCTGATGGATTGAAGCTGGCTGATGGTTTCCGTTCCGATAAAAAGGAGAATACCTCCGAAAAGGAATACATAGAAAGTAAGCAGTAGCCCTTTCATCTGTCCAATCTTTAATTGGCTCATTGTGACGAGATAAAGCGCATATCCGAGTGCCGACAGAAGAACAATGAAAAGTCCCAGGAAAGAAAAGCTCCCCGTTTTTGTATCTCCGCCGGATAAGAAATAAACTCCTGCCACTGCGGATGCAATGGCAGCGATCCGCCAGCCGGATTTCTTTTCTTTAAAAAAGAGCATCATGATTAACGTGGTAAGCACCGGATACATGAAATGAATAGTGGTGGCAACTCCGCTAGCCATAAACTTATATCCCCAGAACAGGAATACGGCAGACATTAAATAAAGAAGCGCAAGAAGAAACAGGGAAGGAATATCCTGCCTCTTGATGCGAAATGATTGACCATTCACCAATAAGATTCCGCCTAACGCCAGACAGGCAAACAGGAAACGATAGAAAAGTATCGATTCAAATTGCATCCCTGCTTGCATGGCGGGAATGGTAAATAGAGGGATAAGTCCAAAAGAGGCTGATGAAAGCAGCCCATATAGTAAACCATTAATTTTATTCATAGTCAAGTATATATTCGGGCCGCAAAGATATAGCTTTTTTGAGGCAAGTAGATAAAGCGTCCATACAATATTTTTCGTAAATTAGCACGCGATATAAATATGGCATCCGATTGAAGGAAAATACAAACTAATTTTTTGATAAAATGAAACGATTGACACTATTACCGGGATTACTATTTTTAATGCTGCAAGCAGCATTCTCACAAGAGTCAGGCAGCTGTAAACCTGTGAATCTGGTTTGTGATTATTTGGTGAATCCCTTGGGAATAGATAATCCTACTCCCCGGTTATCATGGATGCTGAATGATGCCCGAAAAGGAGCACGACAAACAGCCTGTCAAGTCATCGTAGACAAAGACTCTCTTGAATTGATTGCAGGGAAAGGAACTATCTGGGATTCGGGCAAAAAGGACTCCGAACAGATTCTGATTACTTATTCCGGACAGGAACTCCGTCCTTTTACCAAGTATTATTGGAGAGTGAATGTATGGGATAAGGATGGAGTGAAATCTTCTTCGGATATTAATAGTTTCGAAACGGGAATGATGGGGATGGAACACTGGCAAGGAGCTTGGATTAGCGATAACAAAGATATTAATTACCGTCCTGCTCCCTATTTCCGGAAAGTGTTTGATGCACGAAAGAAGATCCGGTCGGCAAGGGCATATATTGCCGTAGCAGGTTTATATGAACTGTATATCAATGGTGAGAAGATTGGAAACCACCGGCTGGACCCGCTATATACCCGGTTTGACAGGCGTAACTTCTACGTCACTTATGATGTTACTTCCCAAATACAGAAAGGGAAAAATGCGATTGGTGTGTTGCTGGGCAATGGATGGTATAATCATCAGTCAATGGCCGTGTGGGACTTTCATCGTGCACCTTGGCGTAACCGTCCTGCTTTCTGTATGGATGTGCGGATTACTTATGAGGATGGTTCCGTTGAAGTCGTTTCTACAGAACGGGACTGGAAAACTTCATCCGGCGCATTGATCTTTAATAGCATTTATACTGCCGAGCATTACGACGCCCGTTTGGAACAGAAAGGCTGGAATGCCGTGAACTTTGATGATTCTAAATGGAATGGAGTAGGATATAGGGCTGTTCCTTCACAGAATGTGGTGTCACAACAAGTGCAGCCGATTCGTGCAGTAGAAACAATCCCCGTAAAAACCTGGAAGAAACTTAATGACACAACGTATGTATTCGACTTTGCCCGCAATATGGCAGGAGTCACCCGCATTAAAGTGTTCGGGAAAGAGGGAACTGTGGTGAGGTTGAAACATGGTGAGCGGTTATATGACAACGGACGAGTGAATACGTCAAATATTGATGTGTATCACCGCCCGGTAGACAACTCCGATCCTTTTCAAACGGACATCCTCGTTTTGAGTGGAAAGGGAGAGGATGAATTTATGGCACGATTCAATTATAAAGGTTTCAGATACGTGGAAGTAACAAGCACTACCCCCCTTGTATTGAATGAGAATAGTCTGACTGCCTACTTTGTGCATAGTGATGTTCCGCAGAAAGGGACGATTCATACTTCGAACGCACTTATCAACCGTCTTTGGTGGGCAACAAATAATGCCTATTTGTCCAACTTGATGGGGTATCCTACCGACTGCCCCCAGCGTGAAAAGAACGGATGGACAGGCGACGGTCATTTTGCTATTGAAACGGCATTATACAATTATGACGGTATCACTGTTTATGAGAAATGGCTTGCCGACCATAGAGACGAGCAACAGCCCAATGGTGTACTTCCCGATATAATTCCTACAGGAGGCTGGGGATATGGCACGGATAATGGACTGGATTGGACAAGCACTATCGCTATTATTCCATGGAACATTTATATGTTTTATGGCGATCATAAACTGTTGGCAGACTGTTATGAAAATATAAGGCGGTATGTAGACTATGTGGATCGCACCAGTCCGACCGGATTGACCTCATGGGGAAGAGGAGACTGGGTGCCTGTTAAATCACATTCTTCCAAGGAACTGACCTCTTCTGTCTATTTCTATGTGGACACCAAAATACTTGCCAATGCCGCAAAGATGTTTAATAAAACGGAAGACTATAAATATTATTCTGCTCTTGCCAATAAGATAAAGAACGCGATTAATGACAAGTTTCTGAATAGAGAAACGGGCATTTATGGTAGCGGCGTTCAGACGGAACAAAGCGTTCCTTTGCAATGGGGCATTGTTCCCGAAGAGTTGAAGAGAAAAGTAGCCCGGAATCTGGCAAAACAGGTGGAAGCAGCCGGCTTTCATTTGGATGTAGGTGTGTTGGGGGCAAAAGCTATATTGAATGCGTTAAGTGAGAACGGTGAAGCTGAAACGGCTTATAAATTAGCTGCACAAGACACTTATCCATCATGGGGCTGCTGGATTGCCAATGGTGCTACCACATTACTGGAGAACTGGGATTTGAATGCCACACGTGACATATCGGACAATCACATGATGTTCGGTGAAATTGGCGGATGGTTCTATAAAGGATTAGGTGGGATCTTCCCTGACCCCGAAAATCCCGGATTCAAACATATTCTTCTTCGGCCTAATTTCCCCAGTGGATTAAATGAGTTCGAAGCCAGATATCAATCACCTTATGGGGAAATCTGCTCTAAATGGGAACGTAAAAAGAACCGTATTGTCTATCATGTAACTGTTCCGGCAAATAGCACTGCTACCTTTTATGCACCCGACAATGTGAAAGGAGAGCGTGCAGTAAATTTGGAAGCAGGAAAACATATCTTGGAATTACCTATAAAGAGAGCTGTTTATTGAATGTCTTTCGATTGGTAATCCTGGTTGCTGTTTACCCAGATGTAAAAAACTGCTTCTACACCATTGAAACGGATGAATATATCTCTCCCCTTCCATGAATCGGGCAGAGTGAAATCCTTCCGATAGCTACCTACCGGATTGGGCATGGAAGCGAAAGTATAATCTGCCGGACGAGGCTGGATGACATTGGGCCACTGCACTCCTTTGCTATAATCGCAGAATGGATAGATCACGTTACAATAGAGAGGTTTGTCCCAATTTCGTGCTTTTGTATAGCTGCTTTATAACTAATAGATGGAGTGTTTTGAAATAAGAACTTGACAAACGACTTTTTATTTTGTATCTTTGTGATCAGAAAAGAAACTTATTGATTGGAAATTATGTGTATGAATAGTATAATATTAGAACAGAGTTGCCGACGATTTACCTCTCTTTAGAAGAAGAGGAAATTTATTATATACTAAAGGTTGCAGACTTTTGATGAGTTTGCAACCTTTTTTGTTGTATAAAATTGAATTGTTTGCAGTAGATATACTTCTTATCGTTTTTAATAAATAGGAATACCGTTTATTAAAAACGATAAGAAAGTTTATTAGAAACACAAAAGTAGATTCTGTATGAACAGTTGTCTTTTTTCAATAAGATAGAATAGGGATAATGTTGTTCCTTCTCATTAGAATGTCAAGATGGTAATTAGTTGTAACATAAAGACCTCTGACTAATAATGTACAAATCTACGGATTATGCTTGCTTCATATTTATTTCTTCTTAGGTTTTCTACGTGCCCATCCTTCTTCGCTGAAGTCAGGTTCTTTATCTTTAAAAAACTCTTGCCAGTCATCTTTCTTTTTCGGACCGCGAGCATCAGAGTATCCTCGCTCAGCACGACTAGGCTTATCTTTTTTTGTTGACTTTGAGTCTTTTGCAGAAGCATCTTTCGGTTTTCTATCCTTATTTTCATAGCGCGGTGCACGTTCGTCGCTTTTGCCGCCGAATCGTTTACCTCCCTTGCGCTCATTTGAACCGTTTTCACGTCCTTTTCCGTTTTCTTCACCGGCACCGGCAATCTCAACAACTACCTTGCGTCCGTTCCATTTAGCCCTATTCAGCGCCTTGATTACATTTGTCGCTTCCTTTTCCGGCACTTCAAAGAAAGAATAGTTCTGCATTAGGTCAATACGTCCCAACTCGATACGTCCTCTTGTGTTACTATTTAGTAGTCCGATAAGATCGCTAGGGAAGAAACTGTCTGTTTTACCCAAATTGATAAACAGGCGGTTAAAGCCCGGTGCAGCTTGGCGGCTTCTTTTTTCGAAACCACCTTCTTTGCGGTCACCCCGTCCGGTACGTTCTCCTCTGATGTCAGTCGGTACTTCTATTTCTGCACGGTTGCGATAATACTCGGCGAAACGGTTGAATTCGTGAGAAACCATTCGTTTAATCAGGTCCTCTTTGCTCAACCATTCCAGTTTACGATAGATTTCCGGCATAAAGTCAGCAATCTCTTCCTCGTTTACTTTTACTTTTTCGAGATCATCAATAACCTTAATCAGCTGCTTCTGACAGATTCCTGCTGCTGTTGGCATTTTTCCGACAATGAATTTTTTGCTGATAATCCGTTCAATTTCTCTCATCTTTCCTTTTTCACGGAGGTTGATGATGGCAATGGAAGTTCCTGTTTTTCCGGCACGTCCTGTACGTCCGCTGCGATGTGTATAACTCTCTGTATCGTCTGGTAATCCGTAATTGATAACATGCGTCAGATCGTCTACATCAAGTCCGCGGGCAGCCACGTCAGTTGCCACGAGCAGTTGCAAGTTGCGGATGCGGAATTTCTGCATAACAGCATCCCGTTGTGCTTGAGAAAGCTCACCATGCAAAGAATCGGCATTGTAGCCTTCTTGCATTAATTTGTCTGCAATTTCCTGAGTCTCTTTACGGGTACGGCAGAAAATGATACCGTATATTTGTGGGTAGTAATCGACGATACGCTTTAAAGCTTCGTATTTGTCTTTAGCCTGTACGGTATAAACAACGTGTTTAACGTTGTTGGTACTTTCATTCTTACGGCCAATAGTGATTTCTTTCGCATTGCGCAGGTAATTTTTGGAAATGCGTGCGATTTCCGGACTCATTGTTGCGGAAAACAATAGAGTGTTGCGTTCCTGCGGTACATCAGCCAGAATGGCGTTGATGCTTTCTGTGAACCCCATATTAAGCATTTCGTCCGCTTCATCCATTACTACATTGTGGATGGTAGACAAGGAAACGGTTTTGCGTTCCATCAGGTCCAACAGGCGTCCGGGTGTAGCTACAATGATGTGTACTCCTCGTTTGAGGCTGCGTATCTGGCTGTCAATAGAAGAACCACCATATACAGGTAATACTTTTAGTCCATCAATGTATTTGGAATAGTCGTTCAAATCTCCTGCTATCTGGAGACAGAGCTCGCGGGTAGGGCAGAGGATAAGCGATTGTGGAATTCTGTTTTTTACGTCAACTTGTTGGAGCAAGGGCAAACCGAATGCGGCTGTTTTACCTGTTCCTGTCTGTGCAAGAGCTACTACATCATTATTTTCTCCTAAAAGGTACGGAATCACTTCTTCTTGTACCGGCATGGGATTCTCGTATCCCATTTCTTCAATTGCTCTACGTATCTCCGGAGAAACGCCAAGCTCTTCAAATGTCTTCATTAAATCTCTGTATATCTTTTATTTCGGCTGCAAAGATAGTTAATTTAGTTGATAATGAATGATTGATAGTAGATAATTATTATAGACGCCACCCTATTTTATCACTTATCAACTATTAATTATCAGTTAGTAAGATGCTGCGTAACTGTTCAATTTCTTCTGCAGAAAGTCCGATTCCCTTTTTCAGATAGGTCTGTACGCTCCCGTATTCAGCCTCAATCTGTTCTTTGGCAGCGTTCAGGAAATCTTCTTTTGCAGAGTAGATGGTTGTAATGGCTTCTTGCGAATTGACCGATAACTTATATGCATATTGAGAAGCTTTGGGAATATTAAAATAGTCATTACTCAAACGATAGTCTTCCATAATGACGTCTTCGTTGACTCCAAGAGCGGCAAGCAATAAGGCGGAAACGACCCCTGTACGCCCTTTCCCGGATGTACAATGAATCACAACCGGATAATGAGTACGGTCGAGAAGGACGGTGAACAGCTTTTTGAATTCCTTTTGGTAGTTTATAACTAATTCCCGATTCATTTGTTCTACCAAACGATAAATAGTGTCACTTTTTATCTTCTCTTCCTGAATTCCTTGCAGAATTTCTTCCATGTTCCCTGTGAGAATAGGGATATGTATGATATTAAATTCATCATCATGCAATTGCGGGTAGTTGTGGCGTTCATTTTCAGAACGTAAGTCTATAATCGTCCGTACGCCCATATTCTTGAGTTCCCGGCGTGAGCAGGGAGGAATACTGTCTATTTGTGCGGAACGGTATATCATTCCCCAGCGAAGAGATTTTCCGGTACCAGCAGATTCGTATCCTCCTAAATCGCGGAAATTCTGTATGCCGGGGATGTTAATGTTGCGGGTGGCCACTTTAACCCGGTATTTGTTATTAAATACCATCAAGTAGTAATAACGTTGAGACGGATCGTTGGTTACGATTGTCATTTTACCACTGGAAATGTTTGCCATTGCAATGGGAGAATCTTCCGGAATAGCTTCAGGAGAAGTAGAGGTGTATACTTTTACCTGTCCTTTTAATACCGGTGCTGTTTCCCATTTGATAATACAGTTTCCTACGTTATTTTCTTCACATACCACAGATATAGCAGGTGATGTGCCAGAACATGATGGGAGCACTAATAAAACAGTAAGCCAGCTTAACAGGTTTCTATACATAGTTTCTTTGTCTTGAATCGTATACTGCAAAGATAAGAATTACCCGAAGATGTGGTAATTCCTTTGCTATAATTAGCCAAAGTTAATAGTAATTTACGTGTTAAAAAAGGGCGCTTCTTCGTTATAGAAGAGCGCCCTGAATGAGAAGTAACCTAAGTTTGCTTTATTGAATATTGTTCAATAGATCTATTTTTCCTTCGTTGACCAACTTTAAAATGAGCTCACCAAATAAGGTGTTTTGCCATGCAAACCAGGCGCGTGTGAAGTTTTTAGGGTCATCCTTATGGAAAGATTCGTGCATGAATCCTGTTCCTGCATCTGTATCCATCAGCATTTTTATGCAAGACTTAATTTCCTGGTCGTCCTGACTGGTGAATGCCTTCATCATGATACTCATAGGCCATATCATATCATAACCGATGTGAGGTCCTCCAATACCTTCTCCTGCCTTTCCTTTGAAGAAGTAGGGGTTGTCTTTGCTCCATACAAAACGACGTGTGTTTTGATAAATAGGATCGTTGATGTCTACATCTCCCAGATAAGGCATTGCCAGCAGGCTTGGTACGTTGGCGTCGTCCATTAAGAGATGATTTCCGAATCCGTCTACTTCAAAAGCATAGATTGTACCATATTTAGGATGATTGTAAGTTGCATATTCTTTTAATGCGGTTTCTACTTCTTGTGCCAAATCTGTGCATTGTTTCGCCAGACTGGTGTTTTTGTTTACAACATTCAGAATTTCCGCAGCTTTCTTTAGAGAAGAAACAGCGAAGAAATTAGACGGTACGAGGAACTGTAAAGTGGTTGCATCGTCAGACGGACGGAAAGCTGAAACAATGAGTCCGACAGGATTTACAGGAGCACCTAGACCGTTATTGTTTAATGTGTCGAGTGCGCGTTCTGTCTTACGCTGGAATTTATAGGGACCCACTCCCTCTTTGCGCTGTTGTTCCTTGAAAGTTGTCAGTATGTTGGCGATAGCCTGTATCCATTCATTATCAAAGATGCTTGCATCACCGGTTTCTTTCCAATATTGATAGGCCAGACGTAATGGATAACATAAAGAATCTATTTCCCATTTACGTTCGTGCAGTTCCGGTTTCATATCGGTCAGGTCGGACATCCAATCTCCTCCCACAGCCCCATCATTGAAAGCATTGGCGTATGGATCGATATTTATACATTTAAATTGTCTGCGTATCACTCCTTCGAGCATTTTCTTCAATTCCGGGTCTTTATTCGCTAATTGTATATAAGGCCAAACCTGTGCTCCTGAGTCACGTAACCACATGGCATGGATATCTCCTGTGTAGACGAAAGTATCAGGCTTACCGTCTGTTGTACGGTAATGAACTGTTGTCTCAAGGGTATTTGGAAAACAATTCTCGAACATCCATGCCAATTTTTGATTAGTAAGTAGCTTTTTCACCCTGATGATTTCTGCTTCCACGGCTTTTGATTTAAAAAGCCGCTTGTTTACGGGTGGACGATTACTTTTATAAGCGGCAATTTCAGCTGCTTGATTGACCACATTGGTATGATCCTTAGCCAGGATAAGTTCTGTAGCTTTGGCAGGACCTCCCATTAATAGGGTGGTCGTGATGATACATATTCCGATATTTCTTTTCTTCATATCTCTATTGTTTTTAAGAGGGTTATTAAAAGTGATTATTGCAAATCGATTCCGCCTAGTCTTCCATACATTTCTATGAAAGCAGCTTGTGTCAAGAGCCATTTTTTCTCGTTTTTATCTGTGCCGCTCCAATCTGTCTGGAACAAGCCCCGTTCATCTCTGGCATGATGCCATGCGTAATCAAGACTTTTCTGGAAATCGGTTAGATAAGTCTTGTTATGGTCTATCTGATAAAGTTCAATAAAGCCTCTAAGCATAACGGCTGTGAACCAAATATTTCCTTTTTTCAGTAATTGGAATGTTTGTCCGTCTGGAGAGGTGAACTGAGTGAAGAAGTGCTTGTGACACGCTTCTGCTATATTTTGTGCATCTTCCAGATAACTTTTCTGTTTGGTAATTTGATAGAGTAGGGCAGCTGCCTGCATCATTTGTCCACTGTTATAGGCAAATTTGGCACGACCGATTTTCTTGTTGAGTGAGATGTTGTCAAAGTATAGATGATCTTTTGAGTCTTCCAGGTTCTTTTTAGTCCATTCGTATAACTCTTTTCCTTCTTTTAAATAGGCATCATCTTGAGTAGCTTGAAATAGTTTGAGAGCGAATACGGCTCCCGGTGCATTAGAACAAGTATTTTTAGATTCCTTCTTTTGTTCGCACCAGTAGATTCCTCCGCCGAGTACGTCATCTTTACCACTAAGGATAAACTTCCATATTAGTTTAGCTTTCTCCAGATAAGCTTGTTTTCCTGTCATACGATAAGAATCGGTAAAATCGATACCTAACCAGACGTTGTCATCATAAAAACGATCGGAGAGAGGTTGACTGCTGATATAAGATGAGTAAGCGAATGGTTTCCTTCGTGTGTCGAAATACTCTTCTAATCCGGGTAGTACTTTATTTTCCAAAAGTTTTTTATACTTTTTATTTTCAGTGCTCTCCAGTAGTGCATTTACTGCAGAGAATGTACCCGAATACGGCCAAAGGTAGGAATATTCATTGCGTCTTTTTGCTTGTTCTTCTGATGCCAGATAAGTTGCCTTATTGTCCTGGTCAAAAGGATAATTCTCACGTAACAGACAAGTGTTGGTTGCTGCATAGTTTTGGTAAAGAGCATCCAAAGTTTGCTGTGCTTTTTCTATGTTAGGATTTGCGTTTGCAATGGTGAAAGCACAAATAACATTAAGTAATAGGCCGTTCATAATTTTTTATTTAAGTGGTGTTTATATAAATAGTAATTTGAATGAGTTCGCAGGTTTTATTGTGACTCTACAAAAATACCTTATTTCGGTTACTTTTTAAATGGGGAGTGAGCAGATTGTAAATGATTGTTTGGGGTATATTGTTGATAATCAGAGAGTCTTTGATCGGAGAGTCTCTGATAAATGTAAATGATGCTGTATGATTAATACACTGTTATTCCCGGATTTGTTGTCCGATTCGAGCTACTTTTTCTTCAAATTCATTCCGGTCTCCATTTGCTTTGATCCGCATTTTTGAGCGGTAATTATAGATGGTCGATAATGAATACTGTAAGAAATGAGCTATTTTCACACTGTCTGTAATTCCAAGTCGGATAAGTGCGAAGATCCGTAACTCGGGTGTTAAGAGTTTGCCGGGTCCTGGAATGATTGCATTTTCCGGTAAAAGCAATGCGTTAAAATCTTCGACGAAATTCGGAAAGAGATTCAGGATTGCTTTGTCGAAGTTATTATAAAATTCAGCCAGATCTTCTTCTGTATTGAGAGAGGAGTGGAGGAAAGAGGTTACTTTCTTTATATCTTCACTTTTGGCTATTTTGAGTGCTCTTTTCTTAAAATTGGCAATTTTACTGATATAACTGGTATATTGTTCCATATACAGCCCTACATATTCTTCTTTGATTTTATTGTTATCTGCCAATATTGAGTTCATTTGTTGTATTTCGTAAAGATGATAAGACAAACTCTCATTAGCTTGTTCCACTTTACCTTTTTGTTTTTTCAGTTGTACGGACAGGATGAATAGCAGAATGCAGACAATGCATAATGCAATGAGCAATGCCGTTATGATGATAAATTTATGTTTCTCCTTTTCTTGAAATGCCTTATCTATGAAAAGATACATATCTGAGGCTTCGATGGTGTTAATTCTCGCATTGCATAGGATAGCGTCCTCCATTGCATTTTTCATATATTTAGATGCCCGGTCTATATCCCCACTCTCAAAGATCAGCTTGGCTAATATTTTTAAAGAGAGATTTTCTCTAGCTCCATTTAATACATCAGAAATGGCGGATATTGCGAAATATTTAATCGTATTTTCACGGTCATTTTTACCTTGATAGGCAGATGCCAGAGAATATGCTATGATTCCGGCATTTCTTGAATAGGGTGTATAACTTTGATAAGTGCTGTCCAGTATATGAATAGCATCATCATACTTTTTATGGAAAAGAAGAGTCGGTGCAGTTATAAAAGCTCGTACGTTTGATGGGACTTCTTTGCATTGGAGCAGCGAATCGCGATATATTTGTGCTATCAGATCATTTTCTTGTGAATCGTCCTCGTTGGAAGCAAAAGCTTTCTGGTGATTATAGATCGTGACTTGTCCGAGAAAATATTCAGCTTTGAGTTTAGGAGATAGTTGCTTTTGTTGCATCGAATTGGTAATTGCCAAAGCTTCTTTGAAAAAGCCCATCGAAGATAATATTCTTGAATAATCCAGTTTAGCTTCAATTAAAAGTTCTTTGTCATTACTTTCTTGAGCGAACCTGTTCATGTGGATGGCATAGGCTAAAGCGGAATCTTTTTGGAAAGATGAATACTCAAAACAAAGAGACTGTGCTGTCCCAACTTTCTTTCGAATATCCCTGGATTGTCTTAATATTATTTTCAGGCTGTCTATCTGTCTTTGCTTTTGTTGGGTATAACTAGCTTT
>NZ_EQ973360.1:412224-423594 GCF_000157055.1 Bacteroides sp. 2_2_4 | reverse complement strand
AAAATAGGGATTTCGCTGGATGAATTACTTATATCCAAATCCTTATTTGTAATATCACTTGTATTTTTGTGCAAACTCCACCGAAACCGAATTGCTGAAACTTCGGCAAACTTCAGCTGCGAAGTCTTTCCCGCATTGGATTATTTTATCCCAGATCTCTTCATTCAAGTTATTTAGATCGCGGTATCGGACATCGTATTTGAGTAATCCGTAGATCAGCCCTGCATTGAAGTTATCACCAGCTCCAATAGTACTGACTGCTTGTAATGGTTCTATCGGATAATCTTTATTGACCAGATTAGTGCGTAACGCTACCTTTTCCGCACCTGCAGTACAGATGAACCGGGGACAGTAGAATTTGATTTTATCCTTGTAAATCTTGTCTATATCCTGCATGTTATACATATATAGAAAATCCTCTAAAGAACCGCGTACAATATCCGCATATTCCAGATTTTCAATAATGGTCGGAGCCAGTTTCATGGCTTCATTCTTGTGTGAAGAACGGAAATTCGGGTCATAATAGATGATGGCTTTCTTTTCACGTGCCTGATCTAGTAATTCGAGAATCTTCTCCCTCAGAACCGGATTCAGTGCGTAATAAGAACCCACCATGACAATGTCGTCTTCCTCTAGTTTCGGAAACAGAACATCCAGACGTTGCTTCGGGTAGTCTTTGTAGAAGATATATTCAGCATCACTCTGCTCGTTCAGGAAAGCTAAGGATACGGGCGATTTTCCATCCGGGAATACATTTACATGATCGGTTGGGATATGATTCTCACGCATAAACTGCAGGATAATATTGCCTACACGGTCATTCCCGGTTTCACTGATGAAGCCGACGTTTATTCCCATTCGTCCCAATGAGACAATACCGTTGAATACAGAACCTCCCGGTACGGCGGCAGAAGGCTGGTCACCTCGAAAGATGATATCGAGGATGGTCTCTCCGATACCGATTACTTTTCGCATAGTGATCTTGATTTTTCTCCCAGATAACCGCCGTGGTGACGTTTTGAATATTCAGCGATAGTAAATCCTGTTTCCTTCATGGTTTGTACTACCAATATATCTCCGATCACTGTCATGGCAGTAGTGGATGTAGTAGGAGTCATCCCTAACACACAGACTTCTGCAGGCTTGCCGGTACTTAGACAGACATCCGATTCTTTTGCCAGCGGACTATCCGGATTTCCGGTGATAACGATAAACTTCAGATCCGGGTCCAGATTATGGGCCAGGCGGGTTAATTCCACAATCTCACGTGTCTTGCCAGAGTTAGAGATCAGCAGGAGTAGATCGTTTTTTTGTAAGATACCCAAATCCCCGTGTTGCGCCTCGCTAGGATGCAGAAAGACGGATGGAATACCGGTGGAACAGAAAGTCGTAGCAATGTTCATAGCAATCTGCCCGGCTTTTCCCATACCGGAAGTTACCAGTTTTCCCTTTTTCTGGTGTATTTGTTCTACAATCAGTTTCACCGCTTTTTCATAAGCGTCTGTTACGGGGATGTTGAGCACAGCTTGTGCTTCCTGTTGCAAAAGTTGTTTGATGGAGTCTATCATATAGGATTAGTTTATTTTTTCTTTTAATTCATTTAATGTGTTTGCTACTTCGTAATAGGTTGAGAAAGGCTGTCGTGCAAAACCTTTGTCCTCCAGGGTGTGGAGTGCTTTTAATAGCTCATCGTAAAAACCATATTCATTGTAGAAAATGACCTTCTTCCGATGATATCCGATAGAGGCAGCGGCTATTACGTGGAAAATCTCATCAAGAGTACCGACGCCTCCGGGGAGTGCAACCAATACCTCCGACTTCTCCGTTATGATATCTTTGCGGTCACTCAAGTTACGGGTATGAATTTCTTCATCTAACAGAGTGCTTACCTTGCCATTCTCTTCCAGTTTGGCAGGAACTACTCCAATAACCTTACCACCATTTTCTTTCACGGCACGAGCTATGCATTCCATTAATCCGAGGCTGGCTCCTCCATATATCAAGGTTTTGCCTGTCTGCCCCATCCATTTGCCTATTTGGCTGGCGCTTTCGAAGTACATTTTGTCAATGTTATCGGAGGCGGAACAGAATATTCCTATCTTTTCCATATACGTTGTTGCTGTTATAGTCCACAAATATCTGCAATTTTCTATAAACAGCAATAAGTTTTATTGTATTTTTGTGGCATTAATTCAATAAGGAAGTATAAAACGATGCAAGGTAACGAATATACATTGCCAAATGGCCTGCGTATTATCCATGAACCAACCCTCTCAAAAGTAGCTTATTGTGGTTTTGCGATTGATGCCGGAACTCGTGATGAAGCGGAGAATGAGCAGGGAATGGCCCATTTTGTAGAACATCTGATTTTTAAGGGAACGGAGAAGCGGAAAGCCTGGCATATCCTCAACCGGATGGAGAATGTAGGTGGTGACCTGAATGCCTACACAAATAAGGAAGAAACTGTCGTCTATGCCGCTTTCCTGAAAGAACATCTGGAACGTGCGCTTGAGTTGTTGGGGGATATTGTATTTCATTCAACCTTTCCGCAGCATGAGATAGAAAAAGAAACAGAGGTCATTATCGATGAAATCCAGTCGTATGAAGATACTCCGTCGGAACTGATATTTGACGATTTTGAAGACATGATCTTCCGCAATCATCCATTGGGAAGAAACATTCTTGGTAAGCCGGAACTTCTGCGAAGTTTTCGCACGGAAGATGTTCTATCGTTTACCCGCCGTTTTTACCAACCGGGAAATATGGTGTTTTTTGTTCAGGGGCAGTACGAGTTCAAGAGAATCATCCGCCTGGTAGAAAAATACCTGTTGGATATTCCTGATGTGAAGGTAGAGAATCGGCGTACACCTCCGCCTCTGTATGTGCCGGAACATTTGACGGTGGCTAGAGATACGCACCAGGCACATGTTATGATCGGTAGCCGTGGCTATAATGCGTATGATGACAAGCGTACTGCACTCTATCTGCTGAATAATGTCCTTGGAGGTCCCGGAATGAATAGTAAACTGAATGTGTCCCTTCGCGAACGCAGAGGACTGGTCTATAATGTCGAATCCAATCTGACTTCCTATACGGATACGGGAGCTTTCTGTATTTATTTCGGGACGGATGTGGATGACATGGATACTTGCCTGAAATTGACCTATAAGGAATTGAAGCGGATGCGCGATACAAAGATGACTTCTTCCCAGTTGGCGGCAGCGAAAAAGCAGTTGATCGGGCAAATCGGAGTAGCGTCCGATAACTTTGAGAATAATGCGTTAGGGATGGCGAAAACATTCCTTCATTATCATAAGTATGAATCATCCGAGCTTGTTTTTAAGCGTATAGAAGAGCTAACAGCAGAGATGTTGTTGGAAGTTGCCAATGAGATGTTTGCAGAGGAATACTTATCTACGTTGATTTACAAATAATTGATTGACAGATTTGCTTTCATTGCCAGAATTCGTATTTTTGTAGCAGATACGTATGTGATAACAATCTAATAGTAGAAATTGTATGTTGGTGACGGGCAGAAAACTCCCTATCGGGATTCAGACTTTCGAAGATATCCGCAATGACGGATACTTGTATGTAGATAAGACCGCATTGATGTGGACTATGGCAAACATCGGTAAACCTTTTTTTTTAAGCCGTCCGCGCCGATTCGGAAAGAGTTTGTTAATTTCTACGTTTGAAGCCTATTTCAAGGGACGGCGTGACCTTTTCACGGGACTTGCCGTGGAACAATTAGAAAAGAAGTGGGAAGAATATCCCGTACTGCATCTGGATTTGAATGCCGAGAAATATGATTCACCGGACAGATTGGATGCTATTTTAAGTAACCAGTTAACTCAATGGGAAGCTATATATGGCAGGGGAGAAGATGAAACCACTTTGTCTTCCCGCTTCTTGGGTGTCATTCGTCGTGCCTCCGAACAAGCAGGCAGGGGTGTTGTAGTCCTGGTGGATGAGTATGATAAGCCCTTACTACAGGCTATTCAGAATGAACCGCTTCTCAATTCTTACCGTTCTACTTTGAAAGCTTTCTACGGTGTGTTGAAGAGTGCAGACCGCTATCTTCGTTTTGCTTTTCTGACAGGTGTCACCAAATTCTCGCAAGTAAGTGTGTTTAGTGATCTGAACCAATTGAATGACATCAGTCTGAATTATGACTTCTCTACTCTTTGTGGAATCACCCGCGAAGAACTTCTTGCTAATTTTGAACCGGAGATTGCAGCTTTATCGCAAGCAAATGACATCAATACGAAAGAAGTTGTGGAAACAATGACCCGGCAGTATGACGGTTATCATTTTCATCCTAATGGAGAAGGAGTGTTCAATCCATTCAGTGTTCTGAATGCATTTTTCAGTAAAGAGTTCGGTAATTACTGGTTTCAGACCGGAACTCCTACTTTCCTTGTGGAGTTATTGAAAGAGAGCGATTATGATCTTCGCTTGCTGATGGATGGTATAGAGACAGCTGCTTCCGCTTTCACTGAATATCGTGCTGATAGGAAAAATCCTATTCCATTGATTTATCAGAGTGGTTATCTGACTATTAAAGATTATGACAGAGAGTTTAGACTTTATCGTTTAGGCTTTCCTAACGACGAAGTACGTTATGGCTTTCTTAACTTTTTACTCCCATTTTATACGGCAGTCACGGATGAAGAACGAAGCTTTTATATAGGTAAGTTTGTTCAAGAACTACGTACAGGCAATGTTGACGCTTTCATGCACCGCTTTGAAGCTTTCTTTGCAGATTTTCCTTACGAGTTGAATGACCAGACTGAACGTCATTATCAAGTCATCATATATTTAATATTCAAACTGATGGGACAATTCACGCAGGCAGAAGTACATAGCTCACGGGGACGTGCAGATGCGGTTGTACGAACCCCGAAGTTCATCTATATTTTCGAATTCAAGCTGAATGGGACTGTTGAGCAGGCCATGGAGCAGATTGAAGAAAAAGGTTATGCTTTTCCTTATACGGCAGAGGATCAACAAGTGATAAAAGTTGGTGTAGAGTTTAGCGCAGAGAAACGAAATGTAGAGCGCTGGATGGTAGCGAAAGAAATTTAATATAAAATTGATTATGAAAAACTTAATACGAAATGTCTGGGTTTGCTTGGGGCTGATGGTGCTTCCCTTCACAGCCTCCGGACAACAAAAGGATAACATTACCTATGTACCGGCTCAAGAGCTTTTACTGGTAGGCAAAGCAACTACCGAAGGCGAATACTTCCATCGGGTAGATACAGCCAAGTATTGTACAATGCCTCCCACAGTGAAGAAACTATTCACAAACTCTGCCGGTCTGGCTATCTCTTTTACAACGAATAGCCCCGTCATAAAAGCCAAATGGATGGTTCCTGATAATTACCAGTTACCCAATCTGACCAGAGTTGCTCAGAAAGGTCTGGATTTATATATCAAACGGGATGGAAAATGGCAATTTGCCGGAGTAGGGATACCGGGTGGTGTGACTACGGAAAAAGTGCTTGTTGATAATATGGGTACGGAAGAGAAAGAATGTTTGTTATATCTGCCTTTATATGATGAACTGAAAAGTCTGGAAATAGGTGTTTCTTCTGATGCACACATACGTAAAGGAGAAAATCCGTTCAAAGAAAAGATAGTGGTATACGGGTCCAGTATTTTGCAGGGAGCATCTGCCAGTCGTCCCGGGATGGCTTATCCGGCTCGTTTGTCCCGTAGCAGCGGATATAATTTTATCAATTTAGGATTGAGCGGAAACGGCAAGATGGAGAAAGAAGTTGCCGAGATGTTGGCGGATATTGATGCGGATGCTTTCATTCTCGATTGTATTCCTAATCCTTCTCCCAAAGAGATAACCGACCGGACTGTTGATTTTGTAATGACGTTGCGCCAGAAGCATCCGGATACGCCTATTATTGTGATACAGACATTGATACGTGAAACAGGTAATTTCAACCAGAAAGCTCGTGAGAATGTAAAACGGCAGAACGAGGCCATCGCTGAACAGGTAGAAGTATTGCGAAAGAAAAATGTCAAAAACCTGTATTTCATAAAAGAAGATCAATTCTTGGGAACAGACCATGAGGGGACTGTAGATGGGACCCATCCGAATGACTTGGGATTCGACCGAATGTTGAAGAAATATAAACTGGCTATCAGTAAGATTCTGAAGATCAAATTCAAGGCTGAATAACAGGAATGAAAGATTATAACAGAGACAGATAGAAAAAAATAAAGGTCAATTCATGGGGGTGAATTGGCCTTTTTCTTTTGCAAATGTGTTAAGTTGCTGTTGGTATTTTATAGTTTCCTTAAACCTTTATCTTCTAAGTATTTGATTAATTCTTGGGGACGATCAGTTTGTATCATAGTTGCCTTATGTTCCAGTATCCATCCCCAATGCTTATCTTTACCTTCTAATAGGGCGTTTTCGTCATCATGTCCACCGCATAGACTATCCCATAGAGTATTCATCCATACCCGACTACCAGATTGTACAATTTTATCAATAACCTTTAAATTTGAAGTCTGTTCGTCTTTGAAGCAGAGTTCATAGGCTATTGGCGTAAAGTCTTTAATAAAACTTTCGGTCGCTTTTATATCTTCTTCTTTCCATAAATGAATGATAGGCATATAGAGCATACTGGTATTGGTTCCATATTCCTCTTGAACTTTCTCGACAGGATACCTTCCTTTTATAATCACTTGTTTTTCCATTCCACATTTTCGAATGATGGGAAGAATCTCCTTTATATATGTTCCGCCTTTATCTATATTGACCAGAATACGGTCTTTACATGTCATTAACGCTTCTTCTAAAGTGGGTATGGATCGGCGGGTCTTTATACCGTTTCCACTTTTCAGCACAAATTGTTTTAGTTCTGTTGTCGTATAGTTTTTAATGGCGCCTTTTCCTGTTGAAGTGCGGTCTAGCGTTGCGTCATGCATACAAATAAAGTTGTTGTCTTTGGTTTGCTGAATGTCAAGTTCAACCATGTCTGCTCCCATAGCGATGGCATTCTCTATACATTGTATGGAGTTCTCCGGAGCATTCCTCCAGTCGCCACGGTGAGCTATAACAAATACATATTGAGAATTCTTGTCGTGAAGATTCCTCAATAGTTTATCAATTCTGGATTCTGCTTCAGCAGATAATGAAACCAGAAGAACTGATAATAG
This sequence comes from Bacteroides sp. 2_2_4, assembly GCF_000157055.1. Lineage (NCBI taxonomy): Bacteria > Pseudomonadati > Bacteroidota > Bacteroidia > Bacteroidales > Bacteroidaceae > Bacteroides > Bacteroides sp. 2_2_4. Next base: position 416,409 of record NZ_EQ973360.1, on the reverse strand, counting down.
AAATATAATTTTCCTTGTCATACGTGCTTTTCTTAAATAAAATGTTTTGATCTATATTGGGTACCTATGAAAAACTATCCTATAAAGTTATCTTAATCCTTTTTCTTTTAAATAAGAGTTGACAAGATCAGAGTAATCAGTTTGCACAACTTCTATTTTGTTATCTATAAAAGTTTGAAGGTGCGAATATTTACTATTCAGTAGATCGCTATCCCAATCTAAATGATTGGCATAACCTACTAACTTGGCATCTTTAATAGCTCCCATTAGTTCAGTGAGAGATGCATTGTCTATTCCGAATTGTACCATTTGTACTTTACTGTAATATTTGGCGAGGACTTTTACTTCTGCCGCAGTGGATACCCATGGAAAAGGAATGGCTCCAGGGTTAATAGTATTCATTTCTTCAATATATGATGTACTGGAACCAGTATAATAGCAAACCTGGTCGATCATCCCTTTTTCTGCAACCGTTTTAATGATTTTACCTAAAAGCCCCTTCTCTTTTACATCGACACAAACATAGATTTTGCCTTTCGCAGCATCCAATACTTCCTCAAGTGTAGGCACTTTGTATTCAGTGATACCTTTAGAACCTTTTAAAAAATATTGATAAAGAGTTTGATAAGTCATATTGGCTACAGCACCAGTTCCGTTTGTTGTAGCATTAATGGTTGTATTGTGCATATTTACGATTACTCCGTCAGAAGTAGCTCTAGGGTCTATTTCAATCATATCGGCACCGACTTCTATTGCATATTGGATAGCGGGAATAGAATTTTCAGGAATTCCGTCACGTATTCCCTTATAGGTGTTGCTACGATGAGCGCAAGTCCACATTTTCAGACTTGTGTTGCCGGAAAGATTCTTTAAGTCGGTTGTTAAACTTTTAGTGTCAGGTTCTTCACCTGGGTCCTCCGGGTCTTCATTATCATCCGGAGGAGTCGGCTGATTTTTGTTTTCATATTCATCATTGGAAGAGCCGCAACTGGTACACATCACTTGCCCGGATACAAGTAAGATGATTGCCAAAAGAAAAAATACTTTCTTCATAGTCTTTTTATTTTATTTATTAGATAATGTAGGATAGGTTATCGAAATAACCTATCCTGTTTGATTTGAATTATTTTACTGTAGCAGTGTGTTGAGCGTCTTTTGCACGCATCGGCCAGCCTGTTGTTGGTAATCCTTTCACATATTTGGATGACAGGGCCACTAATAAACTTTTCGATTCATCTTGAGTGTTAGTAATGGCCACATAGATAGTCCCGTCTGCATCCACTACCGGTGAACTCCAGAATTTGCCTTGTGTTGCAGCCCATTCGGATGCATAAGCACTTTCGCTGTTAGCAATTGCTCCGGCCACATCAAGTACGGCAATAGCGTCAGTACCATTTGCGTCAAGGATATAGAAATTACCACGTTCCGTACCGAACAAGATATGTCCATCCTTATCAATAACAGGAGTACTGCTGACACTTTCTGATATCTCATATTGCCATTTGATAGTTCCACCTGCTGACAATGCAACAATTCCGCCAGGCATATCTCCCTGACTTTTCAATGAGGTATATACAGTGCCATCTGTGCCGATAACGACTCCTCCCTGATCTTGTTTGCCGGTATTCTCAATAGGGGTAGTCCAACGTACACTACCGTCACTGGCAACGGAATAGATGGTAGTAGTCAGATCAGATGTATAAATCATGCCATATACATTTCCTTCATTGTCTATGGCCATTGATGCATGACAGCCGCTGTTCAAACCACTGTCAAATGCTCTCCATGCCCATGGGCTGAAAGTATTGTCATCTTTAGCCATAGTAGCTTTTGCTACACCAAACATTCCGTAGTTGGTACACATGATATACATCATTCCTTGTTTGGAGATAACAGGACCTGCATAAACACCTCCGGCAGGACCGCTGGTACCATCTGCGTTAGTTAAATAGCTAACACGGTTTCCTGTTGTTTTGTCTACCGCAATCATTGAACCGGTGCTTCCCCCATTACCACAGTATACATATTTATCATCAAATGCTGGTGACACACTACGCATTTTGGCATTGGCGGCGTTACCTTTATTCCAGAAACCGGTAGTCGGATCATTGAAAGTAATCCATTTCTTATTTCCATCAGGATTGATAGCAAATAGTTTACCATTGCTTCCGTCACCTGTGCCAATGTAGATTGTACCATCCGTATCTACAGACGGTGTCATGTTTGAGCCTCCTGTTGCCTGCGCTCCCCAAGATGGATCAGTCATGTCGAATGACCATTTTTCAATACCTGAAGTTACATCATAACTATGTAATATGTGGTCATTACTATTGATGTAAACCGTTTTTTCATCAGGAGAAAGAGCGGCGGAATTGGAAACTAACTTGGCTAAATGAGTGGAGGAGGTCCATAGTAATGTAAGGTCTCCTTTTTCTACTACTTTATCGGTAATTTCAATTGTTTTCCGGTAGAGGTTCGATCTTCCACTGCTGTCGGTTATGGTCAAACTAACAACAAATATACCTTTCTCATTGTACACGTGCTTCGGGTTTTCTTCGGTAGAAGTCGTTCCATCCCCGAAATCCCATACATAAGTAAAGTTGCCACTACCTCCATAAGATGCGTTAGTGAATTGTATTTCACCTTCTATTTGCCCTCTTTCGGGAGCGATTGAGAAAGTTGCGGAAGGAATGTCTTTCCCGGCATTGTCTTCGTTGCTGCATGCGGCAAATAATAAAAGACAAACAATATATATGAACGGACATATCCGTACTTTATTTTTAATAGTTGTCATACACATAATAATCATTTAAGGTTTTGTTATTAATTTCCTGTATATCCCGCATATCCGGGATTTTGTGGGTAGGCTACCGTACCGGCCATGTCAATCTCATCTTGAGGAATCGGATAATACATCAGATAAGTACGACCATCAAGTGTTTCTAGCAATTCTAAGCGATTTGTACGTTTGATGTCCTGCCAGCGCATGCCTTCAGCATAAAATTCACGACGGCGTTCGTCCAAGATCAATGTCTGATATTCTTTGTCCGATAGAGCTTTGATTGCTGCTTCACTTGGAGCGGTAGTATATCTTTTTTTCATATATTCCACTAATGCGGCGGCTCCGTTCGTTTTTCCGAGAGCTTCGGCTTTTATCAGATACATTTCTGAAATACGGGAGATTACTACCGGTGTGCAGGTATAATCTGACGTTTCCGCCAATTGATAAGTTCCATTCGGATATTTGATTACGCGGTTGGCATCTTGGCTGGTGAATGTGGCTTTTAACCGTACGTCTCCTTTGCGTGAAAGAGTATTATCATCAGCAAAAAGACTATTATAACACCAATCAGATGGAGCATAATTCCATGAACCGTCCGTGTCATTAACGTATAATGTGAAGTTTAGAGGACTGGATGCTCTTGAATTATTAACATAGGCAAATATAATTTCCGGACTTGAACTTCCTGCAACCCAATTTTTAGAGAAATCCATAGCGGTGGATGCGAGTGAGAAACTGGAATTAGCTAATACTGCTTCTGCATAGTTTGCAGCATCCGTCATCTTGTTCTGGAAAAGAGCTACACGTGCAGCAAGTGCATTTGCTGCGTCAGAAGATACGTACCATTTGGAATCTGCTTTTGACAGTAAGCGGATAGCTTTACCCAAATCCTCTTCGATGAATGTCCATACTTCAGCTTCCGGAGAGATAGGAACCACCTCTTTTGAACGTTTACGCAGGATGGGGACATTTCCATAATGAGAGGCCAGACGATAATAAATAAATGCACGGAAATAGTAAGAGACACCACCTACTTTTTTCATGAGAGCACTTTCTTTATTTTCGGAAGCTTCATAAGTTTCTACGAGAAAATTGACCTGATGCAATGTTGTAAATGAGTTTCTCCAAAAGGAGAGAATGTTAATTGCCTGATTGGTATACGAGGGAGACATTTCACATGGGTCTGTAATTTGACCTCCTCCAGGACCTGCTTTGAAATTTTCCCCTTGTATATCATCCAACCACCAGAAAGTGAATGTATAATTTTCCATAGTGGCGTATACTCCATTTAATAGCTTTTCGAGATCATCATCCGTCAAGGCTGATTGAGGAATTGCATGTCGGGGGCTGATGTCGTCCAGCCAGTCAGAACAGCTCGTGGCGAGTACAGTTATGGTCATTAA
>NZ_EQ973360.1:406488-412134 GCF_000157055.1 Bacteroides sp. 2_2_4 | reverse complement strand
CTTTAATGTGGCTTGTTCTCCGAAATCTGCTCCGTAGCTGTTGCCTGTCGGATTACTTTCGTATGAGAATTCCGGATCATATCCGGAATATTTGGTCAGTGTAAAAAAGTTGTCGAGAGAAACAAAGATGCGAGCTCCCGTTACGTGTATTTTTGACAACAGAGAATGAGGAAGGCTATATCCCAATGTGATGGTTTTGAATTTGAAATAAGAAGCATCTTCCAGATAGCGGGTAGAAACAAGATTGTTTCCGAAACCGCCGGTGAACGTGCCTGCCAAAGTAGGGCGTGGAACAGTGTTGCTAGTTCCTTCTCCCCTCCAGTAATGGTTGGCGGCATATTTTGATATGTTATAGAATTGTTCCGAATTGACCAGTGTGCCATTTTTGTAACCTTTGATACTGCTGGACGCCAAGCCGAGATGTTCCGTACCTTCTGTTCCCCCGCAGCCTTTCCATGCTGACAGGATTTTACCTCCGGCTGCAAATTGGCAGAAAATGGATAAGTCGAAGTTTTTCCAGTTCATAGTCGAAGTGATACCACCATAAATGTCAGGTGTAACCTTTCCTACATACATGCGGTCATCGTCTGTGATGTCTCCGTCATTGTTGTAGTCAAAGTACTTACAATCACCGGCACGTACTCCTTTTGCGTAGAGTTTGCTTGGTACTTCCTGGTCGGTTTGATAAATACCATCCTGACGCAACATATAGAAAGCACTAACCGGTTTACCTACCATTAAAGCATGCATTACTTTACCGGTATTGGCACCACCACCGTTGATTTTCATATCAAGTACTCCATCCAATGACAATAGTTTGTTTTTTGTATAGGAGAGGTTAGTAGCAAGCTCCCATTTAAAAGGACCATCGAATATTTTACCGCTTACCATCACTTCCAATCCTTTGTTCTCCAGCGAGCCGATATTGGCTGTCCGGGTAGTATATCCTGTTGTAGCAAGTGTACTGATATTATAAAGTAATCCGCTTGTCTTTTGATAGTATCCGTCTACAGATAGCGCCAGTCGTCCGTTGAATAGCTCTGCGTTGATTCCGACATTCACCTGATTAGCTTTCTCCCAGATAAGATCCGCAGCATCTGCTCCGATTTTAAAACCGGATGAACCATTATAGGAATTTCCTCCCGAAGTTACTAATGACATAGCTGCCCAGTTACTGATACCATCCATACTGCCAGTCTTACCCCAACTGGCTCGTAGCTTTAAGTCATTCAGTGGCGTGCCTTTAGGGAAAAAAGGTTCGTTGATAATCCGCCACGCGAAAGAAGCAGAAGGAAATGTTCCATAACGTTTATCTTTTGAGAAACGTGAAGAACCGTCACGACGCATCGTTACATTTAAGATATAGCGATTATCCCAATTCAGGGCGGCACGTCCGAAATAAGATTCGAGTGCATATGCATTATATCCGATACTACCTGCGTAGATGTTAGAACCGGAATTTATCAGACCGAAGCTGGAAGAAGGATAAGCACCGTTTGCGTAATTATCACTGTAAGCTCCAAAAGTTTCATAGTTATACTCTTCGTATGAGTGACCAAGCATTGCTGAATAAGTCAGTTTATCCCAACTATTTTTATACGAAATTACGTTGTCTATAACATATCGGTAACTTACATTTTTCTGTTCGCTAAGTGCACCCCATCCTGCATTTTTGGAACGTGCGTCATGTTTCTCTGAAATTGTTTTCTTTTCTTCATCAAGAATACCGTATATGCTGAATGAGGGGGTGTATTTGAGTCCTTTGATAGGAGTAATATCAAAACTAAGGGCAGCTACTCCTTGTTTCTTATGTACAGTCCAGTCTTCTTCATTAATCAGCATAACGGGATTATGACGACATAATTCTGTTGACATCACTGTATAGCCTCCATCTTCCCGATAAGCTCCAATCCATGGTTGTTCTTCACGGGCAGTACGAATCACTTTCAAACTGGTAGATGACTCTTCCACTTTATCGAAACGGCTGTAAGATCCTGTGAGATTCAGATTCAGTTTAAACCATTTGTTCAGCTGATGAGTAAATTTTGCCCTTAGGTTGGTTTGCTGGAATCCGCTGGTACGGATGATACCTTGTTGGTCGTTAAATCCCACAGAGGTGAAAAAGGTAGTTTTCTCATTACCTCCCGAGAGATTGATAGATGCCGTAGTAGAGTGTGCTATATCACGTTGAATGAGTCCGAGCCAGTCTGTTTCGGTAATCCGGTCGGGGATAAAGAATGATTTTGTGTCCTTCTTCTGCACATTCCAATTATCTACGGCTGCTTGCATAGTACGAGTATATTCTGCTACATTTGCCATTGGTATATCGTTGGCAATCCATCCAAGGCTGTGGCGTACACTGGCATTTACGCGTGTTTTACTGTTGGTGTTCCCCGATTTTGTGGTGATGATGACAACACCGTTGTTAGCTCGCGAACCATAGATGGCAGCAGCTGAAGCATCTTTCAATACGTCCATGCGTTCGATGTCGTTGGGGTTTAGCATAGGCATTGATTCACTGGGAACTCCATCGACCACATACAATGGGGTGCTGTTACCTGTGATGGATGCAATACCGCGTACCCGTACACTCGGTTGTTCACCGGGGGTACCGCTGGCAGAGGCTACATTTACACCAGGAGTACGACCTTGCAGCATCTTGGCTACATTGTAGTCACTGCCTTGATCCAGATCATCCACTTTCAGGCTACTGATAGAAGTGGTTACTAGTTTTTCGGACTGGGAGCCATAGCCGACTACAACTATCTCATTTAATGCAATGCTGCTTTCTTTCAAATATATTTTTAGATTGTTTTTATTGCCGGCTTTCACTTGTTGTGAGTCAAATCCAATATAAGATACTGTTAGTGGTTGGTTAGGATCTGCTACAATGGTAAAGTTTCCGTTAATATCTGTAATGACTCCGGTTCCTTTTCCTTGCATGACATTGGCGCCAATAATAGGAATTCCACTTTCATCTAGTACGGTTCCTTTAATCGCTCTCTTTTCATTACTTCTTTGTTCTGTCTCCTGCTTTACCAATACGATGGTGTTGTTGGTAAATGAATAAGATATATTCAAAGGAGTAAATACCTGTGAGAGCGCTTCGCTGATAGGTTTCTTTGTGCAGCTAATTGTCACTTTAGTCTGATCGTTAAGAACATGATTCCGGTATACAAAAGTATATCTCGTTTGCTGTTCTACTTGTTTCATGAAAGTTTTTACCGTGCCATTTTTGATATGAATGGACACATTTTCTTCTTGGGCAAACACTCCCGAAGGGAATAAAATTATAGCAGCGGATAAAATGGTAAAGTTTCTAAAAATAAGGCTGTTCCGCAGTTTCCTTCTCAATAAAAATGTTAACTTTGTGATATTCATAGTTGATAATGTTTTGATGTATAAAATTTTATCGACTTCCATACAACCAAAGGATTGGGCGATTCTTTGGTTGTTCTTTTTTGATTTTAACTACTATGTGTTTTCCATAAGCTCCTTTCTTTTAAATTAGTAAATAGTTATTATATCTTTATGTATCTCGTACTTAAATCCGTATTGTATGCTTAAGGATCTTATGACATTCTGTATACTTTCGTTTCGGAAAGATCCCGATAGTAAATCTTGTGCGATTTGCTTATGATGCAATCTGATTTCCACCCCATACCATCGTTCTATCTGGGCTATTACATCAATTAATGGTGTGGATTCAAAGATGAGGTAATTATCTCTCCATCCGGCTTCAACATGGGCATCCGCTTTGCTTATTCGTAGTGTTCTGTCCATAGCGGAATAGGTTGCCTTTTGTCCAGGTGAAAGCGTATATTCATGGGGAAGTGAACCACCTGATATTCTGATTCGTCCGCTAAGTAAAGACGTTTCTACAATGTCTTTTTTATAGGTCTTTACATTGAATGAAGTTCCTACTACTTCAATTTGCAGATCGTTGATTATTACCTTGAATGGGCAATCGGGATTCTTGGCAACATCGAAAAAGGCTTCTCCTGATAGTTTGACGAGGCGTTGCTTGGAGTTGTTTACATCATATTCCAGGTTTGTAGCCGCATTTAGATGTACAAATGTACCATCAGGGAGAGCCATTTCTGCTTTACTGCCAGCTCTAACTGTTACAGCAACCATTTGACTTTCCGGGTTATTCATCCATGTATAAAGTCCAAAAGAGGATGATAGGATGATAGCGATAATGGCAGCATATTTCATATATTGCAGCCAACGGCGTCTCCAAATGATTTGTTGTAGTTCCTTTCGAATTTGCTTTTTCATCATAGGAGGCATCTTTATCTCTACTGTGTCGTTTTCCATATCTATCATGGTATTCCATAACTCTTCGTCAGGTATGTTGTTGAGTTCATTTCTGAACTTTCCAATATCGGAAGAGGTGATTCCTTTTTCGATGTACTGGCAATATAACTTTTTAAATTGTGGACTCATATTATTGGTGTTTCTATAGGTTATACGTAAATACATAAAGGGAGTACTAGACTTTTTTTATGTTGTAGAGCATAGAAAAAGTTAGGAATAGTAGGTGTTTGTAGAGTTTTGTGGAGTTTTAATTATTCCCACTGAAAGTGTTATTCTTGTTACAGGAAGAAAATAAAGAGAATATTATATTTCATCATTTCGCTGCGAAGAATCTTCAGGGCGGAAGTCAGATAGTTTTTCACCGTTTGTTCGGAGAGATCCAGTTGTTCGGCTATTTGCTTGATGGGGATATGTTTCTCCCTGCTTAATTCATAAATCTCGTGTTCCCGTTGTGACAGAACTTTCTTCGATTGTTGAAGTTGTTGCAGGAATTCGTCGTACAATAAGATATCTTCCGGCGATACGTCAGTTGCCTGGTTCTCGCAATACTCCATGAAGTCTTCGAATTGCAGTTCGTTGACTTGTTTGCGGAAATAATCGATTACCTGATGTTTGGCAATAGTGAAAATAAAGGCTTGCAGATTGCCGAAGCTATTCAACTGGTTACGGTTGTCCCATAGGCGTAAAAAGGTATCCTGAACAATATCCTGTGTCAGGGAACGATTTTTTAGTTGTTTAAGAACAAAGCTGTAAAGTCGGTCGGCATAGGCTTCATAAATCTGTGTAAAAGCCTGGTAGGAGCCGTTGCGTAGTTCTTTTATGCACTGTATTTCGTCTATTTTCATCCTTTCTGCAATAGAAGTAGGTCGGGCAAATGTACTGAAATAATTTAGAAATCAACAAATCTATGTGAATAAATAAAGAGAAACCGATGTCCGGTAGTTGGCAGATGAATTTTATTTTGCAATCATATTACAATCATATATTGAGCTTTATTGTGCCGTCTCTTGCTTTCCGCTAATTAATTTTGTATCTTTACTGTTTTTTACCCTTGTAAAGACAGGTGGTCACCTTATGCAGTGATAAATATCACCTTATACAGGGCAGACGCATTAAAAATTATTTTCCTGTAAAAGTTGTGACAAATATTTTTCATCCCATCCGGCTTTTAGTCTTTTCAGATTCATGCTTCCTTTTGTTGTTTTTTCATTCTTTAGTATGGTAAGTGCCATCTTTGTTGCCACCGAAAAGTTTCTGGCTGCATTTTTCACCTTTTTACTGTAGTCTTCTCGAAAGGTAACATCCAGTTGCCAATGAAGATTATTT
>NZ_EQ973360.1:384918-405411 GCF_000157055.1 Bacteroides sp. 2_2_4 | reverse complement strand
TCACCTTATAAGGTGACATTAGGCTATTTACAAAGTGACTATTGTCCCGTTACAATCGGACAACTATCCGAGTGCATAAACAATGATAAATCTCTGCACTGAAAATCTTTATTCTCTGCACTGAAAAATCTTAAATATAACAATAAGATTATGGCCTTTTACAATTTAAAGAAGAAGCCTGCCTTGACTACTAAGGAAGGAGAAACGGAAACAATGTATGCCGACATTGTCTACAGTGGAACGATTCCGGCAGAACGATTGATCCGTGGTGTTGCTAAGAGAACCGGATTTAAGGAAGGAGTGATAGAAGGTATCCTGATGGAACTGAAAGACGATGTATTGCAATATCTAGGTGAAGGATACCGCGTCGAATTGGGAGAGTTCGGCTTCTTTTCAGCCAAAGTGAAAGCTTCCCGATTGGTAGCAAATAAGAATGATATTCGTTCTGAATCCGTAGTTTTCAACGGGGTGAATTTCCGTGCTTCCAAGAGTATGCGTGTGGGTATTCGCGGAGATTTGGAGCGTAGAAAGTGTGTCGATTTCAACACTTCGCGTAAGTGGGACAGAAACAATCTGGAGAAACTCGTCCTGCAATATATCGGAGAGCATGGCTTCATCACAAGAGCCACTTATACGCAACTTACAGGACGCCTGAAGAATACTGCATTGGACGATCTTAAATCTTTTGCAGCCGAAGGCATTATCAAGCGAGAGGGACGGGGTAATCAGATGCATTTCATTGCACCGCCACGAAAGGAACCGGATGGCGAGTAGTGAAATCTAACGGAATATCGATGGAAACCTTGTCGTACAAGATTGGAGATTGGGAACAGAACAGAGAAATGAAGAGGTAGTATCTACCCGAATGGATTGAATCAGTGCAAAATGTGGTATAAGTATGATGTATGGCTAAAAAAATACAGTACCTTTGGCTGTGAATACAGGTAAAACGGTGATGAGGTGTCTATGAAACAGCCTTACAGTGGATTTCTCGTCCGAATGTTGTTTGACCGATAACACAGACTATAATATGTTGGATATCATATACTACTTCAATATCTTCGGTTGTCTGACGATGGGGATGGCTCTGCTGTTGATTCAAACAGCCCCACAGCTGATAAACCCGCACTACCGCAATGCCAAACGATTCTTGGGTATTGCATCGATTATCGTGGCTCTGTGCAATGCGCTTATCTTTTACAACAGGGTACAGGAGAGCGTTGCCGAAATATTTGCAATGCCTGTGCTCGTTGCGGCACAGTTGCAGGCGGCGCTTTTTACTTTTATCGTACTGATACTTTTTCATTCACCATACGTTTGCCGGCGAAATATTTTGCGACACCTCTGCCCGACATTGTTTTTTGTGGGACTCTATCTATTAACGATACTTCTATTTCCTGATGTGAGGATCTATTCGGTGGATGAGTATATAGCGAATATCACGAATCCGGTTCTTTTGTTAAGAACTGTATTTGCGGCTACTTATCTGACGCAGATCGTGATTTACGTCCGTTTATTCCGGCGTGAGCAACGGAATTATATGGCCAAGATTGAGAACTATTTCTCCGACACCGACAAATATGAATTCCGGTGGGCTTCGAGACTGTTCTACGAGGCTGCCTGTATCGGCATTGCCGTTCTGGTGTTCAGTATATTCCCTGCCCCGTTATTCGACGGAATAATTACGGTGGTGGTTACAGTGTACTACTTTAACTTTGGAGTGAGGTATATCAACTACCAATACAAACTTTACTATGAGGCTTTGCCCGCGATAGAGGAGAAGGAAGAATCGCAGCCGACAAAGGAGAGTGAAGGAGACAGGGAACTGGAAGATGAAATGGCAAAACTATTATTGTATCTCCAGCAGGGTGTTGTGCTGGGCGACTATGCCGAGGCTCTGCATATCCCGGAACGGAAACTATCTGTATTCATCAATTCGACTTACGGGGTGAGTTTCAAACGTTGGGTGAACAATAAACGGGTAGAATACGCCACAGAGCAAATGGCGAAACATCCGGATTATACAATGGAGAGAATTGCCGAGCTTTCGGGTTTTGCCCACAAAAGCCATTTCTGTAAAATCTTCCGGGAGATAACAGGGGGATCTTTTACCGAGTACAAAAATAGATAACACCTCCAAGCTGTTGTATATTGGGTGATACAGCTTGTTTAAACATACAATAAACCCACAAAAAAACACTTGTGTTGCACGTTTCGACGTCAGATATGCGTAAACGTGCACCAATCATCCAAAATTTTCATTATATTTTTGCTGCGTAGGGCATAAACCGCTCTGCGCTTTTTTGTTTTCCCATGAATATTAATCAAATATAAAACAACATGAAAAAGATTTGTTCTTTGTTAGTGCTATGTGCAACAGTAGTCTTTGCTTCGTGCAGCAAGGACGATCCGGTAACGGAGCCCGTGCCGGAAGGTATCACCGTCACCACCTACGACGCCCTGCTCGACGCCCTGCAGACGGGCGGCACCTCGGCCGACGCTCCGACACTCGTCACGCTGGGCGGCAACATCACGATACCCGCGGGAGGTGACTATACCACCCCTCCCATGAACGGCAGCGGCCACTTCAAGATAGACGGCGGCGGCCACACCATGACTTGGGAAGACGGCAACAACTACCACTTCCTCGGCAATTTCAGCCCCGATGCCGATGCCGTTTATATCGAACTCACCAATATCAATCTGGTCCAGCAAGATATAAAATCTGCGGTATGTGTTATCAACGGCAGGATTACGCTGGGTAAAGACGTGGCATTGACAATGAATGGGCAATATGGAGACATGATTGTGGCTGTCGGCGAGAAAGCGGTATTGGAACTGGGTGAGGGCTTCGAATTGTCTTGCACGGCAGTCAGCAGTTCGTGCTGTGTAATCGTCCAGGAGGGCGCCACCCTCGTGCTGAACGGGGGAAAGACCGCTGCCGGGGCTTACATAGACCTAAACTGCGATTTTTACTCGGCCGCCTCCCATCCCCTTATCTCCGTTCCGAAAGCCCTCACGGGTGATGTGCATCTCCTTTTCACCATGACCGGTGTAACCTCCATCGCCCAAGGTGCCGGCGGTTACCAACTGACGCAGGCGGACTGCGACCGTCTGAAAGTGAATCCGGAGTCAATGGTCAGCCTCTATGGAGAGCCGTTTCAGAAGTACGCCGACAACTTCGAGCTTTACCTCGACCCGGCGGCGGAACATCAAATCAAGCTGCGCCGGAAGAATTTCACACCCCCCACTTCCGGCAACATCGACATGACCTCCATGACTGCCGACGAAGCGCAGCTAACCATCCGTGCCGCCGTCGCCGCAGGCTTCACCGACCTCAAGCTGACGGGCGAACTTTCCAAAACAGGAATTGGCGGTAACTGGGGTACATTTATCAATAATAAAAAAATTACGAAATGCGACCTCACCGGAGTGACGGACTGGGGTACAACGCCAACTCTGCCCGAACTCGCCTTTGCGAATTGCACCGCCTTGCAGGAGGTGACGCTGCCCGATGATATGAAGGTAATCGGAACTGGTGCTTTTTCAGGTTGCGCTGCGCTGACTACGGTGAATCTTTCGCAGGTTACCTGGATTAATCTAAACGCATTCTGGGGATGCACTTCATTGGAGACGCTCGCTTTGGATAATGTGACTGCGATAGGCCAGGAGGCTTTCTACGGATGCACGGGCCTCGAAACGCTCAAAATACCGAAGTGTACCCAGTTCGGCAATTATATCGTAACGGGCTGCAAAGCTCTCACCCGGATAGAAGCCACCGCAGCCGGAGATTTCGTTAGCATAAGTGATGGTACCACCAGTATAGAGCACACCGCCGTTTTTCACAACAGAGACGGTCATACCGGAGATAACGCATTCGATCCCGCCAAGTGCGACCTCGTGCTGAACGCCGACAAGCAGTATGGTGGCACTGCCGTCCCCACAGCCACAGCCTACAACGAATGGACTGTGGGGGGAAAACGGTTCCCCCATGAAATGGAAGAGCGTCAGCATCACGCCACCGTAATCCGCGCCTTTCCCGAAGTTGAACTTCGAGGCGGTCTGATTTATTTTGGGAAATCCAATTTTATGCCTGATGCGGTAGACGACATATGTTGTCGTAAAAAGATTATATCTTAATTAGTAGTCGATTAAAAACGCTCTGCCATTGGCAGATTACAAAATATATCTCCGCCCAACTTGCAAAAAGGGTCCCTACTGTCAAATTGCAGGGATCCTTTTGCTTTATACAATTTACTCCGCATGACTTAGGAAAGCTGTCCTCTGTCAAAAGGAAGATTATCGAATAACGGAGTTTTTTTTACTGTCGAATTGTATAAAAACCGGTCGTGAGTTTGTTTCCTGAGAGAATTTTGTTACTTTTGTATTCGAAAGAGTTACTTGAAGATACAACTCTGCAAATCGCTAAAATGCGCACAGTTACCAAATTGTTATCTCTCAATTCCCCAAATTATGCAAAGTGTTTATTCTTCAATTGGTTATCTTAACCGCGAATAATCTAAAATAAAAAAACGATGTTTCAGAAACTTGTAGCTATAGAGCCGGTCAGTCTGGTTCCGTCGGCCGAAAAAGCGTTGTATTCATTTGCCGGTCAGGTGGTGATGTATCCTGACATACCCGCGAATGATGATGAAATCATTGCCCGTATCGGAGATGCTGATGCGGTGCTTTTGAGTTATACCTCCCGTATCAACCGGTATGTACTCGAGTGTTGTCCGAATGTGAAATACATTGGAATGTGTTGTTCACTCTATTCTCCCGAAAGTGCCAATGTCGATATTCGCTATGCTAATGAACGGGGTATCACGGTGACAGGTATTCGGGATTATGGTGACGAGGGAGTAGTGGAATATGTAGTCAGTGAGTTGGTGCGCTGTTTGCACGGCTTTGGGCAGGAATCGTGGGAGGAGTTGCCTCGTGAGATCACCGGATTGAAAGTCGGAATAGTCGGACTGGGTAAGTCGGGCGGCATGATAGCGGACGCTTTGAAGTTCTTTGGTGCTGATATTTCATATTATGCCCGCAGTGAGAAAGAAGCGGCTACTGCCAAAGGATATCGCTTTTTGTCATTGGGGAAACTCCTTGCAGAGAGTGAAGTCATTTGTTGTTGCCTTAATAAAAATACGATTCTGTTGCACGAAGAGGAATTTAAGCAGATGGGTAACCGGAAGATCTTATTCAATACCGGTTTGTCACCAGCATGGGATGAGGCTGCTTTTACTGAATGGCTGGAAGGTGATAACCTTTGTTTTTGTGACACGATAGGCGCATTGGGGGGTGAGCAACTGCTCAATCATCCGCATGTACGTTGTATGCAGGTGTCTACTGGCCGCACGCGTCAGGCGTTTGACCGCTTGAGCGCAAAAGTGTTGGCCAATTTGTCAGAATACAATGGGTGATGCGATATTAATCAGGGTGCTCACTACTGACCACCCTGCAATATCCGATGTAGCACTATAAATGTCTACTACGGCATGCACCTGGTCATTTTTGATTTCTACTCTTTGCGTATCTCCCACAAATCCGGGAGTAGACTGTATGGATACCTGCATGTTCTCCGGACCGACAGAAGCCCGTGAAGCGGCAACTGTAACATTCACTTTGGTTGGAAAGAGGCGAATAGCTTCCGCAGCACTACCGGAGAAAACAGTACGTTGCTCCGTTTGCAAGGAATCATCATAAACGGGAGTTCCTTTGAGTCCATTAGGACCTTTTTCATTGAAGAAGCGGGCCGTCGTATTTCCCATCAGAGAGGCAGTTCTTAAAACATCGAATCCACCGGTAGCTCCGGATGCAATATAGACCCGTGTACCATTTGCTCTGGCGGTTTCTGTCACTTCCTGATAGAATGTCTCGTCTGCCAAAGCACCGATAGACAAGGTAATGACAGAGGTTCCGTTTCTCAATGCCGGCAAAGCCAATTCCCGCATAGCGGCAGGAGAGGCCGATTCTACCAGATAATCTGGTTTTAATGCCAATAACTCTTCCAATTTGGCACAAGCAATGCAAGGCTTGCCATGTTGCTGCATTTTATTTACGATGTGCGCTGCTTTTGACGCCGTACGCGAATAGACACCTACCAGATTATAATCTGGTAATAAGCCTTTGACAACTGCATCCGCAACGATTTCTGCAAGTCGTCCACATCCTACAATGACTAATTTTTTCATGCAACAAAGATAATACTTTTATTGGTAAGAGCTTCGGTTGGTAATATGGTATTTATTTTCATCAGGTATGTATCCGGGGGTTGTTCCTTTAATTTATGAACTATTTGTAATAAGATTACGAAGATTTTCTCTACATTTGTCTTTATTAATCTTGTAATCTTCTATTAAAGTTTAATACTCCGATAGAAAAAAAAGTAACCTGATATTTCTTTTACTTCTCTCTTTTCCATTATATACCTGGGCCGATAAGACCTTGGACTCACTGTTGAATGTGCTTGATTTGACGATTCAAGAACATGAGACTTATGTCGCTCAACGTGAATCACGTATCAAGCACCTTAAAGAACTGACGCACGGAATAGAACCTAATTCCGCGGAACAGTACAATCTGAACAGTCAGATATACAAAGAATATAAAGCCTTTATCTGCGACTCTGCAATCCACTATTTGAATGAAAATATCCGGATTGCAGAGCGCTTGCGTGATACGGACCGGAAGATAGAAAGTCAGTTGCAGCTTTCGCTATTATTATCATCAACTGGAATGTATAAAGAGTCTCTTGATGTGCTGGAATCGGTAGATCGTCGGAAAATCATTCCTCGTTTAATAGCCGATTATTACACCTGCTTTGACCATGTGTATGGCGAGTTGGGCGTTTATACACAGGATAAAACCTTTTCGGGACGTTATTGGAGTATTTCACAGGCATATAGAGATTCATTATATGCTATATTGCCTCCGGAATCGGAAGAATACCTGCTGATGCGTGAAGCATCATTTCGCGATCAACGCCAGTATGAGGATGCCCTGAAAGTGAATGATCTCCGGTTGACGAAAATAGAACCATATACTCCCCAATATGCGATGGCTACTTATCATCGTTCTTTGATTTACAAGTACAGTAATGATAGTCTGGGAGAGAAACGGAATCTTTGTCTTTCTGCTATATCGGATATTCGTTCTGCCATTAAGGACCATGCTTCGTTGTGGATGCTTGCCCAGCTACTTTACGAAGATGGTGATATGGAACGTGCGTACCAGTATATGCGCTTTTCGTGGAATGCGACCAAGTTCTACAATGCCCGTCTGCGTAGTTGGCAGAGTGCTGACGTGCTTTCATTGATTGATAAAACCTATCAGGCAATGATTGAAAAGCAGAACGACCGTCTTCAACAGAACCTGCTGCTTATCACTGCACTATTGGTGTTGTTGATTGTAGCTTTGGGATATATCTACCGTCAGATGAAAAAGCTGGCAGATGCAAGAAATCATCTTCAGGTAGCTAATAAGCAGTTAAACGGATTGAATGAGGAGTTGAGGCAAATGAATAGTTGCTTGTCTTCTACCAATATCGAACTCTCGGAGTCCAATCAGATCAAGGAAGAGTATATTGCCCGTTTCATCAAGTTGTGTTCTACTTATATCAACCGTTTAGACGCTTACCGGCGGATGGTGAATAAGAAAGTGTCTGCCGGACAAATTGCGGAGTTATTAAAGATAACGCGTTCCCAAGATGCTCTTGACGAAGAACTGGAAGAATTGTATGCTAACTTTGATACAGCCTTTTTGCATCTCTTCCCTAACTTTGTGGGAAAATTCAATGACTTATTACAGGAAAATGAACAGATTTTACCGAAGAAAGGCGAGTTATTGAATACTGAACTGCGCATCTTTGCTTTGATACGTCTGGGTATTGAAGATAGTTCACAAATTGCGGAGTTTCTTCGTTATTCAGTGAATACAATTTATAATTATCGGGCGAAAGTAAGGAATAAAGCCCGTGGATCGAGAGAGGATTTTGACGATTTAGTGCGAAAAATTCGCTAATTCGGACTGTAAATCAACCACTTTTTTAGGTATATGTTCTGAATGTAAATAGGTGAAAATGAGTGGATTGTCGTTTTGTGTGATCCACTTATTGCCCCCTCCTTGTTAGCTCACTTTAATTTCTTTATACTTTTGACCTGTGCTTCGAAAGTAATGAGAATAGCCCATTGCTGACGAGCGTCTTATTATTAACTTTAAAACTTAGTACGCATGAAAAAAAACAGGCGAAAAATCCTTTCGGGGAGTCGCAAGATTTTCTTTGCTATCTTGGCAATGTTTTTATCTTTGAGTGCATCCGCACAGCAAATTACTGCATCCGGTCAGGTCCTGGATGCTCAAAAAGAACCGCTAATCGGTGTTAGTGTACAAGAGAAAGGTACGTCTAACGGAGCAATTACCGATTTAGATGGCAACTTCACATTAAACGTTAAGCAAAACGCCATTTTGATATTCTCTTATGTGGGTTATAAGTCGCAGGAGGTAAAGGCAGCCCAACAGATGAAGATCACACTTCAGGAAGATAATGAAGTGCTTGATGAAGTGGTGGTCATCGGTTATGGTTCGGTGAAACGGAAAGATGTGACTACCGCTATCTCTTCCGTATCTACCAAGGATTTGGATATGCGGCCTATCGTTTCGGCAGGACAGGCCATTCAAGGTAAGGCAGCCGGTGTCTCGGTGATTCAGCCTAACGGTACGCCGGGCGGTGAAATGTCTATCCGTGTTCGTGGTACTACTTCAATGAATGGTAGTAATGATCCGCTGTATGTAGTAGATGGAGTGCCTGTAGACAATATCAAGTTCCTTTCTCCGAATGATATTGAGAGTATGCAGATATTGAAAGATGCTTCATCGGCATCTATCTACGGTTCGCGTGCTGCTAACGGAGTCATTCTAATTACTACGAAGGCCGGTGCATCCGGTAATGCCAAAGTTTCTTTGACAGCCCAGTTCGGTCTGAACAAAGTGGCCGATAAAGTAGAATCCCTGAATGCAGCACAATATAAAGAATTGCAGGATGAAATCGGACTAGTGTCTTTGCCGGACGGATTACCCGATCGCACCGACTGGTTTGATGAAACGTATACGACCGGAAAGACTCAAAATTATCAGGTAGCTGTATCCAATGGTAATGAGAAAATGAAATATTACCTTTCTGCGGGTTACCTCAAAGAACAGGGAGTGTTGGACATCTCTTATTACAAGCGTTACAATTTCCGGGTAAATCTGGAAAATCAGGTTCGTAAATGGCTGACAGTAAGTGCTAATATCTCTTATTCAGATTATACAAGCAATGGAGGCGGAGCAATGGGAACAGGCTCGAATCGGGGTGGTGTTATTCTGGCTGTTATCAATACACCGACTTATGCGCCGGTGTGGGACGCTTTGAACCCTAATCAGTATTACAATAACTTCTATGGAGTGGGTAATATCACCAATCCATTAGAAAATATGGCCCGTGCGAAAAATAACAAAGACAAAGAAAACCGCTTGTTGGCATCGGGTAATATATTGCTGACTCCATTTCCGGAACTGAAGTTTAAGTCTACTCTTACTCTTGACCGTCGCAACGCCGTTAATACCACTTTTCTTGATCCGGTTTCTACTGCTTGGGGCCGCAATCAGTACGGTGAGGCTTCGGACAATCGGAATATGAACACAGTGCTGACATTTGATAATGTATTGACTTATAATAAAAACTTCAAGAAACATGGCTTGGAAGTAATGGCCGGTTCGTCATGGACGGATTCAGACTATTCAAATAGCTGGATCAATGGATCCCACTATCGTAGCGATCAGATTCAAACGCTGAATGCTGCCAATAAAATATCTTGGGATAATACAGGTACGGGTGCGTCCCAATGGGGAATTATGTCATTCTTCGGACGTGTAGCTTATAACTTCGACAGTAAATACCTGGTAACAGCTAATCTTCGTGCCGATGGTTCTTCTAAATTGCATCCCGATCATCGTTGGGGCGTATTTCCTTCATTCTCTGCAGCCTGGCGTATTTCTTCGGAAAAGTTCATGGAGAACCTGACATGGATTGACGATTTAAAATTGCGCGGTGGCTGGGGACAAACCGGTAACCAGTCGGGTATTGGTGACTATGCATATTTGCAGCGTTACAATATCGGTCGTATCGAATGGTTTAAGAAAGGCGGCGAAGGTGATTCTACTGATTATGCAAATGCTGTTCCTACCATTAGCCAGGCCAACTTGCGTACATCTGATTTAACATGGGAAACCACGACACAGACCAATATAGGTCTGGATCTGACCATATTGAATGGACGGTTGACGTTTAATGCCGACTATTATTATAAGAAGACCAAAAACATGTTGATGAATGTATCATTACCTGCCGGTGCCGCAGCCGCTACGTCTATTGCCCGTAACGAGGGTGAAATGGTAAATAAGGGTTTTGAGCTTTCTATTAGTTCGAAAAATCTTCGTGGAGGAGCATTTACATGGGATACAGACTTCAATATCTCTTTTAACCGGAATAAATTGACAAAACTGGAATTACAGAAAGTTTATTACGATGCTAAAACTGCGGATGTGGTGAATGACTATGTGGTACGTAATGAGCCGGGCCGTGCTTTGGGAGGTTTCTACGGTTATATAAGTGATGGGGTAGATCCTGAAACCGGTGAATTGATGTATCGTGATTTGAACAATGACGGTAAAATATCATCTTCCGACCGTACCTATATCGGTGATCCGAATCCGGATTTCACCTATGGTATGACTAATACCTTTTCATGGAAAGGCTTTAATTTGAGTATCTTTATCCAAGGTTCTTATGGAAACGATATTTATAATGCTTCACGTATTGAAACGGAAGGTATGTATGATGGTAAGAATCAGTCGACCCGTGTACTGAATCGTTGGAAAATACCCGGACAGATAACAGACGTGCCTAAGGCTAATTTCAAATTGCTCAATTCTACCTATTTTGTAGAAGATGGCAGTTATTTAAGATTGAAGGATGTTTCCTTGTCCTATAACGTTAAAGGTAAACTGTTGAAGAAATGGGGAATTACCCGTTTGCAACCTTACTTCACGGCTACTAACCTGCTGACATGGACCAGCTATTCGGGAATGGACCCGGAAGTAAACCAATGGGGTAACAGCGGTACGGTACAAGGTATCGATTGGGGTACTTACCCTCATTGCAGATCATACGTGTTTGGTATTAATGTTGAATTCTAATGAAAGGAAAGATTATGAAACTAAGAACTATATTTTACGGATTAACCTCCGGCTTGCTATTGGGACTTTCTTCCTGCTCGCTGAATTATGAGCCATTAGACACCTATTCGGATGTGACGGAAGGAGTGACAAGTGATGGTACAAAAATCGTATTCAAGGATAAAGCTGCAGTTGAAAGTCATCTGACAACGCTTTATAATCAAATGCGTGACCGTCAGGAACATTGGTATGTGGATTTACTTTTGATTGCAGACTCCCATTCGGATAATGCTTATGCCGGTACTACCGGAGCGGAAGTTGTTCCGTTTGAGAATAACTCGATTGAAGGTTCCAATTCTGTATTGGAACGTGACTGGAACCGTTATTTGGAGGATGTGGCCCGTGCCAATAAACTCATTTGTAACATTGACCTGGTGACAGATAATTCGTTGACTACTGCCGAACGGGCGCAATACAAAGCAGAAGCGAAGATATTCCGTGCCATGGTAATGTTTGACATGGTGCGTCTGTGGGGTGATTTCCCTGTGATTACAACGGTGGCTGATGATATTACTTCTGAAAACATTGATGAGGTATATCCACAATATTTCCCCAAACAAAATACGGAACTTGAAGCTTATCAGCAGATTGAAAAGGATTTGTTGGATGCAGTATTGTATGCTCCAGACAATACGCCGGGGAATAAGACGTTGTTTACTAAATCTGTAGCTCGTACCTTATTGGCTAAAATATATGCCGAGAAACCTTTGCGTGATTATACGAAAGTTATCCAATATTGTGATGAGGTGAAAGAGGACGGTTTTGATCTGGTAGATGATTTCAGTGATTTGTTTGGAATGAATGCTGCGGGAACAGATGCAAAGATGCGTAATACAAAAGAATCGATTCTTGAAGCACAATTTACATCCGGAGCAGGTAACTGGTGTACATGGATGTTCGGGCGTGATCTCGTGAACTGGAATAACAATTTCACGTGGGCGAAATGGGTGACTCCGTCCCGTGACCTGATTAGTGCTTTCAAACAGGAAGGGGATGAAGTCCGTTTCAAAGAATCAATAGTCTATTACGATTGTAATTGGAGCAACTATTATCCGTCTGATAATTATCCGTTCATGTATAAATGCCGCTCTGCCAACAGCAGTATCATCAAGTATCGTTATGCCGATGTCCTGTTGCTGAAAGCAGAAGCACTGATTATGCAGGATACGCCGGATTTGGAAGGAGCCGCCGATATAATAGATAAAGTTCGCGACCGTGCCAAATTGGGAGCACTTCCCACCTCTGTCCGTTCAAACAAAAACGTCCTGCTGAATGCCTTACTTAAAGAACGTCGGTTAGAACTGGCTTTTGAGGGACAACGATGGTTTGATCTGGTCCGTCTGGACAAGGTAGAAGAGGTGATGAATGCAGTGTATTCCAAGGATTCAGGTCGCAAAGCGCAGATTTACACTTTTGATAAGAACTCTTATCGTTTGCCAATTCCGCAGTCGGTAATCGACGCGAATGATAAGATTCACCAGAATCCGGGTTATTAATTCAACTAAAAACATAGAAAACTTAAGATTATGATAGACATGAGAAATATAGCATTGACCTTTTTAGGATGCTTCACCATATTAGCTGCATGCAGCAACAGTGACGATGCGGAGAAACCGGTTACACCTGTTCCGACCGGAGATGTAACTATTTATGCAACCACTAGCAGCCTGACTCGCGATTTGACCCGTGATGCCGTTAATTTCAGCTCGAAAGATAATTTGGCACCTACTTCAATCACATTGAATCCGACTGAACAATATCAGACAATGGACGGCTTCGGAGCTGCTATCACAGGCGCCACTTGTTTTAATCTTCTGCAAATGAAACCGGAAGATCGTCACGCCTTCCTTACGGAAACATTCTCTGACGACAAAGGCTTCGGATTTAGCTATATCCGTATCTCTATCGGCTGTTCCGACTTTTCATTGAGCGAATATACCTGCTGTGATACGAAAGGTATTGAGCATTTTGCTTTGCAAAGTGAAGAGAAAGACTATATCCTTCCGATTCTGAAAGAGATTTTGAGCATCAATCCTTCTATTAAAGTCATTGCCGCCCCTTGGACTTGTCCAAAATGGATGAAAGTAAAGAGTCTCACAGATCTTACTCCGCTGGATTCATGGACAAACGGTCAACTGAATCCAGCCTATTATCAGGACTATGCCACTTATTTTGTGAAATGGGTACAAGCATTCAACGCCGAAGGCATTGATATTTATGCTGTAACTCCCCAGAACGAACCGTTGAACCGTGGTAATTCCGCTTCGCTTTATATGAGTTGGGAAGAACAGAGGGACTTTGTGAAAACAGCGCTCGGACCTAAATTCAAAACAGCCGGACTGGCTACGAAAATTTATGCATACGATCATAACTATGATTATAGTGATATTGAAACGGAAAAGAACTACCCTGGTAAGATGTATGAGGACGCAGCTGCTTCCCAATACCTGGCCGGAGCTGCTTATCACAACTATGGCGGGAATCGCGAAGAGCTTTTAAATATACATAAAGCCTATCCTGAAAAGGAACTTCTTTTCACGGAGACTTCTATCGGAACATGGAATAGCGGACGTGATTTGTCGAAACGATTGCTGGAAGATATGAAAGAAGTAGCATTGGGGACGATCAACAACTGGTGTCGGGGAGTTATAGTGTGGAACCTGATGCTTGATAATGACCGTGCTCCTAACCGTGAAGGCGGTTGCCAGACTTGCTACGGAGCGGTGGATATCAGTAATAGCGACTATAAGACAATTATCCGCAACTCACATTATTATATCATCGCCCATCTCTCAAGTGTGGTGAAACCGGGAGCGGTACGTATCGGTGCATCCGGCTATGCTGATAGCAATATCATGTATTCTGCTTTCGAGAATCCGGATGGAACATACGCTTTTGTACTGATGAATAATAATGAAAAGACTAAAAAGATAACCTTAAGTGATGGTAAGCGTCATTTTGCTTATGATGTTCCGGGCAAATCTGTGACTTCCTATCGTTGGGCAAAGTCGGAATAAGAACTTTAAAACGATCAAGACAATGAAAAAAAACAGTTATATTATAGTGGCTTTGGCAGGAATGTTATCCATGAACTCCTGTAATGATGACGAATTCTTGCCCGGTAATCCGAGTATGGAAATCAAAGCAGAGAATGCAGATGCTCTTTTTGGTGACAGTCTTCCGTTTACGATTAAAGCCTCGGATGTGGATGTGCCTCTTTCTACGTTGAAAGCACAGCTTTTTTATGGAGAAGAACAAGTGTCTGAAACGGTCATCCGTACAAAGACAAGCGGAAATGACTATACTGGTAAAATCTTTGTTCCTTATTATGCTAATATTCCTAATGGAAAGGCAACTTTGAAATATATTCTTCAGAACATTCATTTTACTACCACAGAAATGACGAAAGAACTCGCTCTGGCACGACCGGACTTCCCCTATCTGACATTAGTGGATGAGGAAGGAAAAGAGTACCGGATGGAACGGCAAGCCATGTACAAGTATAGTGTGACAGGAGACTTCTCGCAAAAGATGAAAGCGTATATCAAGACTCCGAAAGTGGGAGAGAATGGGAACGAATTGACCTTCGGCTGGGAGAATGGAACGATTGAAGCCGGTTCTACTAATGCTATCTCATTTTCTAATACGGAACCGGGAAATTATGCTATCAAGTTTAATACGTTGACTTACGAGGCAGAACCATTTGCCAAGTTAAAGGTGAACGGTGAAGATATGGAATTGGTAGAGAATGATATCTATGCAATCAAGTTGACTTTGAAGAAGAATGACATTCTAGCGTTTGAAGGGGTGCCTGATTATGATAATTGGTGGATAGACCAGGATTATTTTGAAAAGCAGGAAGATGGAACATTGAAATTCCTGCCGATTGACGGAAGTTACCAAATAACAGCCAATGGTAAAATGAAGTATTTCTCTGTCATTGCTTTGAAGAATGGTGAGGCTGCCAAGTTGCAGGATGATGGAACAGGTGCTATCTGGGCTATTGGAACAGGAATCGGTAAACCGTCGGTGGCACTTTCTGAAGTAGGGTGGACTCCGGAAAACGGTCTGTGTATGCCACAGCTTACTGCGAAGAAGTATCAGCTGACATTTATAGCTGGCGTTACCATGAAAGTGGATGATATTAACTTTAAGTTCTTCCATATCAATAAATGGGACAACGGCGAGTTTAAGGGTGATGCTATTTCTACAACGAGTGAATTGGTTAAAATCTCATCGGACGGAAACTTGGGACTGGAAGAAGGTCAAAAGTTCGAAAGAGGAGGTATTTACAGGTTTACAGTTGATGTGACGAAAGGCAATACCAAGGCTGTGTTGACAGTGGAGAAAGTAGGGAAGGTAGATTTACCTGCACCGGATATTTTCTTTGGTAATGATAAGATGGAGGTGACAGATACTGATATATATAAGTCGGATCAGGCGTTTACACAAGGACAAATGATAACTGTTACAGGCATTGATAATTTGAATGAATGGTGGATCGATCCTGACTTCTTTGAGAAACAAAGTGATGGTGCATTGAAGTTCCTGCCGATTAACGGAGATTATCGGGTGACAGCTAATGCTGTTTTGAAGTATTTTTCTGTAATGGCTTTGAAAGATGGTAAACCGGCCAAATTGCAAGATGACGGAACGGGTGCAATCTGGGCTATCGGAAAAGGAATCGGTAAGCCTTCTGTTACGTCTTCCGAAGTAGGTTGGGAGCCAAGTAAAGCGCTCTGTCTGGCGCAAGTTGCTTCTAAAAAGTATCAGCTAACCTTGAAAGCCGGGGAAACGTTGAAGACTAGTGGTGACCCGGAAGTGATTAGTTTTAAGTTCTTCCATCAAAATGATTGGGGAGGAGAATTCGGCAATTATGCAAGCTCTATTTTAGTGGAACAGCTTAAACTTGCAGATTCCGGAAATTTGGAAATGCAGGATAATAAAGCATTTGAAGAAGGAGCTGTCTATCGATTTACCATTGATGTAACGAATGGCAATGCAAATGCTGATCTGAAGGTTGAGAAAATAAATTGATCTGAAGATTAATGCCGGATTTTTATTGAAACTATCCTGAAAGGGTATGATGAATTGTACCCTTTCAGGATTCATCTTTGGTCGGAATAATGTAAAAAACATTAATAAACTCGTCCGCAACTAGGAAATATCCCCTGTTTGGGAGTCTATATAAATAAAGTATGAACTTATTTCTTATATCATAAATGAACATGAAATTCAAAGCAATGTTACTTGGCTTGTCTGTGATAACTGCGTTGCCTGCCTTTGCGCAGAAGCCCGTGTATCTGGACACTGGTAAGCCTATCGAAGAGAGAGTGAAAGATGCATTGAACCGGATGACCCTTGAAGAAAAGGTGAAGATGATTCATGCACAGTCTAAATTTAGTTCGGCAGGCGTTCCCCGCCTCGGAATTCCCGAAGTATGGGCTACCGACGGTCCTCATGGTATCCGTCCGGAAGTGTTGTGGGATGAATGGGATCAGGCTGGATGGACAAACGATTCCTGTATTGCCTATCCGGCATTGACGTGTCTTTCTGCTACATGGAATCCCGAAATGTCGCATCTTTATGGGAAAAGTATCGGTGAAGAGGCGCGTTACCGCAAGAAAGACATCTTGTTGGGGCCCGGTGTGAATATCTACCGTACTCCCTTGAACGGACGTAACTTCGAGTATATGGGAGAAGACCCGTATCTGTCCGCCACTATGGTGGTTCCTTACATCAAAGGTGTACAAGAGAATGGGGTAGCTGCCTGTGTGAAGCATTATGCATTGAACAATCAGGAGTTCAACCGTCATACCACCAATGTGCAATTGAGTGATCGTGCTCTTTATGAAATATACCTGCCTGCTTTTAAAGCGGCTGTTCAGGAAGGTGGAACATGGTCGATTATGGGCTCTTATAATCTTTATCAGGGACAGCACGCTTGTCACAACAAACGTCTGCTTAAAGATATTCTTCGTGATGAATGGGGTTTTGATGGCGTTGTAGTGTCCGACTGGGGAGGTGTGCACAACACCGAACAGGCTATTCACAATGGCATGGACTTGGAGTTTGGTTCATGGACGAACGGACTGTCTGCCGGAACGAGAAATGCGTATGATAATTATTACCTTGCTTTCCCTTACCTGAAACTGATAAAAGAGGGTAAAGTAGGAACAAAGGAACTGGATGAAAAGGTTAGTAATGTCCTTCGTCTGATTTTCCGTACTTCAATGGACCCGCACAAACCATTTGGCTCTTTAGGTTCTCCCGAACACGGGCAAGCCGGACGTCAGATTGGAGAAGAAGGGATTGTACTGTTGCAGAACAACGGTAACTTATTGCCTATCGATTTGAATAAAGCTAAGAAAATAGCCGTTATCGGTGAAAATGCCATTAAGATGATGACTGTGGGCGGTGGTAGTTCTTCTTTGAAAGTGAAATATGAAATTTCTCCATTGGATGGACTGAAAAGTCGTGTGGGCTCAAAAGCAGAAGTAGTATATGCCCGTGGGTATGTAGGCGACCCGACAGGAGAGTATAACGGTGTGAAAACCGGTCAGGACTTGAAAGATAACCGTTCGGAAGATGAATTGCTTGCAGAAGCTTTGCAAGTGGCTAAAGATGCCGACTATGTAGTCTTCTTCGGTGGCTTGAACAAGAGCAATCATCAGGATTGTGAAGATTCGGACCGTGCTTCTTTAGGTTTACCATACGCACAGGATAGAGTGATTAGTGAACTCGCAAAGGTGAATAAAAACCTGATCGTGGTCAATATCTCCGGCAATGCTGTGGCTATGCCTTGGGTAAATGAAGTGCCGGCCATTGTACAAGGCTGGTTCCTGGGTTCGGAAGCCGGAACAGCTCTTGCTTCCGTATTGGTAGGAGACGCCAATCCTTCGGGAAAACTTCCTTTCACCTTCCCGGCAAAACTGGAAGATGTAGGGGCTCATAAATTGGGCGAATATCCGGGCAATAAGGAGGAACTGGCACAGTCTAAACATAGAGGAGATACGATTAATGAAATCTATCGGGAAGATATTTTTGTAGGTTACCGTTGGGCGGATAAAGAAAAAATCAAACCGCTGTTCCCGTTCGGACACGGATTGAGCTACACTACTTTCGCTTATGGAAAGCCTTCGGCTGACAAGAAAACAATGACAGTAGATGATACTATCTCTTTCACGGTCAATGTGAAGAATACAGGAACTCGTGAAGGTCAGGAAGTTGTTCAGCTTTATATCAGTGATAAGAAATCCTCTCTCCCTCGTCCGGTAAAAGAGTTGAAAGGTTTTCAGAAAGTGAAACTGGCTCCGGGAGAAGAGAAGGCGGTAACGCTGACGATTGATAAGAAAGCATTGAGCTTCTTCGATGATGCTAAACACGAATGGGTGGCCGAACCGGGTAAGTTTGAGGCAATCATCGGTAGTTCATCCAGAGATATTAAAGGTACTGTACCATTTGAGTTGAAATAGGTAGATGTTTGGTTAGAGATTTTTTTAAGGAGATGACAGAGAGTCTGGGTACTCGGAAAACGCTAAGTGATTGCAACAAATCGACTTAGCGTTTTTTTATTGCCTAATTTTCCCAGCGTTTGCAAAAAAATAGTAAGAAAGTAGTCGTTTCGCTTGGTAAAGTGTTGTATCAGAAGTAATTTTGGGAAAAATAACAATTAAGGTAACCTAATTATGGAAAAAGGTATTTGGCTGGAAATAGAGGAACTGTATAAGGAGTTTCAGCAACTCGGTATCAGTCAGTCGGTGGACTATGAGAAGTACTACCTCTATTCTCTTATTACCCATTCTACAGCCATTGAGGGTTCTACACTAACCGAAATGGATGCACAGCTTCTTTTCGATGAAGGTGTAACAGCTAAAGGAAAGCCGTTGGTATATCATCTGATGAATGAGGACTTGAAGAAAGCATACGAGCTTGCTAAAAAGGAAGCGCAACGCAATACTGTTATAACTCCTGCTTTTTTGCAGAAGTTAAACGCTACTTTGATGCGGACAACAGGGGGAAGGCATAATACAATAGGCGGCTCTTTCGATTCTTCCAGAGGTGAGTTCCGTTTGTGTGGCGTTACGGCTGGTGTAGGTGGGCGTTCTTATATGGGTTATCAAAAAGTACCTGTTAAAGTAGAAGAACTTTGTTTCTTGTTGCAGGAACGGCAAAAGAATGTGGAAACGTTCCGTGAACAATACGAATTAAGTTTTAATGCTCACCTCAATTTAGTGACTATTCATCCTTGGGTGGATGGCAACGGGAGAGCAGCTCGCTTACTGATGAACTATATTCAATTCTGCTATCATCTTTTCCCCGCTAAGATTTTTAAGGAGGATAGGGCAGATTATATCCTTTCTTTACAACAGGCGCAAGATGATGAAACCAACCAGCCTTTTTTGGATTTCATGGCGGTGCAATTGAAAAAATCACTGTCTTTGGAAATTCAAAAATATAAAGCTTCTCACGATAAAGGATTTAGTTTTATGTTTTAATCTTGTAGGGCTTCTTTTGATAAGACTTCCACCCATTGTATATTGTGTTGTTTTTCATTAACGAAATCACCATTACAGTAACGGCGGTTGCATTTATTAATATCGAACTTATGTAATTCTCTAATAGTTTTAAATAAAGGTTCATCAGTTTCACCGTTAGCTGAATAGTTATAGACCAGATATTTATGGTGGAAGAGGTACATAAAATAATAAAGAATCATCCTTCACACTCTTCACTGTTCTTTTTATATGCCATAAGCTAAAGTAAATATGCTATAAGCAAAAACGAATATGCTATCAGCTAAAATTAATAAGCTCATAGCAAACGCTCCATCAAGTATTAACATTTGAGCTATCGACTATTAATACTTTGTATTTAGGCTATTAATACTTGAGTTGTTGGCTATATATACCCAAGACGCACGATATATATATCCAACGTGTTAGATCTATATGACCAATACATTGGATCTATATGCCCAACAAATAGGGTGTATAGACCCTTAATCTATACGATATAAGCGTCTTTTAGTCTGGTTATTTGAAAGAAAGAGAAACAATCTTGTTAATATCTGCTAAGGAGCTATATCGATAAAAAGCTATCTAAACTTGGGGGCTTACTAGTTCTTCGTTAACAATCTTAAAGCTTATAAGAAGTCTCTCTTTCGAGTGCAAAACTAAAAGACGCTTACTTTTATTTTGTGAAGGAGGTGAAGGATGA
>NZ_EQ973360.1:349589-383020 GCF_000157055.1 Bacteroides sp. 2_2_4 | reverse complement strand
ATGATTCTTTATTATTTTATGTACCTCTTTCACCATAAACATCTGATTTATACTCATTCAACTAAAGGTGAAACCGGTGAACCTCCTAAATGAATTTTATAGTTACAAGTAGCTTTAGAAGATTTTGTCTTTTGCTGATCGCTGTAAACTTCAATTTATATTGATTTTCTTTTCTCTTTTCTGATTTTATATTCTATCTTTGCAATGCTCTTTATCAAAATCCACAGCAGGGGAACCTGCTGTATCAATGTGGCAGGCTTTTTTATGCTTGTCCTATCATTCTATATGGCGGTTTCGTACCCCCATGTAGGATGTTAATGCACCTACTGCCTGTTGTGGATGGTGAAGAGCAATGGGACAGGCGGAACCGCTTCTTTTATTTCTTAAAACTACCCTTCTGTATC
Source organism: Bacteroides sp. 2_2_4 (assembly GCF_000157055.1). NCBI lineage: Bacteria > Pseudomonadati > Bacteroidota > Bacteroidia > Bacteroidales > Bacteroidaceae > Bacteroides > Bacteroides sp. 2_2_4. Next base: position 382,616 of record NZ_EQ973360.1, on the reverse strand, counting down.
GCCCCATTGAACTTAATTTATTCACCATTTAATTAAAATTCTTATGGAAGAAGTTTTAAGCAACCAGCAGGCTCGTCCGGGGGACGCGACGCAACTCATGCACGTTATCTTTTCATCCGATGATGAAATGATGTCTTTTTATCTGACTCTCAATCGTTTTATGAATCCTGAAAGCTATCTAGTGGAACGAACAGATCGAAAGAGACTGGAGGATTTAGCTAGTACGCTTTGTAGTAATGTGGCAGCCTTTGAAGCCATCCGTAATTATAAGTCGATAAGTGTGAAAGAGGTGATTAGAGGATTCGGGGCGCACATGATGAATACGCTAATCTCCAATACCAATCGTTTCCAAAGTGCCGATGCCGTGGGAACGTTAATGAATTGCATACTGAATACCACTAAAAACAGTTGGCAGTTTAAGAAAATGGATCGGAATAATGATATACATCTTCAAAATGTACGCTATTTGTTGAATCGGCTGGATGCGGCAGAATCTAATGAAGAGAAGAACTGTGAAGAAGTAGCGATATAAACAGTTTTCTCTAAAAATTACTTAGGAAACGCAAATAGAGGGTATAAGAATCGGAGATAATGTATAGATAAAGGCAAATGTAACGTAACATAAAGCATCTGTAACCTGCCCGATAGAAAAGGAACACAAGACGTTGTGCTCCTTTTTTATATTGTTGTAACTTTGCTTTCAGATAATATGATAAAGCTGATTGTTATGAGAAACACACTTTTTGGGATTCTATTCCTTTTTATTTTGCCTCTTCAGGCACATCAGAAACTTCCGTATTTGCAGAAACAGGGAAGTACCACACAACTTATGGTAGATGGAAAGCCATTCTTGGTGATTGGCGGTGAATTGGGAAATTCTTCAGCTTCCTCTATTGAAGATATTGAACGTATATTCCCGAAATTGCAACGTATGGGGCTGAATACGGTACTGGTTCCTGCATATTGGGATTTAACAGAACCACAGGAAGGTAAATTTGATTTTACTCTGACGGATAAAGTGATTCAACAGGCTCGCGCGAATGATTTGAAGGTGGTTTTCCTTTGGTTCGGTGCGTGGAAAAACTCAATGAGTTGCTATGCTCCGATCTGGTTTAAGGAAGATTATAAGAAATACCCGCGTGCCTATACGAAAGCAGGGAAGCCCCTCGAAATAGCCAGTTCCTTTTCGGAGAATGTGTTTCAGGCGGATAGCCGTGCTTTTTCCCAATGGATGAAACACATTGCTTCTGTGGATAAGGAAGAGGGAACGGTTATCATGATTCAGATAGAAAACGAAATCGGAATGTTGGAAGATGCCCGCGATTATTCCAAAGAAGCGGATAAACTGTTTTATGCACCAGTTCCGTCTCTTTTCATCGACTATTTGCAAAAGAACAAGAGATCTCTGCATCCCGAAATGTTGGCAAAATGGGAGAGCCAGGGATTCAAGAAGAAAGGTACGTGGCAGGAAGTGTTTGGTGCAGACGTGTATACGGATGAAATTTTTATGGCCTGGTCGTATGCGCAGTATGTAGAACGAATGGCAAAGTTAGCACGTTCTATCTATAATATTCCGTTGTATGTCAATGCAGCAATGAACAGTAGGGGGCGGAAACCGGGAGAATATCCGTCGGCAGGACCATTGGCTCATTTGATAGATGTATGGCATTATGCAGCACCCAACATTGATTTTCTGGCTCCGGATTTATATGATAAAGGTTTCGTTGATTGGGTGGCAAAGTATAAACTGCACAATAATCCTCTCTTTATACCTGAAATTCGGTTGGAAGACAATGATGGAGTACGTGCTTTCTATGTGTTTGGTGAGCATGATGCGATTGGCTTTTGTCCTTTCTCTATTGAAAGCGGTTCGGATAGAGCAGATGCACCTTTGGTACAGAGCTATATTAAATTGAAAGAACTGATGCCTTTATTGACAAAATATCAGGGTAAAGGAGTGATGAACGGTCTTTTGTTTGATGAAGAGAATAAAGAACGAATACTTTCATACGATGATTTGGAGATTACCTGCCGTCATTACTTCACTCTGCCATGGGACCCACGTGCCCGGGATGGCACTGTATGGCCTGAAGGGGGAGGTGTTTTGCTGCGTCTGGCTCCAGATGAGTATATCGTTGCCGGCAGTGGCTTGGTACTTGAATTTAAGAAACAGGGGGAAAATAAAATGAAAAGTTCACCGGCATTGGGCGAGGATGGTTTTGCCAGTGTGGGCGGAAAGGCATCAAAAACGGAAAATAGCTGGCAAGGTGGTATGAGAGCCGGTATCGGTTCTGTAGATGAAGTTAATGTGAACGAAGATGGTTCACTGAAATATATCCGGCGCCTGAATGGCGATCAGGACCATCAGGGAAGGCATGTACGTATTCCTGTCGGAGAATTCAGTATTTTACACGTCAAACTGTACGAGTATAAATAATGTGACGACATGGTGCACCTTTGTTGGCTACATACGTATAGAAGAGTGGAGTCATTACTTGCCTAGTACCAACAGACTTTCCGGTCCCATATTGAACAACAGGTCTATGATACTCAAATTAGGAAGAAAACCCAGTTTGGGCTCGAAAACCTGATAGTAAGGTTGCGGAATAAACTCTGTATCCACTTCTCGGAAATCCTTTTTGGGATGAATGACTTCCCGAAAATCGAATTCTCCGGGAGCAAACTCCATCTTATATTCGCTAGTACGCTCCATAGTGGGGTGAATATCTATCAATTCACAGACCATCCGGCATAGTTCTTCGTTGAAATCGATTAAAAACTCGTATTTCTTTTCGTAGAAGGGACGGAAGTCGTCCTTGTAATATTCAAAGAAAGGAGTACTGTTGTAGGCTGATTCGATGGCGTTCCAGTGCAGATGTCTCCAGTTGCCGTGGTCGGAGATGCGGATATCTTTCATCGGACACTTCAATGTGTCGGGTTTTACGGTTGGGATAGAAAGAGCTAATTCGCCGGATGGGCCGGCAATGGTGCACCGGTTACGATAGGTTTGTTTGATATAGTGGTCGTGTTGCTCTACAAACACTTTGTCATAAGCCAGAAGTTTGGTATAATATTCGACGGGAGCGAGATAAGCTGAAGATAAATAAGCTATTTTCATTTCTTTCATTTTAATACGTTTAGGGGGCTCTATAATAAGGATATTAATTAAGGATATTATTAAGGAGTTATTTCTTTTATGTTCCGGAAGATTATTTCACCGTTCTGAAGAAACGGTTCCATCGGTATCCGTCAAACAAGCCTGTCTCTTTTTCTTTGGAGAACCAAATGATGGAGGCTTTCCCGATGATATGGTCTTGCGGGACAAACCCGAAGAGCCGTGAGTCGGAAAAGTTGACGGTATTGTTAGATCCCATCCAATAGTAATCTTTAGTGAAATAACAGTGTTGTGTAGGTTTGCCGTCTACGTAGAGAGTGTCGTTCTTTATTTCTGCCTGTTTGCCTTCGTGCATCACGAGGGTATTCCGCAGTAAGGTTATGTTCCAGGGATAGACCCGGATAAATTTCCCTTTTCCGGGAACAATCAGCGGATTCGGTTCGGCATCTTCCCTGTTTGACAAAGGTTGGACAAAACTCTCTTTCCCATTCATTGCCTGTTCCAACAAATAATATTCGTAACGGCTGAAACTACGCACATGAGTACTGTCATTACTTCCCATCAATCCGTCGTTGGTGATGGAAAGAGTATGCATGAGTGAGGTAATCAGATTTTCTTTTGACGCGGGGTACGAATAAAGCCTTTTCTTATCCGGATTGAATTGTGCCTCTGGAGAAATAACGGAGAAAAGAGAATCGACCAATAATGTATCTCCCGGAACTCCGAGGCAACGGCTGATATAGATTTCCCGGCGGTCGATGATAGGTTCCCGGATTCCAGCCGGATTATTGAACACTACAATATCTTGTTGCCGTACAGGACTTTCACACCAACGATGATAAGAAAAGAGCGACATGAAAGGAACTCGCAATCCGTAACTCCATTTGTTCACTAAGATACGTTCACCCTGGAAAATGGAGTTTTCCATACCGGTGGAAGGGATAAGGCAGGACGTAAAAGCAAATCCCCGGAGCAGAAGCACTACGACTACTGCTCCGGCAAATGCTAGTATCCATTTGAATTTACGAATGTTCATCAATATTTATCACCTTATCACTCTATTCTATCCGTACACTTATCAGTCTACCCACTTGAAGAGGCGGTTCCAGCGAATCTTACCGTCAAACCATCCACGGTCTTTGTCAAGCGACAGCCATACGACAATCGGCTTGCCCACTACGTGATCTTCGGGTACAAAACCCCAATAACGGGAGTCGGCAGAGTTGTGACGGTTGTCACCCATCATCCAGTAATAATCCATTTTGAAGGTATATTCATTGGTCTTTTCACCGTTGATGTAGATACCGTCCGGTTTCACTTCCAGCTTGTTGCCTTCGTAGGCTACGATGCAACGCTCATAGATAGGCAGGTTGTCTTCTGTGAGGGTAATGGTAGCTCCTTTGGCAGGAATCCAGATCGGACCGTAATTGTTGCGGTTCCATTTGGTATAAAGGTTCAGCGGATACATCTGTCCGGCGTATTCTTCCGGTTCCATTACTATTTTGCTGATTAGCTTTTTATTGCCAAGGAGAGTGTCATACATCTTTTTAGTCAATGGAAGATGATATACCGGATTCAGTTTGCCTTGCGCATTCCGGTTGTCCAGTCCCATATCCAATAATCCGCCTTCCCAGCCAGAGTCTTCTATCAGCATGGTGTCATCCTTGCTGATGCCTAATTCGCGGAGCATATCTTCCGGAATGTACGGGCCGGTAGTCTGTACGAAGTAGTTGAATTGCAGGTTTTCGGGGTTCTCAATCGCCTTACCGTCAATCATCACCTGTCCGTCTACAATTTGCAATGTATCACCGGGCAAGCCGACACAACGTTTCACATAATTCTCGCGACGGTCTACCGGACGCCACAGTACTTCACCGTAAGTACGCGGATTGTTTAGAATCTGTTTACGTCCGGCGTCATAGTAGAGGTCATAGATTGCACGTTGCTGTGAACGTGTCAGGCTATCCATTTCAATCTGTTTGGAGTAGATGCGTTGTCCTTCACCATAAGCCAGCGTATAGAAGTCCGTTGTCTGTTGGTAGTTCACTGCCACCGTATCTCCTGCCGGGAAGTTGAAAACCACAATGTCATTCAGCTTCACTTTGCCGAAGCCCGGTACCCGTTTGTATTTCCATTGTGGCCACTCGATATACGATTTAGTATTGAAGACAGGCAGCGTATGTTGTGCCAACGGCATAGAAAGGGGAGTGTTCGGTACGCGGGGACCGTAGCTCATCTTGCTTACATACAGGAAATCGCCTACCAGCAATGATTTTTCCAGCGAAGAGGAAGGAATCTGGTAATTCTGGAAGATGTAGATATTGACGAAGTAGACGGCAACCAACGCAAATACGATGGCATCCACCCAACTCATCACACTGCGGACAGCCGGATTCTTCGACTTCTTCCAAAAAGACCAAGGTATTTTCTTTGTGATATAAATATCGAAAATGAAAGGAACAACAATCAATCCCCACCAACTCCGTACCCAGAGGAGGAAGACGAGGTAAAGTAGAATAGCAATGGCACATTTGATCCATTGTGCGCGTGTGGCTTGTCTCATAATGTTATATTTGTTTAGAACTAGCTTCTGAAATCTTAGTCGTTCAAGAATGGGAATAAATCACTCATGCCCAAAAAACCTTCGTGTGTGGCAGTATATTCGGCTGCCAGTACGGCTCCCAATACAAATCCACCACGACTTTTGGCATCATGCGTGATAGTTATGCTGTCTACATCAGATTCATAGCGAATGGTATGAAGGCCGAACACTTCTCCTTCGCGGATAGAGGCGATAGGAAGTTCATTAGGGGCGCAATCGTTGGTTCCGCTAATGGTTCCGTCCGGTGCAAGGAAAGTGCCTTTCACCCATTTGTCCTTACGGTCCAGCTTTTCCAGAATACCTTCCGCCAATGTAATGGCTGTTCCGCTGGGAGCATCCAGTTTGTGGATATGATGTGTCTCGCTCATGGTGACATCATAAGCAGGGAACTGATTCATGATTTTAGCCAGATACTTGTTGACAGCAGAGAAAATGCTGACTCCCAGACTGAAGTTGGACGACCAGAACAGTGTTTTGCCTCCTTCAGTGCAGAGCTTTTTGATTTCTTCGCCATGCTCGGCCATCCATCCGGTACTGCCCGATACCAGTTTCACATCGGCTTTGAATGCTTTCATATAATTGCTGTAAGCTACCATCGGATTGGTAAACTCAATGGCCACATCGGCCGATTTGAATGCTTCCGATTCGAAGTCATCCTGATTATTGATGTCAATGATGCAGACGATTTCATGTCCGCGACTACGGGCAACCTTTTCTATCTCTTTGCCCATCTTTCCGTAACCGATCAGTGCTATTTTCATTGTTTTCTGACTTATATTCAAAATAATAGTCGCAAAGATAAGATTTTTATTACATTTGCAGCGCACATTAACGTCTTGTTAACATGGAACATCTTCTCCACTACGTGTGGAAGCATAAATTATTTCCCCTGAAAGTACTGCAAACCACCAACGGCTTACCGGTAGAAGTGATTGACTCCGGTCTGCAAAATCCCAACGCCGGTCCCGACTTTTTTAACGCGAAACTAAAGATTGATGGTGCCTTATGGGTAGGGAATATAGAAATACATACACATTCTTCCGACTGGTTTCGCCACGGACATCATTCTGACAAAGCATACGACTCTGTGATTCTCCATGTAGTGAGTGAAGCAGATACGGAAATAACCCGTACCAACGGTGAACAGATACCGCAACTATTACTTACCTGTCCGGACAATGTGCAATTACATTACCACGAACTTTGTGTAGCCGATCAGTATCCGGCTTGCCATCCCATCCTTGCCTCTCTTCCCAAACTTACCATTCATTCTTGGCTGACCGCTTTGCAAACGGAACGTTTGGAGCAGAAAGCGCAATTAATCACACAGCGTCTCAAACATTGTAACAGTAATTGGGAAGATGCATTCTTTATCACCCTTGCCCGTAATTTCGGTTTTGGCTTGAACGGAGATGCTTTTGAAACGTGGGCGGGACTGTTGCCGTTTCGTGCGATGGATAAGCACCGGAATGATTTGTTTCAGATAGAGGCTTTTTTCTATGGTTTGGCGGGATTGTTGGAAGAAACGTTTCTGAAAAAGGAACAGGAAGACGAGTATAGTCTCCGTCTTTGTAAGGAGTTCCGTTATTTGCAGCGGAAGTTTGAAATCAGGCAGGGGATGGACGCTACGTTATGGCGTTTTCTACGGCTTCGTCCGGAAAACTTTCCGCATATTCGCTTGGCGCAATTAGCTTATCTCTATCAGAAAGGGGATAAGTTGTTTTCACGTTTGTTGGAAGCGGAAACTCTGGTGGATGTGAGAAACTTACTGGATGCCCGTACGTCTCCCTATTGGGAAAATCATTATTTATTCGGGCGACCGTCTTCACAAAAGGAGAAGACGATGGGAGAGCGTTCCAAGGATTTGATTATCATTAATACAGTGGTTCCTTTTCTTTATACATACGGTCTGCATAAGGCAGATGAACGAATGTGTGAACGTGCCGGACGTTTTCTGGAAGAATTGAAGGCGGAGAGTAATCATATTATCCGCTCGTGGAGCGATGCCGGGCTTCCGGTTGTCAGTGCGGCGGATAGTCAGGCATTGATACAGTTGCAAAAAGAGTACTGTGATAAGCGAAAGTGTCTGTACTGTCGCTTCGGTTATGAATATTTGAGGAAAAAGTAGCTTCGAAAAAAAGGCTTTGGTCGATGAAATATGTATAATTTTACCACGTTAGTGTATTTTTCTATGTATACGTTTTTTTATTTTATCACTATCTTTACATTGTGCAATAAACAAAACATCTTATAGAAAGAACAATATTATGAATAAAATTATTAGCCTTTTCATTGCTGTATTTTTTAATGTATATACTTCTGCTCAGATAAATGCAGGAAGTACCAAAGAATCTTTAATGACTCTTGACGAGATGCCATCATGGATTTTAAGTAATATTCAATTTCCTCAAGAAGCGTACAAATATGGAATAGCTGGCATTGAACAAGTTTGTATTAGTGCATCTTGGGATGGAAAAGTTTTCATAACAAGCATACTGAATACATTAAATCCTGCTTTTGAGAAAGAAATTATGGATGTCATAAGTAAAGCTCCTCGATGTCGATATAATGGAAGTCAACCTAAAGATATATATAAATATATGCTAATTGATTTTCATCAATATATTCCTGAAGATAAACGGGAACAAATACAACAAGTAACTATGCATATTCCACCGCGTTTATCGAATATTCCTACGAGTCCTTTTAATAGCAGGGACAAGTTTGTTCAATGGATACACAACAATATTCAAATACCATCAACACTGAAATGTTATTCAGATACATTACTTTTTCAGTATACAATAACTAAAAAAGGAAAGGTAAATAATATATCTATATTACAGTGTAAGAATGATATTGTAAAATGTGCGATAGAGGATTTATTAAAAAAATCTCCTAAATGGGAACCGGCCATTGCTGATAGAACAACTCCAATTGATGTTACTATATGTGATAAGATTATTATAAAAACCGATAATGATGGAATGCTTTTGCCATTAATAGTGTATCGTGATGATGTTTTTTGTAATACAAGAAGCAAACCAACTGATCCGGATATGATCGTTTTTAATCCAGAAATAAAGGCAAAATACAATGAAGAGGGTAATTTCTTGAAAAATATTATGTGTGATGTTATAGTTGATAAAAAAATGGTTCTGAATGGCTCGTTTGTTATAGAAAAGGATGGTACGACTAGTCATATAGAAATTTCAAACAGTCCGGACGCGGAAACTGATAGTATTGTAACAGAAGCTATCGCTCGAACAAAATGGATCGCTGCGATGCAAGGAGAAAGCGCAGTACGAACGATTTATTCATTTGGGGTAAATAAGCAACCGCGAAAACAAAATCAATCCAGTAAGTATTCTTATTATGATATTTTCGGTAAATATTTTATAGCCCTCCAAGCTAATCCGATGCGTACGTCATATAGATTCATTCAGGGGGATGGAACGATACAGAACTATCCATTTAATAATCAAGGACTGTTTGACTATAAGGCTTATTACCAAGGAATGTTATATTACTACAAAAATATGGCCGGAAAGAATAGTAATATTTCAAGAGATTATTTTGATAAACTCTATAAAATGTATGCGGGATATTAAAAGAAAAGATTTGTGCAAAAAGACAATTTCAAGGAAAAAAATTTAGTTCCCAATATTAGATATTGCGGTCTCTATCAAGGAAGCCAAAGTCTGCTTATAGACTTTCTTCAGTAATCTAATGGGTTACAGATGGCAGATGTGTGATAGCTGACTTGTACTGTGGTAGATACTTATTGTGTTTTCTTTATATTCTTTTCTTTATGAAGAAACTCTAAAATTTCAGCTTCCATTCGTAAAGCTTTTGTTCCTTTTTTCTTTATCGGTTGTTTTAAAAGATAATTTCCCATGTCGATGGCTGCATTTATATTTCCTTTGTCTATATAAAGCTGGAATAATTTGTACGAAGGAGTGATATGATGTGGAATCATGGCAGCAGCCGTTTGATAGCATGCTTCAGCTTGAGCGTAATCTCTTTTTTGTTTCCAAAAATCTCCCATCTTGATATATAGTTCACTATTAGGAGCAATTCGGGCAGCTGTTTGTAATATTTGTGGTTTTGTATTTAAAGGATAATCTTCCAAACTACTTTTTGAGTAGATGTACATTAACTGTGGATTATAACAAAATAATGGGTATAATGTGGATAGTTGAGAATGGGCTTCTTCGGATATTTTATTTTTATCCACTATCCTGATAATTGTGGTAAAAGTTTTATGGTAAATATGATAGGACCAGATTGATATACATATAATAGAGATGGAGGCTATACTTCTAACGATGTATTTTGCTAAAATAGATATTGTAAACACTTTTATGGTTTTGCTTTTCATCATTCCTATTATGCTGATGAATAATATTTCTAATGGAAAAACCTGGCCAGGATAAGAAAAAAAAGAGAAGACTAGGAAAGTGGTTAAGGCGGATTTCAGACAATGGTCAGTATTATTCTTTTCTTTATAACTAAATAATGCATAAAACAACCATGAAACAACAACTAATCCAACTATTCCCTGTTCTGCTGTTATATATAAAAATTCGTTGTATGTATAAAAAATGTTGTCAGCTAATAATGTGTATGGAGAATTTGTAGCTTGTAAGAAATATTCAGCTTGGTAAAGCATGTAATTAGCTTGCCATCCTCCGGTCCCAATACCGAATAGAGGATAATCTTCTATCATCTTTATTGTGTTATACCATATTAGCAATCGGCCATCTGCCGAATCTCTTCTTATAAAGTAGATTGATATGATAAAAACGGTGATGATAAGCAGAAAACCTGATTTCAAAAGAGTTGGTTTGACTTTGATTGTATGTTTTCTTTTTAACCATTGCCATAGGAATATCATGCTTCCTACCAATGCAGCTGTCCACCCGGCGCGTGAACCAGATAATAGTAAACCATATAAAATAAAACAGGCTATCATGCAAAATGATAATGTTAATATACGATGCTTGTTTTGTATGTTTTCATAAATGAAAAAAATAGATACTATCCAGCATACTGCTAATAATCCGCCTAATGGTCCTGGATTTCCAAACGTTCCTGTGATTCCGAAATCATGATGATTGCTCTCTAAATAATTCACTTTTTGAAGTGTTGAAATGATTACTTCGGTAATTCCCCAAATACAGACTATGTATAATAGGCAATAGCACTGTCGTTTTGGCATAATGCGTATACACGTATATATAAGGCATAATACAGTCACTCGCCAAATTGATGAGTAGTCAATAGGTACAGCTCTATTTAAGAACAGTAATATGCAAATTGATATAAGTAATATATCTTGTATTCTGATGTTTTCAATAGAATAGCTTTTCATACTGTTTATAAGGTACATTTAATTTAAGTGGAAATATATTTATATATGATTTATCCTAAAGATGAGCAATGTGTAATCTAAATTTTCCAGCACTCTTGGTTTTGTTTTACACAAAGAATGCTGGAAAATAATAATTTTCATAATCGATCGGCACTAATTTTTACAGAACTGTACCGTATAATAATAAAACTTCTTAATCTATATATAAATTCTTCTCATATCTTTTAGAAGTTAGTTTTCCTGTTTTTTCATCATTAGAATATGTTGAAAGAAACAAATGTGCCCTTACTACATTATTGGCTGGGATAGAATCCAAAGGATAGGAGAGTTCTATTCTTCCTTTTGGAGATAAACTCTTGTGTAATATCCATTTCCCGCTTTCAAGAGTAAATAGACAAATCGTCAAATCCGCGCTTTTCCCATTAGAAGATTCTGTTAAAACAATATAGCTTCCACTAAATTCACTTAACCGCCCTTGATTCATAACTAAAATTTCTTTGTCTGTATTATTAGTAAGTATAAGGGTTAAAGAATTATTCGGTTTATCATAAGAAAATTCAATTTTTACTTCTTGGGCGGTACAAAAAATAGAAATGCCCAAAAGTACAATACCTATAAATAAATGTTTACTTGTTATCATTTAATTTGTTTTATGGGTAAATCATTTTTATATCTTTTGCTAACTAATTTTCCTGTCTTCCTATCTCTAAAATATGTGGAGAGGAATAATCTAGCTCTTGTAACATTATTTGCAGGGATAGCTTCAAATGAATAAAAAAGTTCTAGTCTTTCGTTAGGGTTTATTGTTTTAGAACGGATCCACTGTCCATCTTCATAGTCATATAACGAGATGATTAGATCACTCTGTCCATTATCATGTTTTTCAGTTAAAATAATGCAGCTTCCAGATGATTCATTCAATAGGCTTTGATTCAATACTATTATTTCTTTATCCGTATTATTGAAAAGTTTTAGAATCAAAGCATTGTCTTGTCTATTATAAGCAAAAGTAATTTCTAAATCCTGTGTTTGTCCCTTGCTAGGAATTGACATACACAATAATATACTTATAAAAAAAGATTTAATTGTATTCATAATTTTATTTATTTGATGATTGTTCTGTAGCAATTATTAGAAGTTGTTCATAAGTCCATTCTAACCAAGTTCTTTCATTCTCATAATAATGTGATACCTCTGGAAAGTTTTCGCGTTCTGCTTTATGCGTCTCTAATTCATTTTTATAATATTCTATTGTTCCATAGCGATCAATGATTAATTCTTGCTTAAAATCAGCTTCTCTTGTTTCGGGAGTCATTATATATTTGCCATACATTATATCTAATCTTTCATTCAATATCTTTTCAATATATGGTGGAGGATTTAGGACAATTGTTTTTTCGAGAATAGTCATTTCAAGTTTTCCATAATGCTTATGGTCAATATGGTACATCTCATGCCATATTGTGGCTATTCTATCTATTTCTGTTAAATTATCTGAGCTAAAAAATAATTGACATAGTTGAAGAACTCCATCCTTGCTTGTACGTGCAGTTGAACGACAATAGTTTTGTTTTTCAATTGTGTATTTCGTTCGATCAATATTCTTAAGCTTTTCTAGTTGGATTAAAAGGCTATTTACTGCTTTTTTTTCAGCTGTAGATAAAGGAATAGATTTTTCATCAGAATTCTGGTCACCATTATTATTTTCTGTCACAGTATCATCTTCCGTACTCGTCGATTCCGGTTCTGTCGGTTCGGGGTCTATTGTTCCACTATCGGGAGGTGCTATGATTTCCCATTCATCGTTTCCGCCACTTGTTTCATTATTATTTGATTCTGGAGTAATTATGACTTCTTCAAGTGTCTCACCAATATAAGTGTAATCATCTTCATTACCATAATCATAATCGTAGTTATAGTCATCTTCTCCACGCGTTAAGACCATCTTTTTCTTTTGAATATATACAGTAGATGCTAATGCGCGAGCCTGCTCATACTTATCTGATAAATTAGTTTTCCCTGAAGCATTTAATAGAAATACCCCTCTCGTTTTTACTCCGTTCTTAAAAGTACTTATACGAGCTGTAACTTGTGAATATACACAGGAATATAATGCTACTCCTGTAAAACCACCCTTGTCTGCACAATTTATAAAGTTGTTACAAGTTTGTGCACCATTTCTACTATCATATAATTTGGAGGGTATCAAAGTTAAGATGTATTGATCCATTCTATTGCTCTTTACATCTTTTACTATCACTAGTTTCTGATATACATTGACTTTTCCTGCAGAAGGCTTGCCATTTCTTTCATCTACATAAATTGCTTTAAAGTGATAAGTCGGAGTTATAGGAATATCATAGCAAGCGAGTCCGTTGTTGGTAGAACTGACTGCTGCATCCCAGTTAGGTACGAAATCACCGGGGGAAACTGTTTTATTCCTTTTGTTATCCAATGAACGACTTAATGTTAAATTAGCATGAGCTTGAGTTTGAAAAAAGTTTTTAGCTTCTTGCAAACTAAAATCTTTCATGTCAGTCTGTAAACCTGATTCTAGCAAATCTTCATCTTTGCAATTTACTATACTAATGACAATTGCAATTACACATAAAACAGTATAAATATAAGTTGATTTTTTCATAAAATAATCATTTTAATCCTTTTCTTTTCATTTTTCTTTCAAAATCGTATTTCCACCAACCATACCATTTTTTATAATTATCAACCTTGAATAAAGGATTTACTGTCTTACAGAAGGTTTCACCTAATTGGGAGAGTTGGTCGTATTTATCGCTATCAGACAGTTTTTTCTGATTGAGAATCTTATATTCTTCAATTGCATACTTATTATAAGCTGTCTTGAATTTGTTTATTTGCTCCTGATTTAGCCCATATCTTGATTTCAAAGTATGATCTAATGCTGCATTATTTACTTTTTTCCACTTTACAGAAACAGACGGAACAGTCTTTGCTATTTTTTTTGCCATCTCATCATCAATAGCCATCAGTTCCACTTCCCTTTCGGCATTTTTTTTATTGCTATTGAGTATGTTTGCACGTTTTTGTTTATACGTATCTTCTATTTTTGCTATGGTAAAGGCATCTTTGTATGTAACTCCATATTTGTCCATATTGTCAAGTGCTCTGAAGAACAGTCTCTTATATTCGATATACCAAGTCCCATTTTCAGTTCCTAATATTTGTTTTATTTTAATATTTAGCTCGGATACCATAGTATCACTATTTTCATATTTTTCCCATGCTTCTCCAGTATCTTTATGCATTTTATCTCGTTCTTTGACCCATTCCGATTCGGCCTTATACAAAGCACGCATTTTTTCATATGGAATAAATTTGTTTTCACTTAGTATTTGGTAACGTTCCATTTCTTGGGTACAAGAGCTCCATTTTTTATGTTTTCCTCCAGAAAATGCTTGGCTGATTATTGTACCATATTTTTTATAAAGCTTTTTTTGTTCCGCTTTAAATTGAGTAGAGCTAATTTTCCGATTCTTTAGCTGGTCATTCTCTTTCTGTAAGGAGAATAGAATTTGTTCGTATTCATCTGCCTTTTGACTATTGATTTTATACGTTCTCATCATATATTCCTTGCGTTTACCGATGTTTACGCCCGGAATAATTTGTGAAAAGCCCACACTTCCTATTAAAAGTAAGGACAAAAACAAAGTAATTTTTTTCATAATTTTATTATTTAATAGTTAGAAATAATTTTACCACCATATCTGTTTCCCATTTTCATAAGTGAATGGACGTTCTTCACGGCCTTTAGTCAAATTGCGCAACCATAACAGAGCTTTTTGAGGTACGTTATCATAAACGACACTATCACCTATTGGTCGTTTCCGGCCTAAACTTATCCATTGATCCTGCCAATAAAACAGTTCATAAGTGTCTGTTGAAACTATTGCATTATCGTCATTACGTGGAGCAAATCCAATTTTTGAAATCTTCACAGGTTTATATAAATCCACACCAACCCATAAGTCTATGCCACCACTCACTTGATAATAGGTAAGTGGTTGTCCATCGAAAATATTAAGCATAGTACTGTCTTCGTATATAGCATCACAAGCTATAGGGTGGAATGGTAGAAGCTTTTCATCAGATTGATATAAACAAAATTCTGCGATACTAAAGGTCCCTTTTGGTTTTCTATAACGTATGTAACGATAGGCTTTCTCTGCAGATATTTCTATCTTTTGCATTTTGCTTTCCGGAGTTTTTGTTATTTTATAAAGTTCCGTTGCATCAGAAAAGTCTGCTTTATTTGCCCCTTCAAAAACTCCCATAATCATCAATTTTGAGAAATCAACAATTCGCATATTCAAAGGGAATTTGCGTTTACATACTACTCTTTCAAGATGTTTAGTGTCTGGTTTTATTTCCCTTACTGAATCCTCCGATACTATTATTGGGCTGCCTATTGGAATGGCCTCTTCATTTACCCAGTGAGTTGGGAGATAAACTATGCCATCACCTAAATCAATAGCTTCCTTATTACGATCAACATTGTATATATTTCCAGTCCCAATGTGATGGAATGTTTGAGAAGAGGAAAAAGCAACAGGTACCCATCTTTTTGGGGAAAATACAGATAAAAAATTTTCTTTTTCTTTATTTATATTAGTCGAGACTGTAACATCACAAGAGCCGATGTTGTGCAATTTTGTAACATCCAGTAGGTCATTGTGACGAAATAATTCGGGAATATTGTCGATGTGTTTGGCTAAATCTTGTATTGAATACATCTTACGATATATTTTAGGAGTTTTACGTGATAGGTAATAATCTCCGTTTGCTTGTTTGTCTGTGTTTTGTAATGGATATATTTTATTGTCTGGTAATATAATTGAAACAAAAGAATGTCCATTGTTATTGCTTCCCCAATAAGGTACAAATTCAAATGCGGCAGGAATTCCTACTGACCGTAAGGCCATAGTAACTAATGCTGTTCTATCATCACATTTACCATATCCTGTCTTTATTATTGATGAATATGATTTTAATGTATCTTTGTAAAATTCGGGAGATAGCTCTATTTTAATTTGAGCATTTATATTCTGTGCTGTTTGAATAATATCGTTGGTACATTGTTTCTCAAATTTTCTACTACAGTCCCATTTCCAATAATATTGCAATGATTCATCAGCGACTCTGTATGGTAAGATGTATTCGCAGAACTGTTCGAATGTATAATTTTTCAAATAAGGACTCTTTTCTTTTAAAAAGAATGAATGCTCTAGTGATTTTATGAGAGAGTCAGCTTTTACTATATCAATATCATATATTTTCTGTTCTTTGCCATTGATGGAATATTTGTTAGGCATATTTTCTATCAGAAAGCAAGCAGCTTTATATTTATCTTTGTCCTTATTTGTTTTATAATGTTCTAAAAAGCGAGTAAGTTCCTTTTTATTTGTTTGAGAATTGTTTGCTATTTCCCATGCTAGTTTTTCACTGGATGAAGTACAACTGAGTAACAAGAGAAGTAAAAATACGGTGTAAATTGTTTTCATAGTATTATAATGTTAAAGTGTATTCTTTGTTTGTATGTTGTTACAAAGGTGAGGAGAAATAAGTATTTAGGTATGAGTAAATGGTACATTAGTAGGATGAAAACGTACATTATTTGACCGTAGACGAATGGAATCGGATATTTCTTTAAAATCTTTTATTTAGAACGTAATAACGAAGTTTCTTTTGTGCCTTGATTTGAACCAATTTTAATGTATAAAAGTATTGCAAAACCAAACTTGTTACTATCTTTGCGCCGTCAATTAAACTATTAATTTATATAGTGTTATGAGAGCTAAAAAGTTTGTATGCTGCTTGCTGGCTATGATGCTGCTCGCAGGTGTTTCGTTTATCTCCTGCGGTAATAGTTCCAAGGCAAAAGCCGATAGTGAACTGACTACACAAGACGGTGAAGATTTCAAATCCTTTCTGGATAAATTTACTTCCAGTGCAGCCTTCCAGTATACTCGTATCAAGTTCCCATTAAAGACTCCGATCACTTTGTTGGCAGATGACGGAGAAACCGAGAAAACATTCCCTTTCACTCGGGAAAAGTGGCCGTTGCTGGATAGCGAAACCATGAAGGAAGAACGTATCACCCAGGAAGAGGGAGGTATTTATGTTTCCAAGTTTACGTTGAATGAACCGAAGCATAAAATCTTTGAGGCAGGCTATGAAGAATCCGAGGTTGATTTGCGTGTCGAGTTCGAGTTGCAGTCGGACGGGAAATGGTATGTGGTAGATTGCTATACAGGTTGGTATGGATATGACTTGCCGATTGGAGAGTTAAAGCAGACTATTCAGAATGTGAAAGAAGAAAATGCCGCATTCAAAGAAATACATCCTTAGAAAGGAGAAATAAGTATTAAGTATCAAGTGTTGAGTATTAGCCAGTCATTTGATGTTAATACTTAATATTTGATACTTGATACATGATATCGATTACGGTTCTCCGACATAATATCCCAGTTCAGATTCTTTTCCATCCACCATCTCTCTGACAATACCATTTTTGGTGTTGAACTCTTGATAGAGTTCTTCATAATCACGTGTATAGTCTGCATCGGGGACTACGTTAACATCAAATTTAAGTTCGGCTCTCCCGTCGGGGAGCATATTGCCGAAAATCCGGATGCGGTGAACCACTTCGCCTACATTCTTGATGCTGTTGTAGGTTGCTTTGAATTGCCTGATACCGTCTTCGGGAATGATGATATGCGAACTTTTATCCAGAATGATACAGCCACAGGAAGGTTGCATTTCTGAAATGATTAACGGAGCGTCTCCCGTGTTGGTGATGGTAAACATGATATCGAGTTGCTGACCTTGTTTGATAGGGTAATAGTGCCTGACGGAATCTTTTATCGTCATGCTGGTGGGACGTACTTCCTTTCTGCACCCTGTAAAGTAGAGCGGAAGTGCCGTCAGTAGTAAAATATAGAATATAGATTTATTCATTGTTGCCATTTATTTTTGTTATATCACTTTTTCAGCATTTAAGGGATGAATGCAATTTCATCGATACCCATTTGCGTTCCCGGCTTCTTTAAACAACTGATTTTTATGCTTAATTGTTCTGTTCCGTTCAAGTCTGCCGGAACGGTGGCTTTCATCATTTCTCCTTTTTCTGGGGAGTCTTCCGGTTTCAGGTCTATTGTTTTATAGGCTACTCCGTCTTTCAACAGTTGAACTTGCTGTGGAGCATAGATGCGATGGCGGGGAAGATTCAAAAAACTGATATAGAATGTTCCTGATGCATTGAGTCCTTTAACCGGCAGGTTGATGGTACATTCTTCTCCCGGAATGATAACCCAACCGCAATGATAGTCTCCGGGTAAACCGTGAGTGCCATCGGTCAGTTTCTTTGAATCATTTTTATTTAGTTTAGGGGTTGCGGAAGGATGCATTCCCAGAAACAAACTTTTCTTTATGTCGGAAGCAAGTATATATTGTTCCCATTCCTTTATATAATAGTCAATCTCATAAGCTGACTCATTATAATATCCCATTCCGGCAAATGCTTGATGCTCTTTGAGCTGGGTGACCCATTTACGAGCTTGGGGAAGCGGTTGAATATCCTTTCCATTCCGCTTGGCATATCCGTAAGCGTCGAAACTGTGGTCACGTGCTAATTCCATGCGCGTGAAAGACAAGGCGGTCTGGAGCTCGTGCAGCTTTTTGCGCTCTTTCCCTTTTGCTTCGGATACAAAATCTCCCATTTCATCATAGAATTTGATAAACTTCTCCGGATAGAGGAATCCTTTTTCCGATTCTCTGATACCGGCGTAAAGTCCGAGCCGCTTTCCGGATTGGGCGTTGTTTTCTAGCTCTGTGTAGTAATCGTACAGCCATTTTTTGGATACCGGGTATTCCTGATTGAAATAGCTTTTAATTAACTCATCAACCGGAAGCTCCGGGTTGATAAGGAGGGCGGATAGTACAAAAGTCCTCATTTCATCGAAAGAAGAATAGCTGTATCCACTTCCGTTGAAGAATATACCACTGGCTCCATGTTGTTTGAAGAATTGGAGTCTTTGTTGGGCTATCTTTAATATGGGAAAAGGAGTGAGGTAGTCGTCAAAGTTGTTGATATAGTCCCATATATAGATGTTATTCGTCACTTTCTTCCAGTTGTCGAGTTGGGCGGCAAATTTCTTGTCTTGCTCATCCTTGCCGTCTGTCCGGCGAAGTGGGTAGTCGATGGCGCTGACGATTACTCCGGTGTTGGAGGGGAGTTGTTTGTCGGTGACCTGTTGTGTGGTCAGATAAGAAGTCGTAAAGAAAAAATGCTTGGGAAAACGTTGTGAAAGGCGGATGATAAGTTCCGTAATGGCCGGAGTGGCATTCTTCTCTGTGTTTCCCAGTGCGGTGCAGGTGGCGCACGTGCAGGCATACGGAGCATCATCCGGGGCTATTACAAAACGGGAATTCCCCTTTTCACCGAAGTTGTCTACAATATAACTTTCTATCTGGCGGTACATGTTCTCGGAAGAGAAACATAGTTGTGAGTCATCTGTTTTTCCATGAATGGTGGCGTATACTTTTTCCGCTTCTTTCCCCAATACTTTCCGCAGGTTGTGTCCCCATATTCCCCAGCTGTCGTCGAAGTTGTTTAGTCCGATCACCCCTGTCTGATCGGGATTCAGACCGTATGGGGAATAAATGCTTTGGTAGTCAAATGCAAAGCTTCCGCAAGTATCATTGAGATTGATAAGGGCGGGAGGAAGATCCGAACCGTCTATACGCGGGTCTTCTTTGCTGATCTTCTTTATCAGTTGGTATTGCAGCCATAACATTTGTTTGTCGTCACTTGCGGTCAGTCTGATATCAGAGCCTTTGCAGGCTACTTTGAATCCTCTCTGCAATGTTGGGTCTATCTGTATGATGATGCGCCACATGTCCATTTCGGAAACGCCAAAAGCTACTATTTCATCGTCGTTTGCACGCTTCTTGAGATGCTCGTACAGGTATTTCGCCCACCGGGTGTCTCTGTCGGTCGGATCCTCACCAATGGTGACGAGATACCCTTCTTTAGATGGGAACATCTCCGTGCGTGCCTGCATACGGCAGCCGGATAAAAGGCAGCAAATACATATCATTCCTGCCAATACAGGGCCAAGCGTATCAGAATGAAATATAAACTTGTGCATAGATGTTATATAAGTTTTTATAGCGTGTCGATATGGATTCTATCTGGTTGGACGGACTTGTCCCTCGCACCGTATTGGTTTGGTTATAATAGGTGTTCCAAGTGCCCATCAAGCCTATGGTAATGTTGGGACTGACCATATACTGACCTCCCAATCCCACCATGGTATTGGTGTGAGAGAAAGAGCCGGGCAGCGCATAGTCCAGTACGGCCGTTTCCGGTGCCGATCCGATGCTTGCCATGGCGTTGATATTTGTCTTTGTATCGCTCGCCGGGAAGTATTTGGCGCCAATCTGCGCATTGTAATAGAAGTTAGAGTTGAAGAAGTGCATATCGATCTTCGTGTTGAGACGAACCACTTCAATGGTCTTGGCTAATTCTCCGCCTACAGTGAGTAGGTTAGTCTTTGACTCATTCCAACCCGTAAACAGATAGCCATTGTCTCCGGTGCCGCCTGCAAAGAATTCATCGTTCCATTCATAACGCTTTGTGTAGGCGGCTACCCGTCTATAACCCACATGTGCGCCTATTTCCCAATCATTCTTGAGATAATGCCGTAAAGCGACATCAGCCGTTATGTCCGGGAAGTATTTGGTCGCAAAGGCTGCATTGGCCGTGAGGCTCCACTTCGGTGAGAAGTGATGCGTCCACTCACCTTGTACCTGAATGCCGACTCCTCCCGGTGTCTGTTCTTCAGCCTCCATGCTGTCGCTTGCCGAGCCGCTTCGTCCTGCATAGTTGAGACGTCCCGTGTAGCTGTTCTTCTGGCCTTTTCGAGTGTATTCAGCGGTGGCAACGGAGGTAATGATGTCTTCTTCTCCGTAGCGTGCACGCAGGTAGGTCAAAGCAATCTCATTCTTGAGCATCATGCTTCTAAGGCCCGATAAGTGTCGTTGGAAAGAGCGATATTCCATGATGGATGGCTCGTAGTACTTTTGGTAATAATAGGCTGAATCCGCTTGACGGTTGGCTTCATATACCACTCCCTTGGTGTACTTCAATGATTTGTTCTGACTGTCGTAAAGCAAAGCTGTATCAAGAACAGCGAGAGCCTTTTCCGGTTCTTTCGCCTTTGTCAGTTGCAGGGCACGATATTCACTGCTTTGTGAGAATGCGCCTATAATCTCTTTGTTACTCGGGTATTTATTGAGTATCGGTTTCAGGAATTCCAAAGAAGCTTCGTATCTCTTGTCACGCTCAAGGACAGTAGCCCTCTTTGCCTGATAGAACGGTTCTTCAGGATAATAATTGATCCCTTGAGCCGTATATTTCTCGAATTCATCGTATTTTCCGAGTAAACCGGACGAATTGATGGCATACCGTAATCCGAGATCGCTCGATGGATTCAGGCTAATTAGCTTAACAGATTCCTCGTATGCTTTCTTCGTAGCTCCGGCTTCCATACATTTCTTGATGTACGGCACTGCTAGTTCCTCGTATCCGATAACATAGAAAATGCGCATATCCTCATCGCTCTGCTCGATGGCAGATAGATACAGTTGCAAAGCCTCTTCGGTTTTATCCATTTTATCGAGAATAAATGCCCTTTTCAACGTGCCGTTTTCGTAATCAGGGAAGTGAAGAGTGATGGTGTCCAATGTGGCAAGTGCTTCATTGTAACGTTTCATATTGATATAGCAACTCAAGGCTTTTTCCCATGCGGCACCGTTCACTTCATTGTCGTCTACATGTTTTTGAGAAACGAACAATACGTGCGGCAATGCTTCTGCGTACAGACCAAGTTCCATCAGTTTTTCAGCTTTCTTCATGTGTTGTGCGCTCATGGCAAGCGTAATATCATAATCATCAGGATACATCTCATACATCTTTTTCAGCGTTGAATAGGCAAGATCATCCTCATTCATCTGGCGATAAAGCATATATTCTTTATAAAGAATTCCTTTATCATTGTTGCCATATTGTTTTTTAGCTTCTCTGATATAGAAGAGTGCGTCATCGGTATATCCCCGGGTGACGGAAGTGTTCAGCAGGTAGTCTAATGCTTCCTTGTTCTTATTACCTCCTTCGTAGGCCATGCCATATAATACATAAGGATCCCGCTGCTTCTCTGCTCGGGCAGCCTCCATTAACAGGTCGTTATACATACGCCGTATGGCAGGGCTGTTGTTTCTTCGCATTTGCTCGCGTATAAACACCAGAGCTTCCGGATAACGTGCCAATTCACTAAGGATACTCGCCCTTTTGACGATAAGCGCACCGCTTCCCGGTATGGCAGCCAAACCGTTGGATGACCAGCCTAGAGCAGCTTCCCGGTTTCCTTCCTGTAAATGCAGGTTAATGATGTCCAGATAATATTCTTCGTTTTGAGGAGATACTTTGATGAGCTCCGTCAACTTTTCGATAGCCTCTTTTCGGTTACCGCCTTTTTTCATTTGCTGGTAGCCTACCTCCATGCTGTGGATATAATCCTTCCTTAGAATCGTATCGTTCGGGTAAATCTGATTGATTCGTTTCAACAGACGGTCTGCTTCCACATCGTTGTTCTGCTTGCGGTACAGTTCAATCTTTCTTCGCCATAAACCTCTCCAATACGGATTCACTTCCAGCAACTCATTAACGTAACAAATAGCACTGGAGTAATTTTCGGTGATATCTTCTACGTCTACCAGCAGATGTTTGGCATTGACGTTGTTGTAATTGTCATCTATCGCTTTGACAAGATGATAACGCGACTGGTCATAGTTCTTTTCGTGGAACCAGTATTTTCCCATGAGCCATTCAAGGTCAGAAACATTCGGGTATTTCTGAAGGCCCTCCTCCAACAGCTCTTTCCCTGCTTCCCATTCCTCGTTCGCAAAATGCTCCTGTACAATCTGGGCATATTGCTCCGGTGTCTGGAATCCGTTGTCGGTCCCGGAGGAAGAGGTTATCAGTAAAAACAGACAACCTAATATGGTGATCTTATGGAGAAATTCTCTGTTCATTCTATCTTGTCTTTAATCTTTCTTTCTTGTTTAAATCGTAGCAGGTTCGGGCTTCATTGCCGTTATATCAGTACCGTCTGCACTTTCTTCTTTCTGCTTGAATCCCTTACGTTCCATGTTTTTCCACTTGAAGTCTCTATTGGTCAGATAACTGAGGTATCCTCTCAATGAACAGAAAGTGATGATGGGATGATAGAAGATAGGCTCTAATATGGACGCAATGATAATCCACAGGTATTCATATCCTCTTTTATATAGCATCCCGACATAGTAGTCGTAGGTAATAACAACGATGGAAAGGAACTGGCAGAACGTATAGATCGTCAGGTAAATCATCCATGCCGTGTTCCAGTTGACTGCTCCTGTAAAGGCCAGATAGATAAATACTATCAAACCGACGAGCTCGATGATCGGCGCTAGAAACTCAAAAACGAACATATAAGGCAGAGTTAACAGTCCCATCTGTTTATACGTCTTTTTGAAAATCATCTTACGATGGATATTAAGTGTCTGGAACAATCCCCGTGCCCAACGGGTACGTTGCCGGTAAAGCATTGCCAGGTTGGGAGGTCCTTCCGTCCAACAACAAGTATCAGGAATCTGTACGATCTTATAAGGACGGGAGAAGTCGCACATATATCCTACCATGCGGGTGATGAGGTCCATGTCTTCGGCAAAAGAGGGAGCATCGTATCCTCCGGCTGCAATCGCTACCGAACGATCGAAAAGACCGAATCCACCGGAAACATTCGGCATACCATTGATAGCGGACCATCCCATCTTACCAATCAGATAAGAGCGCATATATTCCAGATTCTGGAAAAGTGGAATCGGTGTACGGGGAGTTCTAACGTCTATGATTTGTCCGTCTTTCACGACGCATCCGTTAGCCATCAACATCGTTCCGCTGACTGCAATTACTTGTTTTTCTGAAGATATAATGGGCGAGATACAACGATAAAGAGCATACTTTTCCAAAATGCAATCCACATCCGTGCAGATAAAATAAGGATGAGAAGCAACGTTGATACCCGCATTGGATGCATCCGCTTTGGTTCCTCCATTTTCTTTGTCTACAACGATGAGTCGGCTGTATTTCGGGTTGGAGGATTTGAGGAGTCTTCGGAACGGTCTGGTTTTGATTCGCTCGATATAAGCATAGGGCACTTCTACCAGTTCATAATATTCGGTCATCTTTTCCAATGTACTGTCCGTACTTCCATCATTTACAATAACCACCTCGAAAAGCGGATATTCCAATGCAAGCATGGAGTTCACATTATCAATGATTGTCTTTTCTTCATTGAAGGCAGGAGCAATTACCGAAATGCCCGGTGTATAGGGGGATTCCTTGATTGTTTTCCGCATATAGCTTTCCACATAGTAATCCTTTCTCCGTTTTAGAGAAATGAAAGAGAGGAAGGCGAATGTGACGAAGAATATCGCCAGCATGCTCGTATAAAAGAATACGAAATAATTGAAGAATGTAAATATTATATCTCTCATGTTCTCTAGTTTAACTGGTTGATTAACGGATGCTTGGTGTGGGCAAACAATATAGCTGTGTGGGAATCTGCTTTTCTTTCCAATTGATCGAATGTTTTCCTTCCCATTGCACTATACTCATAGAGGGCTTTGAGTATGACTCTCTTGGTTCCCCAGTTATCTGCTTCATCATAAGCATTGTAAAGAAATCCTAAAGCCTTATCGGTCTTTAGATCCGCAATAGCCGAAATGATTTGTCGTTTGACTTCTTCCGGTTGTACATTATACATTTCAATCAGCTTAGGTTCAACCTCTTTGTATTTTAGTTTACCTAAAGTCTTGATCGCTTCACCTCGTATTTCCACAGAACGGGCATTGAGTTGCTTCGCGAGAATTGGGGCACTTTCGGTTTCATTATATAGCCGGATTTCGTTGATAAAGAATATCTTAACGTTTTCTTCAGCTGAAGTATTCACCCATTTAATAAAGGTGGGTGTGTTATATCCCACTTTCTTACGGTGCTCCAAGATAGCGTGTAACTCCATCATGTCCCATTGCCTTAACTTCATGCCGATGTCTTCGTCGAAGAAGCGGAACGGGTCACCCTGGCTTAACCACATATAAGTATAGCGTGCCGAGTTTCTTAGTTCTAGTTCACGATGATAGAGGAAACGCACCAATACCGCTTCAGAGGCATAGCCATTGATGGACTGAATAAGTTTCAGAGCTTGTATCTTTGATCTTTTGGAACCGAATTGAAGTTCGCGTTCAAGGAAACGTGTGATTTGGAATACGGTTTGAATCGTTTGATAGTTTAGTTCATTGATCTCATCTTCATGCACACTCTTGATTTCTGTTAATAGTTGAGTGATAATGCGTAACTCGTTAGGTTTCGGGCGCTTTTTCGTATCATATTCTAATCTGTCAGCTATCTCTTCTTCACTCAATGTGTTGGAATCTAGTGAGATAGATTTCATTTCTTCATAATACTTATCAAATGCTTTATTGTATTTCCGCTTCTCTTTTCGCCTTTTAAATATACCATATATAATATGGAATAGGAGAAATAAGTACGCAATAATACAAAACATTACAGCAATTGAGCATATTCTTATGATTAAAGGATAGCCAATAAACTTGTAATATATCCAATAGAAATAATATTCTATGTAATCTATACCATACAGTACTTGATCCATTTCCCTTGATATATTTATATATAGAACTTGTATATTCGGAATAAAAGCTCTATATTTGTTGTATTGAATGTTCTGTCTAATGCAAATATACGAAATAACTTGTATATATTATCCAGTGTTCATGAACAGGCCTTTTGAGCCCTATTTTAGCTCTTGTGATTATTCTCGATGGAAAGGATTGAAATTACAAATAAAGGCAAGCAAAAAGCTATTAGGAGTTAAATATATTTTTGATAAGTTAACAAATGGAGCCTGAAAATAAGTGTGATAAGCCAGGTTCTCATGCGAAACAAAAACAAACAATAAATTTAAAAATTAAATTAAGATGAAAATTAAAAGTTTGATGTATGTCCTTATGGGGACAATGTTGGTTACTACTTCCTGCTCTGATAATGAGTTGGAAAAAGGTAACGATGGTTCGGGAACTGTTGACCCGGTAAATGCTTCTGCACTTGTGAATGTATATTCCGATAAAAGTGGTTCTGAAGCGAGTCTGCTTGTGGGAGATGTATTAGTGAAAGATTCCCGTACTCTTACGTTGAATGTTCCTGCTGCTTGCGAGAAAGTGTATATGAAATACAATACAGTTTCGGGAACAGAAGCTACAAAAGAATTTGCTTTGTCTCCTGTTAGTCGTGGTGTAGATCAGAGTACTGGTTTCAATTTTGAAACAAACCGTCTGGCATCGGTAACTCTTGCGCTTCCTGAAGATGCAGTGCAGCCGACAAATGAAACGGACCAAGGCTATCTTTTCTATCATAACACAGGTGTGGTGATGTTCGAAGATGGTTGGCCTATTCAACTGGATTCATGGTATGATGAAGATTTCAACGATGTTGTATTCGAGTATGACTTGAAGGTGACTGAATGTCATAGTCAACAGATGATGGAGACTGTAGGAGGTAAAGAAGAATTGTTGTTGACTTTGGATGTTCGTGCTGTAGGTGGTATATACCCGACTGTGTTAGGTGTTGTACTGGATGGTTTGAAAAGCGAGTATGTTGATCGGATTACTGCAAGCCTTGTACTAAAAGGTGGTCAGGGAACAATGACAGACTTAGCTAAAGAGGAACTTTCTACAAAAAATATAGTGAAAGTTGAAAATAAAAATTGGAATTGGAGTAATGATACTCGCAAAGAACCGCGTTTCGCAATATTGACAGTGGATAAAGCACAAGCGGAAGGAACTGTTATTACACTGGATGGTTTAACTTCTTTGATGGATAATAATCAGGATATGTTTCAGGTAACACAAGGAAAAGTAAGAGAAGGACTACCTATGTTGCGTGCTGAAGTTAGACTGATTGGTAAAGAAGGATTAACTGGAGCCGAAAGAGATGCTCAGCTTGCAGCATTTAGAGAGTTGATTTTAGATACTAATAGACAGAATTTCTTTATTAAGGTGAACGGTGGTAAAGAAATACACATGAGGGGTTATGCACCGACTTCTGCTTACAAAGCAGAATATGAAGCATTGGTTGCGGGTGACACTACACTGGATGCAAATGTTTATTATTCAAATACCAAAGGTTCCACTTGGGGAGTTAAACTTCCGGTTGGCACACGTCATGCTTATGAACGTGTACCATTTAGAGAAGCATATCCTGATTTTACTAAATGGGTAGATAGTAAGGGTGCTTCAAACCAGAAATGGTATGAGAACTTTGTTGATGAAAAAACTATAAGATATTGGTAATGCAAATTATCTGTCAATACGTTATTTGAGTTATTTTGTACAATTTGAACCCCTCTTTTTTCGAAAAGAGGGGTTTCTTTGTATTCGGAAGAATAATCTTTAAACTAATACCGTAATGACGAAGCGATTTTTTATAGGCTACAGTTTGATTACTTTTTTTCTCTTAAATAGTGTGGTGCTTTTGGCACAGCACAAAGCTTCCTTTGTGCAGCAATGGAAAATAGAAGATGCATCCCATGCTTTGCAGATAATAGAACGTGCAGATACATTAGAATTGATAGTTCCGGACGGACTGACTATGTGGTATCGGCAACGATTGACGGGCGATTATGAAATATGTTATCGTATTTGTATGGTGATGCAAGGTGGAAAGTATGACCGCTTGAGTGATCTGAACTGCTTCTGGGCTGCCAATGATCCTAAATACCCTGATGATCTTTTTGCCCGTAGTCAGTGGCGTGACGGCATCTTTAAAAACTATAACACATTAAACCTTTTCTACGTTGGATACGGAGGAAATGATAATTCAACGACCCGTTTCCGTCGATACAAAGGAGAATATTATGGAGTGGCAGATGACAAGGTGAAACCTTTATTGAAAGAATATACCGATGCCTCTCATTTACTCGTCCCCAATCAGTGGTATGAGATTCGGATTCGAGTGGAAAAGGGAATCACAACTTATTCTGTGAATGATGAAGAGTTGTTCCGCTATACCCTTGCGGGTGGTGAAGGTGACGGACACTTCGGTTTACGTCTTTTGCAGAATCACGTACTCTTTACAGATTTTAAAGCGACTATACTTTGACTTATATACTGAAAACCTAATAAGACTATATTTCCATGATGAAACAACCTTTTACTAAATTTGGAGTGACAACTCTGTTTTCTCTTTTGTGCTCAGCATTCCTTCATGCTCAAGTTGTAACAGATGAACGGATGTTTTCTTTTGAAGAACCGCAAATACCGGATTGCATCACCGCTACCCATTCCCGCCTGTCGGTATCTGATCTGCATTATAAAGATGGAAAACATTCGTTGGAATGGACATTTGAACCGGGTGGTATATTGGAACTCAAGAAAGACCTGAAGTTTGAGAAGAAAGATCCGACCGGCAAGGATTTATATCTTTCGGCTTTTATTGTGTGGGTTTATAATGAAGTTCCCCAAGATACGATCATTGAGTTTCAGTTTCTGAAAGACGGCAAACGATGCACATCTTTCCCTTTTGGTATTAATTTCAGTGGTTGGCGCGCCGCATGGGTTTGCTATGAACGTGATATGCAAGGCACACCGGAAGAAGGTATGAATGAACTCCGGATTATTGCTCCAAATTCAAAAGGAAGCCTTTTCATCGATCATTTGATTACGGCTACTAAGGTTGATGCACGTCAACAGACGGCCGATCTGCAAGTCCCTTTTGTCAATGCCGGAACCACCAACCATTGGCTGGTTGTCTATCAACACTCGCTTTTGAAACCGGATATTGAATTGACTCCTGTAGACGATAAGCAAAGAGCAGAAATGCAACTGTTGGAAAAGCGTTTTCGTGATATGATCTACACGAAAGGGAAAACGACAGATAAAGAAGTAGAAACCATCCGCAAGAAATATGATTTCTATCAGATAACTTACAAGAATGGTCAAGTATCGGGAGTACCTATTTACATGGTACGTGCTTCAGAAGCTTATGAACGGATCATACCGAACTGGGATAAAGATATGCTGACTAAAATGGGAGTGGAAATGCGTGCTTATTTCGACCTGATGAAAAGAATTGCCGTTGCATATAATAATGTGGTAAATCCGGTGATTCGGGAAGAAATGAAGAAGAAGTTCTTAGCAATGTACGATCACATAACCGATCAGGGGGTAGCTTATGGTAGTTGTTGGGGAAATATCCATCATTATGGCTATAGTGTTCGCGGTCTGTACCTGGCATATTTTCTGATGAAAGATGTGCTTAGGGAAACCGGGAAACTTCAGGAAGCCGAACGGACATTACGCTGGTATGCGATTACTAACGAAGTATACCCTAAACCGGAAGTCAATGGAATTGATATGGACTCTTTCAATACACAGACCACAGGACGCATTGCCAGCATTTTAATGATGGAAGATACACCGGAAAAACTACAATATCTCCGGTCTTTCTCCCGTTGGATTGATTTTGGTTGCCGTCCTGCATTGGGATTGTCCGGTTCGTTTAAAGTAGACGGAGGTGCTTTCCATCATCGAAATAACTATCCGGCTTATGCTGTGGGCGGACTCGATGGAGCAACCAATATGATCTATCTTTTCAGCCGGACGGAATTTGCTGTTTCCGAGTTAGCTCATGAAACAGTGAAAAATGTACTGTTGACCATGCGTTTCTATTGCAATAAGCTGAACTTCCCTCTTTCCATGTCCGGTCGTCATCCAGATGGAAAAGGTAAACTGGTTCCTATGCATTTTGCTATGATGGCTTTAGCCGGTTCTCCCGATGGAAAGGAGGAATATGATAGTGAAATGGCTTCTTCTTACCTCCGTCTGATTTCAGACCCAAGTATTGAAAATGACTCTCCCGAATATATGCCTAAGGTTTCAAATGCTGAAGAACGTAAGGTGGCAAAACGTCTTGTGGAGAAAGGTTTCCGTCCGGAACCGGACCCGCAGGGAAATATAGCGATGGGATATGGTTGCGTCTCTGTCCAACGTCGTAGTAACTGGTCGGCTGTGGCACGCGGACATTCCCGTTATCTATGGGCGGCAGAGCATTATCTGGGAGCAAATCTATACGGTCGTTACCTGGCACACGGCAGTTTGCAAATATTGACTGCTGCACCGGGACAGACAGTAACTCCCGCCACTAGCGGCTGGCAGCAGGAAGGTTTTGACTGGAACCGTATTCCGGGAGTGACATCTATTCATTTGCCATTGGAGCAATTGCAGGCTAAGGTGCTCAATGTGGATAGTTACTCTGGAATGGAAGAGATGCTTTACTCCGACGAGGCTTTTGCCGGTGGTTTGTCTCAACAGAAGATGAATGGTAATTTCGGAATGAAGTTACATGAGCATGATAAGTACAACGGATCACATCGGGCACGTAAATCTTACCATTTCATCGATGGAATGATTGTTTGTCTTGGTTCGGATATTGAAAATACAAATACGGAGTTCCCGACAGAAACGACTATCTTCCAATTGGCAGTTACTGATAAAGCAGGGCATGATTATTGGAAAAATTATCAAGGAGATAAGAAAGTATACGTAGATCATTTGGGAACGGGTTATTATGTTCCAACTCCCATCCGGTTTGAGAAGAACTTTCCTCAATACTCGCGAATGCAAAATACAGGAAAGGAAACAAAGGGTGATTGGGTTTCTTTGGTTGTAGATCATGGAAAGGCACCGAAAAACGGAAGTTATGAATACGCTGTTTTGCCTCAGACGAATGAAGCTCTGATGAAGAAATTTGCAAAGAAGCCTACTTATAAGGTATTACGGCAAGACAGGAATGCACATATTGTTGAGTCCGTTTCCGAACAGATCATTTCTTATGTGTTGTTTGAAACTTCTGAAACGACATTGCCGGGTGGCTTATTACAACGTGTGGATACTTCCTGTTTGGTTATGACTCATAAAGAATCTGCTGATAAGATTAAGTTGACGGTGGCACAACCGGATTTGGCTTTGTATCGCGGTCCAAGCGATGAAGCGTTTGATAAAGATGGGAAACGTATCGAACGTAGTATCTATTCACGACCATGGATTGAAAATGCCAGTGGTGAAATACCTGTGACTGTAACGATAAAAGGGCAATGGAATGTAGAAGAAACTCCCTTTTGCAAGGTGATTTCTTCTGATAAGAAGCAAACAGTTTTGCAGTTCAGTTGCAAAGATGGTGCTAGCTTTGAAGTGGAGTTAAGGAGATAAAAGTCAGACAATAGGAGATCATTTGCTTTCCCTGATAGGGGAACAGTAGTTTCTCTTGGAGAAACCATAGTTTCCATGCCGTTGAAACTATTGTTTCTAGGTGCTGAAACTACAGTTTCCCAATGCTGAAACTTTAGTTTCCCGGTACGAAACCTTTGGTTTCAAGCCTTGAAACTAAAAGTTTCCCTACGAGAAACAAGGGTAATGCATTCATGAAATAAATAGGATTGCCTGGAGCTTCCGGAGTGAATACCTCCGCGTTGTGAAATGTAGCTTATCTGTTTCTGGTGACAGCATTATTGTTGTCACACTGCTGTCACCTATTGCTGTCACGGTGTTAATTGTTAATAATCAAACCGTTAAGCAGCAATCGGTGACAGGTGACAGATATATAATTAAAATAATTGTATAGAGAGGTTAGAACATAAACATGGCAACGGCAACAATACGGTTGTTACATACGGCATGGGTATCTTGAATTTTCCCATTGGACGTATTGAGCGAACCATACCATGCAGAGCTTAATGTATATTCCAACCCGAATTTCCAGTGGGGGACATTGTAGGTCAGTTCTGCTCCTGCCGTAACTAATTGGTTAAGGTCTGTTCCTGTTCCATAAAGTTTTGCATCATTTCCTTTGGGAGCATATAGTGCATCACTTGTTCCCAGATTCTTGGCATAGCCTACGAAGATTCCCGGCTTCCATTTCTGTCCGTAGACAACGTTGAACCAAGAGCTGGAGAAACGTATCGGAGTATATTCTTGTTCTCCCGTTTGTTCGTTGACAGACTTGATCCCGAATCCACCCAAACCGGAAGCTTGTGTCAGATTGGATCCTAATACACTCTTCGCACCTATAAACCAATCTTTATTCGTATATTTTACATGGGCTTCGTAGGACAGGGTGGTAATGCGTTCGTCCACCTTGAAGGTTGTTTCCATTGAATGCATATAGCCGGTATACGGGTCTGTAAAATAATGATGGAGTATTGCTTCCGTTCTAGGTTTCAGTGAAAGCATTTCGACGCCTACTCCTGCTTGCAATTGTTTACTTTTATAGTCTAATCCTAAGTAAATTTCGGGAATACAGCTTTGCTTCAGATACTTATGTGTTTTCCCTTCCGGTCCTTGTGAAGTATATTGTGATTGCCACACTGCGGCTCCGGTAAGTTGGAAATTCTTGTTTGTATAGCGATAACGAATTTGTGGCGCACGGCTGAATGGTTGGAACGGTGCTCCTACGGAGAGATTAAGAATCTGCGGAGACACATCTCCGAATAACGGATGCCAGTTTTGCCCGAGCAATAAAGCCGATTTACCCCAATCCAGATTCAAATAAGCATGACGAAGGCGAATGACCGAATAAGAAGTGCCTGTGCCGCGGAAGTCGACTTCTACTTTGGCAGACGTCTTGGCTGTTCCCAGTTTTGGACCGGCAACGTCTACTCCAAGGCGTGAATATAAAGTATAGAAGTTACTGTTGGGTGTTGAGGTCAAATCGTTCCCCTCCGG
>NZ_EQ973360.1:235939-349292 GCF_000157055.1 Bacteroides sp. 2_2_4 | reverse complement strand
GAACTTGAAATCCTGCATTTGTGCGAAACTGCCCGATACGGTTATCAGACAAAGAAAGATTAGAATGTATTTTTTCATAATGTGCATGTTTGTAAACGGGCGCAAAATTACGTAAAATTACTGGTTATCAGTTCATCGTTGATTAAAAAAGGCAAGGATTGCCTGATTATATTTATTGAGACTTGTGCTTTTATGAATTGCTTTCAGTAATTTTCTGTCTGCTTGCGGCATTAAATATTCCCAGAAAGTTTTCATTTTGTTCAGAAGTTGTTCGTCTCCTCCTTCCAACTGTTCTGCATATTGATTGTATACGCATTTGTGCATAGATTGCAATTTTTCTCTCATTTCATCGAACTCGAGTGCACGGTTTTGTCTATACTCCAAAGCTAATGCCGGGTTGGCAAGTAATCCCCGTCCTATCATCATTCCGGCTAGTCCGGGAAACTGTTCCTGAATGCGGTGAATATCTTCTACACTATTGATATCCCCATTATAGATGAGCGGATGTTTGCAGACTCCCTGAAAGGCTTCAAACGCTTTAAGGTCGACTTCTCCTTTATATTGCTGTTTTCCCAAGCGGGGATGCATAACCACTTGTCGTAGGGGGAGCTCATTGATAATCGGAGCCAGTTTCAGACATTCCTCCGGATCTTCCCAACCCAACCTCATTTTGATAGAAAAACTAATTTGCGGATATTCCGTAATCAGCCAGCTAAGTAACGCTTGCACTTCTTCGGGATAAGGAAGAATACCGGAACCATTGTGGCGTTTAGCCAGCATGGGAAAAGGGCACCCCATATTGATATCGACTTCCTTATATCCCTTTTCAATGAGTAGGGATAAGATTTTTTCTGCTTTCTCAAAAGAGGGAGCTATCAGTTGTGGAATCAGATGGGGTACTTGATTATTCCCGGGCTCGATTCCTCGGACATCTCTATGGCGAAATCCGCCTTTTTCGAGTCGTACAAATGGGGTATAATAAGTATCTATACCTCCGAAGCAGGCAGCATGAGCATTACGGTAAATCACGTCGGTATACCCTTGTAATGGGGCAAAATGAATAGGAAGAGTCTTTTGCATTGTTTTTATTTTTGTGCAAACTTATATATAAATGTTGATTTATACGCTAGTTGAGTAAAGAAAAATGCTTTTTCGGAGGAGAAGAAAGGGAAGAGGGTGGAAAGATATGGTAAAAGTAAAAGAGAGGAACCTCGCGGTCCCTCTCTTTCTGATGTTAAATTGATTAAAGTCTGATTTTTATAAACGTTTTCTATGATTGAAGGTTAGAAAAATTGGGGGATATGCTTTTATTCTACAACGTTTATAGTCAGTTCACGTACTACTTGACCACCTTGATGGACGTAGTTTGCATTGTTGGCTACGAAGGTAGCGGTATATGTTCCGGCCTCCTCGTAGGTATGTGAGTATATCTCTAATGTTTGCGAGATATTTTTGATGGCTACACCAGCGTCAGGATCGCAGGAACCATTGAGGAGGATTGGATTGGAAATAAGCCAAGTATCTCCTTTGGTATAATCTTTGCTACCCCCGCTAGTTACGAAATCGTTTGGTTGGCTAATTCTCCAAAAATAAGGAATATTACCATCCACTGTGGTGTATGCTATCTTGTCTGCATATTCAGCACTTTTCATTTCTTCAAGTGTGAGATTTTTGTTTCCTAATGCTTCCTTCAGTTTGGTAAGATGAGTGTTGTTTTTTGAAAGATCATCTAAATTGTAGGTTACATTTAAAGCCGAGAATTCGAAGTTCTTTGCATTAATTGTGGTTGATTTCCCATTGTTGAATTCTAGATTAAGTTGTAATCCTTTAATATGTATAACAGGCATTGTAGCGCTGTTGTCAAGGGGATT
This sequence comes from Bacteroides sp. 2_2_4, assembly GCF_000157055.1. Lineage (NCBI taxonomy): Bacteria > Pseudomonadati > Bacteroidota > Bacteroidia > Bacteroidales > Bacteroidaceae > Bacteroides > Bacteroides sp. 2_2_4. The sequence goes on along the minus strand of NZ_EQ973360.1, from coordinate 347,421 downwards.
CAGGCGGAAAGCAATGCTGATTTCCTTGCCCAAGTAAGAAGTCAAAGGGCAGGAATAGTCTTTAGTAACTTTGGTTGCTTTGGGAAGATCTTCTTGGCTGACAAGTTCCGTCCAGTCACAGTTAGTAACAGCTTCTTTGTCTTTTTCCACGTTGTTGCCACTAATCCCTCCGAATTGATCGGATATTAATATGTGAGTAGAACCTTCGATGGTTTTCGCATTGCCATAGTCATATACTATAGAGAAATTGATTTCACATTTTTCTACGTCTTCCGGTTGCATTTCAATTCTGTTCCGGTGTTTGTATTCGTGCCCTATCTCACCGCTGAAGAAACTGATAAAATCAGGGTCACCATCGAAGCTGAACGTTACCGGACTTCCTTTCTTTACAGTTACAGTTTTGCCATCGAAGCTGACATTGCTGTCTGTCACCACACCAACTTCCATTGCTGTGTCTTCTTTTAATTCCTTGTCGCATGAAGCGAGACATAGTCCGGCAAAAGCGATAGTCATCAAACTTTTATATATTGTCTTCATATCCTTTTCTTTTTAAAGTTAATAAGGGATTTACCAACCCGGATTATTCGTTTTGATAGCACCGTTTGATCCAATTTCATTGGCAGGAATCGGGAAATAATTGTAAGACTTCGGAATATTGAAGTAAGTATATACATTGATTCCGAATTTCCAGGATTCGTCAGCCTGTGCCTTGTCCACTTGTTCCTGCATCAGTTTGTAATAGTCTCCCCAACGGATCAGGTCGAAACGACGTGTGTACTCGAAACAGAGTTCCATTGCACGTTCGTCTTTGATCGCTTTGCGGAAGCTCTCTTCATCCAGATTTGCTGCAAGTTTTTTGATTCCTGCACGTTCTCTTACTGCATTGATACATTCATACGCCAAATCATTGGGACCATGGTTGACTTCATTTTCTGCCTCTGCAATCATTAGCAGAATGTCAGAGTAACGGAGAAGAGGGAAGTTGATGGAAGTATCGTTTTTACTCTTCTTGTCTGCTTCATATTCTCTACGATATTTGGCGGCAGCCCTGTTGCGGTTCTTATTGGCATCGTTCTTCGATTCACGATCACCGTAAGTAGACCCCGGCTCTGTTTTACCATAGCTGAAGGATTTATCCCAGTATTGTTGTTCCACTTCATCTCTTTTTCCCTTTACAAATTCACGACCGTCCACCGGAGTACCTTCTCCTGCTGACTGGGTGTAAGTGAATGGAGCAATATTCCAGTTGCAACGGTCAATGTCATCGTTTGCTTCATACAATTCCAGCAGTTTAGGAGTATTCCAGATAAAAGCGTATGCATAGCCCGGATCACCTTTACCAGTGATGGATGCTTTGGAAGAAAGGTCCTTACCCTGAATGCCGATAATATTACCGATTCTACCTTCTGCACGTACATCCGTCGAACGGTTACCTGCAAATTCTACTTCCCAAATACTTTCATTAGCCTTGGCACCATCCTTATTGAGAGCAGTGTTATACTTATCAGAACAAATGTCGATAAAGAAGTCCCAATATTTGGCAGTTAGTGAATGACCCTCATTCTTGACTAACTGTGCATAGTAACTTGCTTTTTTGAAATATTCTGTAATCTCGGCACTAGTCGTGTTGTTAGCCAAACCCACTTCCTTGTCGCGCTTAGGTTCGCCGGCTCTGAACATATATACCCGTGCCAACATACCCCAAGCTGCCGATTTGGAAACACGTCCCGGCAAATAGTTCAAATCTTGAGCAGATTTGAGATCCTCGGCAGAACCATACATCTCTTTGATGATAAAATCATAAATCGTCTGTTTGTCCGTACGTGGAATGGAGAGGTTATAGGCATCTTCTGTAGAAGTAGTCTTGAAAGGTACATCTCCCCAACATTCTACCAAAGTAAAATAATAGAATGCGCGTAAGAAACGGGCTTCGGCTTTGTACTGCTTGCGGGTATCGTCGTTCATATCGGGCACTGCATCAATATTTTCCAGGAAAATATTGGCTCTGTTGATGCCGGAGTATAATGTGTACCACAATGCTGCAACGGCCGGATCACTTGTGTTGGCATTGTTACAGATCAACCCACTTTTGTTAGGTCCGCGGTTGGCACCACCATAGTGTCCCAGATCGTCACCTCCTACAAGGTATAAGAACTCATTTCCGTAGAAGGAACTTTGTCCCAGAATGGCATAGGTTCCTGTCAGCCAAGAGGTAGCGTCCGCTTCATTTTTGAAGAAGTTTTCAGGAGTGGTGTATGTCGGGTCTTTTTCCAAGAAATCGCAGGAAGTCAGGTTAAGTCCGACAAGAAGTGATATGATGATTATTTTTATTGTTTTCATATACGTAATTGTTTGAAGGATGATTGATTAGAAACCTAAGTTTATACCAAAACTGATAGAGTAGGCTCTCGGATAAGCGGAGAAGTCCAGTCCCGGAGTCAGTGCGCCTTCACGGATAGATACTTCCGGGTCGTAACCGGAATACCCTGTACATGTCCATAGATTCTGACCGGCAACGAATACGCGTGCATTGTCTATCTTCCATTTCTTGGTCAGTTGTTTCGGCAGTGTATATCCTAAAGACACGGTCTTCAGACGAAGGAACGAACCATCTTCGATAATACGTGTAGAGAACACTTTGTTAGAACCGGAGTCGGTAGCTCTCGGAATATTACTTTCCGGATTTTCCGGTGTCCAGCGGTCTGCGTAACTTGCGTATTGGTTCAAGTCACGTGTTTTATTGCTGTTCTCGAAGAACAGGCGGTTGGCATTCAATACATCGTTTCCATACGACCATTGGAAGAAGATGCTCAAGTCAAATCCTTTGTATTCGAAATTGTTGGTAAATCCGCCCGTATGTTTCGGCATACCGTTACCGATCATAGTGCGGTCGTTATCGTCGATGATACCGTCACCATTCAGGTCTGCGTATTTCGGCATACCCGGTTGTGTATTACTTTCGGAAGAGAAATACGGAACATTGCGTTTCAGTGTATATGTATCACCTACTTTGTCGAAATCTTCGTATTTGTATGTACCTTCGTAGATGAATCCGTACATCATTCCCATCGGATAACCCACTTTGGCAATGTAGCTGTATTGAGAGTTATAGTTCTGGTCAAATTTGGCTGCACTCAACAGAGAAGATTGGTTTTCGGCCAATTCTAATACTTTGTTCTTGTTGAATGCGATATTAAAGTTAGTAGTCCATGAGAAATGACGGTTCTTGATATTGGTTGTGTTCAATGTGAGCTCGATACCTTGGTTGCGTACCTTTCCTACATTCTTCATGGCACTGAAATAACCGGAAGAGGTGGGAAGTGCAGTATTCAGCAACAAATCACGAGTCGTTTTACGATACCAGTCTACGGTTAATCCGATGCGTTCGTCCAGGAAGCCTAAGTCCAGACCCAGGTTCCACTGTTCGGTAGTCTCCCATTTCAGTTTTCTGTTTCTTAAGGAAGTGGGCACTGTACCTACACTTGTCAGGCTGTTTTCGAACGGATATACACCACTCGGTAGGCTACCGATCGAAATAAAATCTCCAACTTTATCTTTTAATATCTGATATAAAGCATACGTATCATACTCGCCTACACGGTTGTTACCGGTCAATCCCCAGCTTGCTCTTAATTTACCGGAAGAAACAACAGACTTCAATGGTTTCATAAAATCTTCCTCCATGAATCCCCATGCCAATGAACCGGAAGGGAAATAGCCGAAACGGTTATCACCACGGAATTTGGAAGAACCGTCGGAACGGAAAGAAACCGTTGCATAATACAATGATTTGTAGTTATAGTTCAAACGTCCCAGGAAAGAGAGCATAGACCAGGAACTCTTTAATGATTTGGTCGTACTGGGAGTTCCTTCACTCATTCCTGCCATCCCGAGTGCTTCGTTTGGAATTTGCACTGTCTTGTATGAATAGTATTCATAGTCAGAATTTTGCAGAGTTACACCTACCATACTATTAAAGAAATGCTTCCGTTTGATATTGGTCTGATAGGTTAGAATATTTTCGTTCAACCACGTTGCACGTTGAGAATGGTAGATTTCTGCATTCACCTTATCGGATGATTTCGGATTACCATAACGAGTTTTCGAGTTGTTGAATGTTTCCCCTTTGCGGGTATCGAATGTGTAACCGCCGGAAACTTTCAACTTCAATCCTTTGATAAATTCATATTCTGCAAATCCGTTGAACTGGATATAGTTCGCGTACGTCTTGCGATATTCATTTTTCAAAGACATGATAGGGTTGAAACGATAGTCGTTGGTATTGTTTATCGCGTCGTCCATGATGTTATCCATCAACGAGTTTAATGGTCTGTCCGGTTCGGTCACAGGGCGATATCCCCATACACTATAGAACAGGTTATTCATACCACTGTATGAGTTCTGGGAAGGAGAACCACCGGTAGTTGTAGTACTGGAATAGTTGGTCGTCAGATAGATTTTCAGTTTCTTCTTTTGGATGGTAGTACCCATACGGCCTTGTACACGTTTGTAGTTTGATTCCAACAAGATACCGTCCTGGTCATAATAAGATAAAGAAGCATTGTAGCGAACTCCTTCCGAACCACCGGTCAGGCTGACATTGTGGCTTTGCATCCATGCGCTGCGGAAGATTTCATCCTGCCAGTTATATTGCGGGATATTTCTATAATCTTCCAGTCCCCATTTCTTACCGTCATAATTCATGAAGTAGGTAGTTTCCATATCTTTGGGACTACGTTCTGCCTGTAGTTTGACGAATTCATAGGCATCCATCATCGGGATCGTTTTGGTGATATGCTGAATACCGAAACTTCCGTCGTATTTAATTTTAGGTTGGCCGATTGTTCCTTTCTTGGTTGTAATCATCACGACACCGTTGGCACCACGGGCACCGTAGATAGCGGTAGCAGAGGCATCCTTCAGGAAGTCGAGTGACTCGATATCGTTCTGATTAATGGCTGCGGCTATGGAGGGGTCTTCCACCGGGAAACCGTCAATGACATAAAGAGGAGAGTTGTCCTGTGTCAAAGAGTTGTTACCACGGATGACGATGTTCATCTGTCCGCCCGGCATACCTTCGCCCGAACTTACGTTGACACCGGCAATACGTCCGCCCAATGTCTCGCCGAAAGAAGCAGTCGGAGTGCTAAGTAGTTCCGCCATACTGGCTTTGGCAACAGAGCCAGTCAGATCCTTCTTGCGTATCTCCTGATAGCCGACTACTACCACTTCGTCCAATGTCTTTGTGTCTTCCTTTAATGTGATAACCATTGGCTTTTGAGTGTCCACCTTCATTTCTACTGTGACATAACCAATGAAAGAAATAACCAATATCGAATTTTTATTGGGCACGTTAAAAGCAAATTTACCGTCAAGGTCAGTGATTGTTCCTTGCGAAGTACCTTTTACCTGGACACTGGCTCCCGGTACTCCTTCTCCTAAGTTATCCTTCACTGTACCTTTAACAAGTACCTGTGCAAGTACAAAAGAAACAGAAAACAGGATCAGTCCGATGGAGGAGAGCATCCTTTTTCTAGTTTGAGTGGATAAATGTTTTTTCATATATTAAAAATTAAGTGATTTTATTGAATCTACGCTTGCAAAGATAGATGGATTGAATATTCTAATATGGATAGAATTATTCAAGATTGGTGCAAAATCATACAATTTTCCTGTTCTCATAAACTATTTTTCTTTTACGGATTCTAGTAATTCAGATAATTCTTTCACTATGTCGGGGTATTGTTTTGATACATTCGTTTTCTCCGATGGATCGGAGGATAAATCGTAAAGTTGAGGCTGTTTGTCGTTGCCTAACTCCATTTTCGTCCAATACTCGATAGCGGGGCCGTCGCTCGGTTCGATGTATTTCCATTGACCTTTTATGATGGCAAGTGTGTTATTGAGATTCTGTTGAACGACATACTCACGGTTTGTATTATTTTTGCCGAGGAGTACGTTCAGATGTTCTTGACTATCGGGAGCAGCTCCTTTACGTAAAGGTTGGTCCAAAAGGGAGGCGAGCGATGCATACACATCTATTTGAGAGAAAAGAGCTTGTTGCTTGTTCGGCTTTACTCGGGCAGGCCAGCGGACGATAAATGGAACGCGTGTCCCCGCTTCGTAAGCACTGTATTTCCCACCACGGTAGATCCCCATCGGAGTATGCCCGTTGAGAAGTTCGTAAGCTTGGTCTTGATAGCCGTCGTCGATAACAGGACCGTTATCGCTGGTAAAGATCAGGATGGTGTTGTCTGCGATGTGGAGGCTGTCCAGTGTGTGCATGATTTCACCGATGGTCCAGTCCAGTTGCAGGATGACGTCGCCACGAGTGCCGAGTCCGCTTTTGCCTGCGAAACGTGGGTGGGGGATGCGTGGTACATGTACGTCTTGCGTACCCATATATAAGAAGAAGGGTTCTTCCTGATGGGATGCAATGAAATTCTTGGCCTTGTTGGTGATGATATCGGCTATGTCTTCATCTTTCCAAAGGGCGGATTTTCCTCCGGTCATCCAGCCGATACGGGGAATGCCGTTGATAATTGTATTGTTGTGTCCCTGGCTGGGTTTTAAAGTGACGAGCTCTGGGTTCTCTTCTCCCGTAGGCCAGTCGCCTACTTTGTGGTCGTAGTTTACGGTGATAGGATCATTGGGGTCAAGTCCTACGACATGTCCGTTTTCTACAAATACACAAGGTACACGGTCTACGGTAGCCGGAATAATAAATTCGTAGTCGAACCCGATGCTTTGTGCGTTAGGGGTAATCCGGTTGTTAAAGTCGGTTCCACCTTTCGGACCGAGTCCCAGATGCCATTTGCCTACTGCACCGGTTGCGTATCCTGCATCTTTCAGCATATCTGCCATGGTGATGCAGGTAGTGTCGATAATGAGTTCAGAGTTGCCGGGAGCGATTCCTGTGTTTTCCTGTCTCCAAGGATACATACCTGTCAGGAGTCCGAAACGGGAAGGGGTGCTGGTGGCAGAAGTTGCATAAGCATTGGTGAATTGTACTCCTTGTCCTGCCAACCGGTCGATGTTGGGAGTGCTCACTTTTGTTGCTCCATAACAACTTAAATCACCAATGCCGAGATCATCTGCAAATATATAAATAATGTTAGGCTTTTGGCTATTCTGCCCATTGTTCTTTTGGGGTGCATGATTGCATCCTGACAGCGTGACGATGCCGGACAATAGGGGAAGTAGACGCGAAACGTTTTTCATAATGCTGAATGTTTTAGGAAATAATGTAATGAACACAAAGATAAGCGAATGGAAGAAAAAGAATGAGTAGGAATGTACAAGTGAAGTACAAAATAGTACACTTAAGAGGTTACCTTCTTTATTCGGGCGAAGATGTCCGGACTAAGAAACCGTTTATATCATAAATTTAGGCACGGATTACACGGATTAACGCTGTTGTTTTCATACTCATCGTTTTTTAATCCGTGAAATCCGTGTGATCCGTGCCTAATAATATAAGATTATTTTGCAAGAGTGCTTGTATAGTTGCCTGCTAATCTGTTTCTTCTCCGTCCCCTTCTTCTTCGCTCTCTTCTCCTTTACGATAAGCCAGCGGACTGACGTGATAAATCTCCTTGAAACATTTACTGAAATAGCGGGAGGAGGAGAACCCAATCCGGTCAGAGATCTCCGTGATATTCAGCTCCGGGTTATTCCTTAACATGACAGCGCCTTTTTTGAGACGTATGCTTAGGATGAAATCATTCGGGGTCTGGCCTGTAACTGCTTTCAGTTTAGTGAATAGGTTCGTACGTGCCATACCCATTTCGCGGGCGAAGATATTAACGTTGAAATCCGTATTGTCCAGATGACGTTCGATAATGGCCATCGCGCGGTCGAGCATCTCCTTATCCATCGGGTTGGTAGCCAACATTTGGGCAAAAGCCTGTGGTTGTTTGCTGAACTTCTCTTGCAATAGCCGGCGGGAATTAACTAGGTTATTGCAGCGGGAAATCAGAAGATTGGTATTAAACGGTTTCGTGATATAATCATCCGCACCAATCTTCAAACCTTCGATATTGTGCTCTATAGCAGTACGTGCGGTTAATAATACCACCGGAATATGGCAAGTGTTAAAGTCCGTCTTGATCTGTTTGCAAAGTTCCGTACCCGACATGCGTGGCATTACGACATCACTTAAAATGATGCTCGGCATATCCTTCTGTATCATCTCTAATGCTTCTACTCCGTCGGAAGCCGTACTGACTTGATAGAATGTTTCGAAAATACCGACTAACATCTGTTTGATAGATTCATTGTCTTCCACTATCAGCATTTTGGCGTCTTCGATGCGCTTGTTATCTTCTTCTTTCCATTCCGAATCAGGGATTATTTCTACTGAAGGAACAATAGTCTCTGTTTGCTGGATGGTTTCCGTATCATCTTTCGCTATTTGCTCTTCTGTGAAGTGTTCCTTGCCTAGTTTGAGGGTGATAATGAAACTGCTTCCTTTGCCCGGTTCGCTTTCTACCCGGATTGTGCCGTGATGAAGTTCCACAATACCTTTCGTCAGTGCCAGTCCGATGCCTGTACCGGCTCCGGTATTCAGCGAGTTGAGATGCTCGGTCTGATAGAAACGGTCGAATATCTTATCAATTTCGGCAGCGGCGATACCTGTACCTGTATCTTTTATTTCAATGATGACATGGTCTTTCTCCTGCGATACATTAATCGAAATTGTATCTTCGGCCTTGGTATGCTTCACTGCATTAGACAGCAGGTTGTTTATCACTTTCTGCATCTGCTTTTGGTCATACCATACTTCAATGTCATCCTTCTGTTTGTTGAACTTGAAGTTGATTTGTTTACTGCTCGCATATTCGAGGAAGAGCAGATAATTCTCATACAGGAAGTTAACCAGATTGTGCTGGCTAACTTTGATCTTCATGTGACCCTGTTCCTGTTTACGGAAATCAAGTAGTTCCGTAATCAGTTCCCGTAATTGGAGACTGTTCTTGTAAATTCCCAACACCTTATTATATATATTAGGCGTAAATGTCTGCACCTGCAACAAAGTTTCCACTTGTCCCACGATCAGCGTTAACGGTGTGCGGAATTCGTGCGAGATGTTAGTGAAGAAACGGAGTTTCGACTGGTTCAATGCTTCGAGGTCTTCAATATGCTTCTTTTCGTACTTCAAAGACTCACGGAGTTTGATGCGCGAATTATAGTTCTGAATAAGATACCATAACAGGCTGATAGTGACAATGGTATAAATCAGGTAAGCCCACCATGTCTCATACCATGAAGGGAGTACGATAATCAGCAGTCTGGCCTCTTTTATTCCTTCCCTCTGTGATTTGATGACAAGGGTATATTTACCCGGATTCAGGTTTGTATAAGTAATCAGCGTTTGCTTCCGGTAAGTATGGTTCCATTCGTCTGAGAAACCCTCCAGGCGATAGAGAATTTCATCTCTGTTGGCAGGGATGAAGTTGGAAGTGGCATATTCGATGCTAAACATCGATTGATTCGCTTTCAGACTGATTTCCGGAGTATGACAGATCGACTGTTCCAGGATGCCGCTTTCATCTCCCGGAACTACTTCTTTTCCGTTGACAAACAGGCGGGAAAGAATGATATTATATGATTTGGGAGTGAAATGTAATTTTTTCTCCCAGAAAGAAATCATTCCCTGAATACCGCCAAGGAATACTTCTCCGTCATGTGTCACAAATAGTGCGTTTTCATTGACGGCAGTCAACGGGAATCCATTCTCCGTACCGTAATTATAGAATTTCTTGCTTGGATAGTTGAACTGTGAGAATCCCTGATTGGTAATCAGCAATAAGTCTCCTTTCTGTATGGACGATTCGCATACTTCGTAGATACAGTCGCTGGATAAACCATCTGTCTGTACATCGAAGTTTTCAAAGTCATCACTTGCCTTACGGTAACGGTCGAGACCGCTTCCGGAGGTGCAGAACCACAGATTACCGTTACTGTCCTGCATGATACTGTTGATATTATTGTTGCTAAGACTGTTCGGATTAGCGGGATTGTGTGGATAATTAGTAAGTTTACCGCTGTCGAACCGGTAAGAATAAACACCCTCCCCGGTAGCCGCAATCCACAATGTACCGTCTTTATCAATGCAAAGACTGGCTACCATGCCAATACCTCTTCCTTCTTTAGTCTCTTTGAAGAGCTGTTGGCAAGCGCCTGTTGCCGGATTGAAAAGACAAACACCGTTTTGTGTGGCGACAACCAGCTTGTCCTTATAAGGTACAATGTCTCGGACGATATCCGAAGGTAGTGAGGTTGGGTCTCCGGCTTTCATTCGGTAGACTGTGAAACGGTTAGTACGCAGGTCGAGTTTGTTCAATCCTCCCAAGTGTGTACCTATCCACATGATTTCATTAGTCCGGTCGTAGTAGATTGCTTTGACATTGTTATGGGAAATGCTATTTTTGCCCTCTTCGTGGCGATACCACCGATAGGTGTTATCCTTCCGGTTATACACATTCACGCCGCCGCCTTCGGTACAAATCCACAGGTTTCCGTCCTTATCTTCAGTCATTCTACCGACGATCGGACTACTTAGACCTTCTTTCTCTGTATCTCCGGTTTTGTAACGGGTATAGATTTCATATTCTGGATTGAAATAGTTGACACCTCCGAAATAAGTACCCAGCCAAATTGTTCCTTGTTCATCTTTGACGATGCACCAGATGGAGGAGTGGGTAAGTCCGTCGGGTTTGTTCGCGTTGGCAGTGTAAAGTTGGAATTTACCTGTGCTCTTTTCATAGCGATTTAACCCGTGAAAGGTTCCTATCCACAGATTTCCTGCATTATCTTCACAGCAACTCCTTACGAAATCGGTGCAAATACTGTTTGGATTTTTAGGATCATGACGGAAGTTCTCAATGGTACTATCTGTTTTTATCCGGTAGAGTCCTTCTTCCCAGGTACAGATCCATAATTCTTTAGACGAATCTTCGTAAATACTCGCGATATTACCTCTTGTGACAGGTTGGGAAATCTTTTTGTCTCCCGATAAACAGTAAAGTCCGTTACTGGTAGTTCCCATCCACAGATTTTTCTTTTCGTCCAGGTGGAGGCAGGAGAGGGTGATATCTTTTCCGGCAAGATGATAGTAGAGATCGAAGTTTCCGGTACTTTCATTATATACAAACACTTCTTCTCTTTTCCCGATATATAATTTCTCGTTGAAATAAATAGCATCCACATTGCCTTGCAGCAACGTTTTGAATCTTTGTGTGGTCAGATCGAACTCTGCTACCCCGTCCGTACAGAGCAGGTATACCTTCCCGTTTTTGTTTCCGGTGATACGCAGCACTGTATTGCTGAACAAACTGTTCGGATCGTTTTTATTAAGTTTGAAACTTTTGATATCGTTACCGTTATACCGGTTCAGTCCTTCACGCGTGCCAATCCATATAATCCCCCGTTCATCAATATAAAGGCTATTGACAGAAAATTGGGAGAGTCCGTCGTCCGTGGTCAAGTGGCTAAAAGTGATGTTTTGACCTTGTGTGCGGACTCCAGCTACGCTTAAAAATAGCAGAAATAAAAGAATTACTTTTCTCACTAATTTATTTTTTAAGGTGTTTACATCTATGCAAATATATTGTTTTTATTCGATTTCAGTGAATCTTATTAGAAGAAAGTAACTATAAAACACCGGAAGAGAATTCTATTTAACAGAATTACTCTTCTGGTTTCTAACCTAACTAACCTCTTGTTATAGTGTTTGTGCCTGTTTCGTTTTTATCAGTTCAGATTATTACCACACTACATACTGATTGAAAAAACGAGTACTTTCAGCAATCCATGAGTCCATGTTCTCATAAGCTGCAAAGTGTCCTGATGTAGGGTAACATATCCAGCGTTTAGGTGTACGGATGTGATTGTATGCTGCAAAATTTGTATGTGGTGGTGTAATGTTGTCCTGAAGTCCGAATCCCATTAATACTGGGCATTTGATCCATCCGGTCAGATTCTTCAAGTCAAAGTAAGTTAGTAATGAGAATATTTTATCTTTGTCAATATTCTGCCGGGCAGCTCCTTCGAATACCAAGTTGGCAGGCCAGTGAACCAAACGGAAATAATCGGGATAGTCTGACAGAAAGGGTACGATAGGCGCAGCTGCGGAAATACGATGGTCGAGTGACGCTGCTGCTAGTGTGAGCGCTCCACCTTGCGAAATACCTGTAGCAAAAAGGTTTTGTCCGTCAAAGCATGGCTGAGCAAAAATAAAATCAATACTGCGGACTGTATCAGCAAAAGCACCTCTGTAATAGTAATGTTTGGGTGAATCCAGTCCGAAAGCAATCCACTCACCAAAGCGGTTATAAGGTTTGTTGAGGCCTTGTCCACGGGGTGGAATGACCAAGATACACCAACCGGGATAGTCGTCGGGACTGGGAATCCAGGTGACGGCATCATAACCTTGATAAACCACTACGGCCGGATGACTCTGACCATCTGTAGGGACTGCCCAATACCCCCGTAAGATTTCTCCTTCAAGCGAGCGCATTTCTACTTCGTAAACATCACGCTCTGGCTTCGAAGATTCAGGTAGACGTGTCATTTTATAGGCAGGGTGTACACGTTTAAGTTCGGTGATGGTTTTATTCCAAAATCTTTTTAAGTTAGGGGGACCATCCGGTTTGGATAAAATCTGTTCGGCTTCGTATCCAAAGAAGAAATGTTTCAGAGTGTCGGTGCCGGCAATGAAACAAACCTGGTAAAATCCGGGAGTGAGATTCGTGAGAGTGACTGATGCACGACTGCGAAAGCCTCCACCGGGAGCTATCGAATCTGTTCCGAAAGAGTAGGTTATAAAGGTAGACGATACAGCATTGCCGAAATCTGTTGCAATGTCCATGCGTATCCTATCCGAAAAACCTGACTGTGCAGATGTCAATTCCAGCATGAAGCGTACTGGATGTTCGTTATCGAACATCCAGTTTTGCTCAACAGGAATATTGAGATTTATGGTCTTCTGTGTATAACTTCTTATTGAGTATCCGGTCAGGAGTATAATGACGTATATCCACTTTTGCATCCTGTTAATCATTGTAATTACTCTTTGATATAAAACGTAATCAGCACTCCTTTATGATCGCTTGGCCACTGATTGTTTACGGGCGGAATGATTGGATCTTTGGTTTGTTCTTCTATTCTTTGTCCGCGTACAATAGAGCCTGTTGGACCTACTATCTGGGCACTTTTTATTTGTAGATTTTTATTTGGATAATAGTAAACGAAATCAATTCGTTCGCGTTCATCTGCCTCCGGTGCCCATGAGAGATTCTCTGGAATGACTGATTTATTGTCTGCTGGAAAAGTGAATCCTGGACATTTCACCGGATCGGGATGAATTACCCGGTAGGCATCTTTATATCCCCGTTGAACCAACAATTTGGAAGTTCCCCAATTGACGATACATCCGCGATGATCGAATAGATCTTTTGTATCGGCCTGCCAATCCAGATAAGAAGGCTCATTCAGATCTCCGGCAAAAAACACGAGTGCTCCTTGCTCTAGCTCTTTGGCAGCGTTGTTGATAAAAGCTTGGGCGGATTCTATACGGTCTGATTCTTCGCAGACAGCAAGTATCTTGTTTACATCAGTGATAGGAGCCGGAAGTTTATCCCAATTAACGCTACCGTCATTGTATCCCCGGGGATAGTAACAGGTGTAGTAACGATACTCTGAATGTGCCGGGTAAACGGCCACTCGTTTCCCATTGACATCCAGAATCGCTTTGAACATCCATTTGTTGATGCGTTCTGTCTCTTTGAACGGATATTTTGATATGACCGCTCTTCCGTCTATTCGTGCATCGTAATAGATGAGTCCCTTATCTTTAAGCCCTTGCATTAGTTTAGGCATCACGGGATCGTCTTGTGGACCTTTATATAATTCGCAAAATGTAGCAATGTCTGGCTGTAGGGTAGCAATCTGTTCTATCAGATATTCCGGAGCATGCTCCACCTTGGTACACTCCACCCATAAGTTGAGTTGAAGGAACTTAATCTCTGTTTTCTTTCCTGTTTCTTCTTCCGGTACAGATACTTCCGTATCGGTTTTAGAACATGCAGTGATAACAGGAAGTATGGCAATAATAATAGTTAATAACCACTTTTGCATAATCTGTATTTTTTAGATTTGATTACCAGCCCGGATTCTGACAGTTAGTTCCTGAAGCATTCTGTAACCGGATTGCTTCGTCACCCGGTATTGGATATAATAGGAATTTTTCACTATATGCTTTTCGGTTATTATCTACTACAAAACGGGAGTAACTTCCATCTGAGTTTGCTTTCATTCCGGTGATTACTTTATCTGTTTGATCCAGTATCTTCCAACGGCGTACATCAAAGAAGCGGTGTTCTTCAAAAGCAAGTTCTACGCGTCTTTCGTTCCTGATTCGCAGACGAAACTGATCACAGGATAATCCGTAAGGAATGCCTGGCATACCTACTCTGGAACGTACTGCATTGACTGCGTCTACCGCATCATTGGGTACAGTTCCGGTAGTGGATGCTTCATTAGCTGCCTCTGCATAATTCAAATATAATTCAGCCAGGCGGAACTCTTTGAAGTAGCCATCCAGATTGCCGGAACGTCCGGATTTATAATGCGAGAACTTACGTGTATAATAGCCGGTACAGGTGTAACGTGCATTACTGGGATCAAGTGCACAGTTTCCTCCTGTCTTAGTTGAGAGTAGTGCACCGGTTTCCAGGTTTAGTTTGGAACCATCATAATAAATAGAAGCTTTAAGACGCGGATCACGGTTCTCATACGGTTTGGCTTGATTGTAGAGACCTTGAACAGCCGAATTCAAGTTAGGCTGCAGATGATTGGCATCTAGATAAGGGCTCTCTAAATTGAGCAGAGGATAAGATTCTGTCATGTCACCGTTCACAACTTCATAGGCATCAAGTAGCTCTTGCGACGGACACGCACCGGCATCTGTCTGGCCGTCGGTAGTTGGCAGGCCAGCATAATTCCACATATACATTTGTCCAACTTCCATAATGGTTTCTTTGTCATTAACTACCGGCAAGTCAGTGCGCGAATAGAAATACACATCATAAGGAGAATAACCAGCTGTAGCATTCGGCTGTTTCTTATAAAGTTCATAATTGTTCGCCAGACAGTCATCCAGAGACTTTTTAGTAATTTCTGCGGCTTCTGTCCAAGTGATTGTTCCGTCATTGTACAGAGGACTGGCTGCATAGAGTGATATCTGTGAACGGATGGCTGCACAGATGGCTTTTGTCATAACGTGACGGTAGTTCTCCTTATCTAAGGAACGCCATCCCCATTCTTCAACAGTGGGAATATCAATAGCAGCCTGACAATCAGCTAATATTTGGCGGGCACACTCGCCAAATGTACCTCTTTTAACCTTGGTATAATCGTAGTCGGGAGTTGTTATGATGGGAACACCTCCATAACGTTTCACCAATTGAAGATAATAGAAAGCGCGTAATGTAAGTACCTGTGCCTTGAAACTGTTACGTATATCTTCCGAGTAGACACTGGCAGTAGGGATATTGGCAAGAAAGATGTTGCAGGCACGAATCCCTTGATAATAATAATTGTAGTTTTCCGGATTTCCTTCGATGCCCTCCAGCGGATTGCTGAAGGGAGATAATTGTCCTTCATTCCATTTGCGGGTAACTCCGTTCTGTAGTTCCCAGGAATCTTTGGCTTCATCCGTACAACCAGCTAGCATGGTATAGTTATAGTTCATTCCGTAATTCAGAATCCATCCATAACATTGATTCATATAAGTATACGTTTTACGGTTCGTGGTAAACAAATCGCTGTAATCCGTACGGCCGTCCGGATGATCTTCAATTTCAGTACATCCTATGAATGAGGATAATATGAGCAAGGAGAATACTCCTGATATGATTTTATTTATTTTCATAACTTCAGTCTTTAGAAATTCAGGTTAAGTCCTATGTTAAATGTTCTGTAAATGGGGTATACAGAGTAGGAATATTGTTCCGGGTCCAGATTATCGAACTTGAGAGATGAGGTGGTCAACAAATTGGCTCCGCTGATATAGAATCTCATTTTCTCCAGTTTCAGCTTACTGCTCCAACGTTTAGGAAGTGTATAACCTAATACTACATTCTTCAATCTCATATAGTTATTTTTGGAATAGAAGAATTCATTCGATTGGAGACTTGAAGAGCTTCCTGTGGTCAAAGCCGGATAGCTGATTTTTTCATTTGCCGCATAGCGATCTGCTGTCCAGGCATTACGGTGCAGGTCTGTGTACACTCCTTGGTAAGCATTATCGAAGATACCGCATCCACTGTAATAGGCTGCTGTACCTGATACACCTTGTAACTGAACATACAAGTCAAAGTTTTTGTATTCCAGTTGAATAGAACCACCATAAGAAAGTGTAGGTAGTGTCTGGGCTTTGTCCATCGGTGCCTGGTCACGCTCATCTATATTTCCGTCGTTATTTAAGTCTTTGTAAATGAAATCACCTGGGCGCGGAGAAGCACCAGAGAATCGCAGACCGCTTTTATCTATTTCCTCCTGGCTATTATAGTAGCCGTTTCCGTTGGAATAGTCAATCAGATATCCGAACTGTTGTCCTGCAGAATAGCCGGTTTTACGATATGGATAGTAATATCCGCTGGCGGTACGGTTCAACTCTTTTATGTCAGTTACTTCATTTTTATTGTATCCCATATTCCCTCTGATAGTCATTCTTAATCCACATTTCAGATTCTTGATATAAGATAGTTCAAGATCAAATCCTTTGTTGTTCATCTTACCCAGATTTTCAAATGGCAGATTTTCACTGGCGATACCTTGTGCAGAAGATACACTGTTATTTTGGATAGCCATTTGGGTCTGTTTCACGTTCCAATAATCAAATGTGATACCTAGTGAGTTGAATAAGGTAACATCTATTCCGTAATTTTGCTGGAAAGATTCTTCATAATGGATATACGGATTACCTTGCATACCTTCTACAGTATGAAAGCCATAGTAGTTGCTTAGTAAGTAACCTGCATCTTTATAACGTACATCTGTAGCATACAGGAAACGGGTGTCAGATATCTGGTCATTACCCAGCCAGCCGGCAGATGCGCGTATTTTGAGGAAGGACAACCAATCTGTGTCTTTCAGGAAACTTTCGTTGGATACCACCCAAGCGGCAGATACTGTCGGGAAGAATTTAAAACGGTTACCTGGTTTGAACTGTTCTGTGCCATCATAGGTAAAGTCTCCCTGTATATAGTACCGTGAATCATAGCCGTATTTCACATGTCCCATTAATGACAAACGATCGTATGGGAGATCACCGTTTTTCATCATATTCTCATTGAAATAGCTGACAAATGCATCTACTTCATGTTTGCCTCCAAAAATACGATTATAGTTGATGAATCCTTGGAAGTTGATAAAGTAGCGCATATTAGCGGTCTTACTTAAACTTAGAGGAAGAGTGGTGTGAGTACCGAAAAGTCCGCTGCCATTGGCTGCATAACGTGCGTAGTCAGTAGAACCATAGATTGTTCCGTCATAGTTTGCTTCATAACCTACTATTCCTTTTACGCTCAATCCTTTAGTCAGGAATCCCAGATCCAGATTCATTCCATAAGCGACGTTCAGATTGATACCTGTTTGATGGCTATATCCGGAGCGGTTGATAAGTCCGTAAGTAGGATATTCATTGTATTCTGCAGTAATCACTTTTCCGTCTTCGGTGATAGGTCCAGGTACGGTGGGGGCCATCTGATAGATCGAATTCATGATATCTCCTGTCCCGTTGTATCCTTGATTCATCCGGTCGATAGTGACATTTGTGTTAAGGAAACAGTTTAGATAACGATGCAGAGTGACGTCCACATTAGCTAAAATGTTGAAGCGATGCAATTTGAGTGCAGGATTATAATTATCATTCTTCTCTGCATCAATCAGGCTGTTTTGGTGAAGATAACCGGCATTAACAAGGTATTTAACCCGGTTGTTACCTCCGCTGATATTTACGTTGTAACGTTGCATACTGGCTGCATCATTCATAAAAGTGTCATACCAGTCGTGTCCCGGCATAGTTCCATCTGTAAACCCGGCTATTTCATATAAAGAATAGAGTGGAGTGCCACCGTCATTGAGTAAGGCCTGGTTACGCATTTGTGCGTATTCACCGGTACTTACTATTTTAGGACGCTGGGTAGCCTGTTGTATGGAGAAGTCCATGTTCACATTTACTTTAGTACGTCCTATTTCGCCTCTTTTTGTAGTAATAAGAATTACTCCGGAAGAAGCTCGCGGACCATATAATGCTTTAGCTGCGGCATCTTTCAGAATACTGACAGATTCTACAGTGTTGGCATCGAGTGTATTCATATCGAATAATGGAGCCGGAATTCCATCGAGTACAACCAAAGGTGAATTACCGTTTATGGAATTCAGACCACGTATATACATCATTGTTGCATCATCGGCTGGTGTGCTGGTGGATTGGATAGAAGTCAATCCTGCCAAGCGTCCGGTCAGCGTAGCTGAAAATCCGCTATTAGGTGTTTTAACTAACTCTTCTCCCTGAACGGTAGAGATTGCTCCTGTATAACCTCCTTTTCTCTCTTTCTGCAGCATGGCTACTTCGAGAGATGTATCCTGACCGGCGATGTCTGATATCAGACAAAACTCTACCGGTTTATTCAGAGTGAATTTCATTGTCTGGTTCCGATATCCCGGAATCTTACAAATGACCATACTGGCTCCCGACGGAATCTCCATGATGAATTTTCCGTCTTTATCACTGCTTGTGGTGTATTCGGGATTGTCCGGGACAGAAATGATTGCGCCGTCTAAAGGTTCGTTGCTCTCATTCCGCACCACACCGGATATAACTTCTTGCACTTGTGCCCGGCATACTTCATTGCCTGTGAACAGGCATACGATGCACAAAAGTGTGATTATTCTGTTTTTCATATACATTCTGTTTTATGATTACCATCCTGCATTTTGCCACGTCTGTCCTGTCGTGCCTTCCAATACGGCTGCTTCATTGGCAGGGATAGGATATACGTGCCATTTCTTTTCATAACTCATTTTGCTCGGTTTGCTGCCGTCTGTTCCTAGATTGATTCTTTCATAAGAGAATGAGTTTCCATTTTTGGTGATTCTCATACCTGTGGTAAACTTCTCATTTTCCATATTCTCATTGGCGGGTGTCCAACGGCGGATATCGAAATATCTGTCTTCTTCACAAGCCAGCTCTATCTGGCGTTCGTGGCGTACCAATAAACGAGCTTCGTTCTTGTCGTTTGTCGACAGATCAACCGAAGGATCAAAACCTGCGCGATGACGGATTTCATTGATCCATTCCAGGCCTTCGGTAAGGTGTCCGCTTTCAATAGCGGCTTCGGCGGCATTCAGATAAATTTTGCCTAATCGGTAAAAACGGAAACGGCCATCATATCCAGCCACTCCGGCTGCCTTACAGTTACCGTTTACCATTCTTTTTCTCCAATAATAACCGGTACGTGTATTCGTATTTCCACTTGTACGGATTTCGCTATTTCCTCCCACGTACGTTTCTACTACTGCCGGTTCCTTTCCTAACAGCACAGGACTGTTATTATAAAAAATTGTAGCCTGGAAACGAGGATCACGTCCCTTATAAGGGTTGGCTGGGTCATAACCGCTATTAGGGTTATAATTAGGTGACAGATGCTTCTCATCGTTATAAGGTTTCGATAAATCCAGTACAGGCTTTCCTGTTGCTAGCATATCATAGGCGTCTACTAATTCTTGGGAAGGAACAATAGTTAATTGAGCGTTTCCCAATACCGGAGCTCCGATAACGTCATACAAAGGATTGGTGTATGGGTCGGGCCAATAGCCTTCGGTACTTTGCCAGATTGTTTCTTTATCACTGGGATCTGTTCCGATATAGTTATTGAGCGTAAAGTACTCCATATAAGCATTGTTATAGTACTTTTCAGTATCCGCACATTTAGTATACAATTCATATCCATTGGCTTTCAGCTGTTCCAGACAGTCTTTGTTGATTGTGTAAGCCCATTCCCAAAGATCTTTGCCGCCATTGTTGTAAGTGCTGGCTGCGAATAGACATGCTTCGGAACGGATAGCCATTGCGATACCTTTGGTCATTCTGATCTTCTCGTTGAGTGTTGTCAGTCGCCAAGGGAGGTTGCTGGATTGCAAAGCTATTTCGCAATCATCTACAATGAATCGGGCACAGTCTTCGAAAGTAGGACGTGATAGAGTTGAATAATCATAGTCTAAACCGTATGGCTCTTTCTCAATAGGCACAGGACCATACCATTTCAGTAACTCCATATAGAAATAAGCACGGAGTACATGAGCCTCTGCTACCCAACGGTCACGGTCGCTTTCTCTTGGTATGGCGGCGGTGGCTGCCCGTTGGAGGAATGTGTTGATAATACGGATTTGCCCCCAGTATAACTGCCAGTATCCTCCTTCTGAGTAGGTGTCACCCATATCTCTGCGAACGTCGAGATAGAAGTCGGTGGTGGTACAGTTGCCGGATGCGGCATGTGCAAAGCCGGCACCGGAACCATCCGTGCAATCCCACGCTTCATCACTAAGTGCTACGGGATAGTTGCTCCAGAAATGATATCGTAAACTCTTTTTAGGCAGATAGTCAAAGCAAGTACTGAAATAAGCTTTAGTCAGATCGGGATCTTGGAATACTTCGTCCAGTGATAATCTTCCGTCGGGAGCTACATCCAACGCTTCATTACAAGAACTGAATGTGAGCAAGGAAGCAAACATGCATATATAAATCAATCTTTTTTTCATATCGGTTTTGTTTTAGCCGTTAAAATGTAATATTTAAACCTACATTGTACGTACGCATTGTTGGATAGGCTGCCGGACTGTTTTGTTCGGGATCGAAGCTGTCAGTCTTCAGGTGAGTCCATGTATACAAGTTGTTACCACTTAAATAGAAACGTACATTGGAAGCACCGATTTTCTTGCTGATGCTTTCCGGTAATGTATATCCTACTTCTGCATTTTTCAGACGTATATATGAGGCATCCATGATAAAGAAGTCGTTGGGCTGCAAGCTCGGGCCGCCACTGCTGGACAGACGAGGATACGTAATCTTTTCGTGATTATTATAGCGTTCTTCGCTCCAACGTTCCATGTGCATCTTGTAAAAGTTGCCGCTGCTTTCATAAATACCGGCTCCTGAATAAGTCTTGCTGTATTGGCCTACTCCCTGCAACATGATAGAAACATCGAATCCTTTCCAGTTGGCAGATAAAGAGAAACCGTAGTTGATGCGAGGCAATAGGGAGGAATAGCCAATGGGAGCCTTGTCACGGTCATTGATGACACCGTCTCCGTTGAGATCTTTATAAATAAAGTCTCCGGGTTCCGGTGTTCCTACACCTTCATAAGTCAGTCCGCTCTTGGCAATACTCTCGTCGCTATAGAAGAATCCTGTGCCGTCACGCCCTTTTTCAGGATCATAGCTGTGGTCGATGATATATCCCCAGTTTTGTCCTAATGAGAAGCCGGTGGTGCGGGTGCGATAAGCATAATCCTTACCTAATAGTGGCTCGTCATATTCCAATACTTTGTTTTTGGCATAACTGAAGTTTGCATTAGCAGAAACAGATAGCCCGTTTTTGAATTGTTTCTGATATCCGAGGACCATTTCGAATCCCTGATTCTTTACTTCACCATCGTTCATCAGTGGAAGAGCGGATGAGGGAAGACCTTGAATCATAGGAGTAGTCTGCGGGATAATCAGAATATTTTTTCTTTTTTCAACAAAGTAGTCAAATGAGAAGGAAAGATCATGATACAAGGATATGTCTATACCATAATTCTGTTTTTCAGCTGTTTCCCATGTGATGCTTTTGTTTCCTATGTAGTTTTCGGCTATCTTGTAACCTTGTCCCCAACCGGAACCATTGGAAGCATATCCCAAGCTTGGGGATAACCAATGATCTCCTTTACTGTCGGTGACTACGGAATATTGACTGATATTATCCAGATAAAGGAAACGGGCTGAACCGAAGGCGTCGTTACCAACTTTTCCCCAAGAAGCTCTTAACTTCAGATTGGTCAAAACCGGATTATCCTGAAGGAAGCCCTCATTAGTAATCAGCCAACCGAAAGAGGCAGCCGGGAAGAGACCAAATCGTTTGTCCGGTGAAAATTGTTCAGAGCCGTTATAACCTACGTTGACCTCTGCAAAATAACGTCTGTCATAGTCATAAGTTGCACGTCCGGCAATACCGATGACGTTGTAAGGAAGCAGTAGGTCACCGGATGTTTCTTTGGATTCTTTGATGTCCCGTTGAGCTAGAAACATAGCAGTGACATTATGCTTTCCGGCGAAGGTCTGGTTATAGTTGATTTGTCCCTGTAAGTTCATAACCCAATAAGATTCGGAAGACTTTGTGAGTTCAATCGGGCCGTCTTCGTCCTCCAGGCTAGGATGGCGATTGATAAACAAATGCTCTCCTGAAGCTAATGTCTGATACGTATACCAGGTATAGGAACGTTTTCCGATTGTTTTCCCAAATCCTTTGGAGTCGAAAGATACCTGGCCTTTGACAGAGAGCCCTTTAGTGATAAATCCCAAATCTATTTCTACTCCTCCGATAACATTGATTCCCGATCTGGTTTCCAGTTGATAGCCCGAACGGTTGATTAGCGGATATGCACTCAATGAATTGTTGGCGGGATCTTCTACGGATAATCCGGCACCAATAGGGAAAGTACGTATAGCATCAGTAGCGTATGCACCTTCCGGGGTGAGATACATGGAAGTAGGGCGTGAGGTCAAAGCGCTGTTGAATACACTTGACATACTTGCGGAAGTTCCGTTGATCCGTTCCAGATAAGAGGAAGCGTTTAAGTTAATCTTTACCGACTTATTGACTTTGTAGTCGATATTTGAGCGGAAGTTGTAGCGGTCTAATGAAGACTGGGCATTGTATCCCAACCTGGATTTAGGTTCTACGTTGAACATACCTCCCTGATGCAGATAGCCTGCACTTACAAAGTATTGAAGTTTGTCCGAACCTCCCGAAACGTTCATGTTGGCTCTGGTCATGGGAGCATAATCTCTGAACAAGATATCTTGCCAGTTATTATTCGGATAAAAATCCGGGTCTACAGGATTACCTGTTTTCCATGAGTCGAACTTATCAATGTCCGGCCCGAGGAATTCAGCGGAATTTCCGTCGTTCACGAGTGCTTCATTGCGAAGTCTGACCCAGTCCCATGAATCCAGACGTTCGGGCTTGAAAGCGATTTCCTGCATGCTGAATTCTACATTGGCACTGATACGGGCAGTTCCTTTTTCACCTCTACGAGTGGTAATCATTATCACTCCGTTGGCACCACGTACTCCGAATACTGCTGTTGCGGAAGCATCTTTCAATACGGAGATATTAGCAATCTCGTTCGGGTCGATAGATCGCATATCGTCTACAGCTACTCCATCTACCATAATTAATGGGTTTGTTCCGTTTGTAGTGGCAGCACCACGCAGGAACATGGTGACTTCGTCACGTCCCGGTTCACCGGAGGTCTGGATAGTTGTCAATCCTGGGAGTTTTCCGGATAAAGCGGAACTTAGGTTGGGCGATGAGGATTTCATCAAATCTTTTCGATCAATGGAAGCTACGGAACCGATGACAGAAACCTTTTTCTGGGTACCGTAAGCTACCACTACAACTTCCTCCAGGTTCGCTACGTCCGGATGCATGATGATACGCATGTCTTTTTTAGCAGGAATGTCCTGCTTTTGATAACCTACATAACTGATTTCCAGTATAGCGTTGGGGGCAACCGATAAAGAGAAACGACCGTCTATGTCTGTAATAGTACCATTCGTTGCTGCTCCTTTTTCTATGACGGAAGCTCCGATCAGGCTTTCACCGGACTCGTCTACGACGACTCCAGAGGCTGTTATTTTAGACTGTTGCTGTGTCAGGGTAGCATCTCCGATATCCGATGCATTTCCTGTAACGGGAATACAGATTCCCAACCCAAGCAACAGGCACATTTTGTATAGCCAATAACTTTTTTTCATAACTATAACGTTTAAGATTGTTTTCTGTCTAATTAAATGAACTCAACATTTTATCCTTGTCGTATCCTATGTATTCATAGCGTTCTATCCGGACACCTTGATTCTTTGCGGTAATACATGGGCTTGTGCCATTCCATGGGCTATCCATCCACCATTCTTCTACTAGTAGCTTCCTTTGAGTTGAAGAGCTGTCGGTAAATGAGAACTGAACTTTTGAGGCATCTACAGCTCCACCGGAGTAACCTAGTACGGAATAAGTACCTGCCAGATTACGCAGATCAACATAAGTGAGCGGACAACCGGATGCATTTAGTGATGTGATGGATTTGCACCGGTTTATATCCAGATATGCTAATCCCGGATTGTTGCTCACATCTATAGAGGTTATCATATACTGATCGCCAGAAATGAATTTGGTTAATCCTGCATTCTTGGCACTGAAAGTCTGAATTCCTTTCTCATCTACCGGACCTGCCGTGTAGCTGGTACTGATTGCGTATTTACTAAGATCGATTTCTCCCAGATTATTTCCATCCAGAATGAGGTTTTTGTATCCGCAGAAGTATTGTAGTCCTTCCAGATTAGTGATTCCCTTATTGCTAAGATCAAGGGTCGTGTTATTCCTGAAGTATTCAGTATTCAGAGCAGCCACTGTCAGAACTTTATCTCCATCGAATACATCCGGAACCAATGCTTTGAGTGCGTTTCGCAGATTGATATCAGGAATTTCTCCGTACTTTTTCATTGTCTTCTGATATTTTCCGTAACTGTAATAATAGTTGTTGTTTCCATCGGGATAGTCGTGCATCCAGTCGTACCCTTCCACTGTCACTCCATTATTGATGGCATCTACGATAGAACCGCTATTGCTGTAGTATGAGTCCATCCACCAGGATTCCATTTTCAGGAGTCGTTCTTTACTTGCGTCATCGCTGAAAGTAAATTTGAAGTCTGTGCTGTTGTAGTTCAGACATCCGCCATAGATACTGTGGTAATTGCGTACATCCAGATATACCAGTTTACAGTTTAGAGCAGAGAACTTCTCAATGTTATAACAATAATACAGGTCGACAGATTCTAGTTTGGTACTTCCATCTATGTTGAGAGATACCAATGTCGTGTTCGGCTGTTCCGAAGTGGCTAGTTCCAGTTTGGTCAGACCAGTGTTTTGTGCAGTCAGTTCAGACAGTCTGGATAGTACTTCTGCAGGAATTTCACTGATATCATTATTGTTGCAGATCAGTTTCCGAATGTTGCTGAAATATTCGAGTCCCTCCAGAGAAGTGATATTTTTATCGCTGATATTTAGTGTGCCATCAGTGAAAGTGACATATTTAGCACTGGAAGATATCTTTTCTCCTTTAAATATATCAGGGAAAAGAGCAGACAAGGCATTACGCAGGTTTTCGTCGGGCATAACTCCAACAGTACTGTTGATGACGCCTAATGTTCGCATTTTGCTACCGCGTACCAATACAAGTCCATAAGAATCTTTGGTGGCCGTAGAGGGGTAAAGTACCGTGATATGATCGGATTGTACTTCTCTGGTTTCCATGTAGATGGGCTGTTCGGTTCCTCCTGAAAGGGGAGAAAGAGCCAGTACATCACAGTCGATAAAGCCATTTCCCTGAATGGTAATCTCTGTGCCCAGGGATTCTTCCGAAATATCCGGAAGCACTACATTGGTTACTCCTAGGTCTGTGCCTAACTTTTCGTCTTCACATCCCAAAAGGAATACCATTCCAAGCATTAATAAAATGTAGAAATGTGTTTTCATAAATACTATTTGTTTAATGAATAAATAGAGTACATAGTTATTCTTGTTTTAAGACGATCACAGAATGAGCCGGAAGTAAACATAGAATTTTATCGTTCACTTTGAGAGGCTGGGCGTCCGGAGCCAACATTTGGTCTGTGGTAGGTAAACCGTCTTTGATATAACGGTAAACCTGATAATTCCCTTTGGTTTGCGTATGTTGGTTGATTAGGCTTATTGCTTTCTCCTGGTCCATTCCATTGGCGAAAACATATACCCATTTGCCATTTGTGTTTCGAACAGCAGTTCCTGCATACCATTCTTCCGGTGTTGCTATCGGATAGATTTCAGCTCCCGGGCGTATGAAACGTGTCAACAGAGAATAGGCATAGTACTGTGGGCGTACCTCGTAATCACTTTTGATATCGTTGTAGTATGGTTCCGAAGCGTATGTTTTCTTTACATACTTCCATAAACCCAGTTGCTGCATTGCTCCGTAGTCTGCATCCTTACCATAGTATTGGTCTATCAGGCTCCAATAGCTAACACCGCTTGCTCCTGCATTGAGTAGATTGATGGCTATGCGTGTCATGAGTACTCCTCGTTCATACAAGTCGATATCTTTTTGTCTGGTGGCACCTACGCATTGATTACCTCCGAATTCACCGATGAAATGGGCTTTTCCAACTGAAGAGGCCAATTGAGAGTTTTGTTTTTCCCAATCCAGAATTGTGGAGTTCGGAGTTTCGTAGCCGAAGATATAGGTGTGGGAGTTGAATACGTCAGCAACGTTCGCCAGTCCTTTCGTGCAGGCTGCCAGATATTTATGCGTTCCTGTACCTCCGTCTGAATTGTCAGAAAGGCTGAAATGTACTTTATTTCTTATTCCATCCTCTTTGAAACGTCTGTCGAGTACTTTACACATTTCAATATAGTCGGCGGTGGGAGCAGCTTTACCTTTGATGATATATGACCAATCTGGTTCGTTGATCGGAGTAATCTCTTTGACGCACGTGTATTTTTTGTTGTTGAGCAGGTGTTGTACAAGTGCGGAAAAGTTCTCGCTCCATTCTTCATAGTTAGTCGGGGCTACTACCCAGTTACCATAATTCCCTTCGGCCAGGAAATGTCCCGGAGGGGCTCCCCAAAGTACAAGGGTGACTTCCATTTTCTGTTCTTGTGCCATATCCAATACTTTGTAGAGTGATTGCATTTCTACAGAGTTGAAAGTGAAATTATGCCAGTCGATTTTGGATGCATCCGGATTGTCATTCTTTGGCTCATACCATTGTGGCATCACCATCACCCGTAAGCTTTGCAGTCCCATTTCTTTGACACGTTTCACAACGATGCGATCCCAGTCTTCAGCTTTAGCTCCATCATTGCGGGTCACATTTTGTGAGAGAAAGTGGGGATCTAGTTCTGCACCTATAGCACGGAGCTTTACACCGGTTTTCTTTCCTACAGAAAGTTTCTGTATGGCAGTTGTTGAACTTTGGTATTTGATTATCAGACTACTTTGCGGGTTATCCAGTGTCAGCGTGAAGCCGTTAGCCAGTTCTTTACCGGTTTTCTTTATAGCTTCTCCTGTATCTTTATTGGTGAGTATATAAGTGTGGTCAGGGTGTAGCCCTGATAAATTGACAGTATAGCTCTTGTCCGGATTGTCTTTGTGGCGGAAAGCTACGATGTATCCGCTGTCATCCGACGGACGATAAAGTTGGTATGCTAGCCAGATATTTTCCGAAGTAATGTTGTTTATTCCACTCAACGGATAGTAATCTTCATAGAAATAGGGGCGGAGTTCTTTGAACTCTGCCTGGCGGTCGCGCATATCATAGATGGATTGTCCAGCTTCGGTTATTTTCCAGTTGTAGATAATAGAGGTTCCGAGGCTGGAACGGAAAGTGAATTTATCGGCACTCACAGTTCCTGTACCATGCAGGGGAAGGTATAAGTTCAATCCGTAAGTATGGCATTGATAGCCGATTGGTTCTCCATAACTGTAATCTGTTCTCCACATCGGTGCACTGCGTGAGATACTTTCGAGGTCAATACGGCGTCCGCCACTGGCACAATTATCAACCAGCAAGCCCGGAAAGCGGTTCAGCAGATATTCCCAGAAAGAATAAAGTCCTTCAATGTATCGGATTTCGCAGATACCTTGTCTGCCAGGTTCATCATTGGCAGCCCAGAAACCTTCCGGCTCTATATTGAAATCCTGGCGGTAGTAGTCTATGCCATTTTCTTCGAGGAAGTCTCCGATATATTTACTCATCCATCGACATGCCTCCGGATTTCCGAGATTGAATAGATAAGAGTCGTGCTCACCATCTTTTGTCCAGTCTTCCTGTTTGGCTTTTCCTCTGGCATCCAACATCCATTGAGGGTGTTGCAGTGCCCAAGCTGAGCCTTTCATAACACGCTCCGGTTCAAACCATACCATGAACTTGGAACCAACTCTATGCACTTCGTCGGCGATGGGGCGTAATCCTTCGGGGAAACGAATAGAGTCGACGGTCCAGTTTCCTACGGTGTTCGCCCAATTCTTATGATTGGCTACATCTGCAGAGTGATTGTACCATCCGGCATCCAGCCAGAATACTTCGGGTACTAATTTGAATTGTTCATACCGTTTCACCATAGCAATGGCATAATCTGTAGTCAGGCAGGTATATTCATTACAGGGAGTAGGATCACCGTAGTTGAAACTGGTCGATATTGGATATACGGTCGGTTTACCACCTACTTTCCAAGTGTGGTGGGCTTGCACGAAACGGCGGAACTGGTTGTGTCCTTTCATCCGGTCGGAACCGTTCCAGAATGACAGGCATACACTGGAAGTGCGGATGCTCTCTTCCGGATACAGATAGGTTTTCAAACGTTCAATTCCGGAGGTAAGCGCTACGCTTTGCTGGTCTGCACAGCGCACATCGGCAAACCAGGTTCCTGTCCATCCGATGGCTACGATAACTCCTTGATTAGCCGGAGATTCAATATTGAAGAATGGCATACGCATTTGTGAAGAGCGTCCACCTTCCGGTCTCATATAAAGATTATCACCCGGAGACAAGATTGTAAGTTGCTGGCTGAAATCTGATTTGGATGCATGGCTGCCTTCGGAATGATGAAGGTTGAATGCTCCCGGATGCTGGTAGCGGAATGTGATATCAGACACTTTTATGTTGGCAATCTCCGGCGTATTTTTCTTTCCCTGGTTGGTGAAACGGAGTACCCATTCCACCGTATTGAAGTCGGTAAAGCCTTTCACTTCACATTCGACTTTTAATCCTCCGGATGGTTCACGATAAGTATAAAGGTATTTCAGAACCTTGGGATCGTCACTTTTCTGACGCGTAGCCGTATAAGACCAGCTTTTGATAAATTCCTGTGAAGGTTTACCTCCATATTCGAAAGAGAAAGGAGGGACCACACCGCGGGCAAAGTGGGTGGTTATCCATTGGCTGGTGTTTACCGGGCGGTCGCTCATGCGGGCTACCGTCTGTCCTGTTCCATTATGAGGGAACAGAAGCAGAATGAATAGATAATATAGTATTCTTTTTTTCATTCTTTATTCGGTTTTTCGTTGGTAACTTTATATTTTAGTAATAAGGAACTATGTGGCTTTTCGAGGATCAGTGGCAACTGACTGGTCAGTTCTTTTCCCTGATAGATTTTGCTCTGTCGGCTATCCATGTCTGTCACTGTATAGTATTTTTCCGGATCCACTCCTGAAAGTCTGACGGTGATTTTTTTGTCTTTGGAGGCGGTTCTGCGGAAAGCAACGATAATACCACTGTCGTCCGACGGACGATGCATTTGATAGGCTAGCCAGATATTATCCCGCGTCATGTCTTCTGTACCCGTCAGTGGGTAATAATCTTCGTAATAGTAAGGTCTGATTTCGTGGAATTCTTTCAGACAACGTTGCATTTCGTAAACGGAGGCATTTTTATCGGTTATTTTCCAGTTATAAATCAAAGCTGTGCTGACGCTTGAGCGGAAAGAATACGGATCGGTCTGTAAACTACCTGTTCCATGTAAAGGTAGGAAGAAATTCAGGCCATACGTGTGACATTGGTAGCCGTCCGGATCGTCGTAATGATAATAATCACTCCTCCATAGTGGTGCGCTTCGGCCGATTGTTTCCCAGTCAATACGTCGTCCCCCACTGGCACAGTTGTCTATGAGCAGGTTCGGGAATCGGCTCAGCAGATAATCCCAGAAGTAGTATAGTCCTTCGATGTGTCGTATCTCTTTCATTCCTGTACGTCCGGGCTCATCGTTGGCTGCCCAGTAGATATCCGGCTGCATATTGAAATCCTGACGGTAATAGTCTATGCCGTTTTCTTCGAGCATATCGCCTATATATTTACTCATCCAGTGGCAGGCTTCCGGATTTCCCAGATCGAACAGTAGGTAGGTGTCATTGTTGTGTTCGGGAATGTCGAGCATCCAGTCGGGGTGTTCTACTGCCCATTGGGTACCACGGATGACACGCTCGGGTTCGAACCAGACCATGAATTTAGCTCCTACTTTGTGTATTTCGTCGGCTACAGGACGAAGTCCTTTGGGGAAGCGCAATGTATCTACAGTCCAGTTACCGGCTGTGTTGGCCCAGGTCTTGCCATGTTCGAAGTCTGCAGCATCGGTGTTCCATCCGGCATCCAGCCAGAATACTTCGGGTTTCAATCCGAACTGTATGTAACGTTTCACCATGGCAATGGCATAATCGGCTGTCAGGCATGAGTATTCCGTACAAGGTGCGGGGTCCCGATAGTTGAATCCGCTGGAAAGAGGATATTCGGCAAATTTTCCGTTGATTTTCCGTGACTTGTGTGCCAGGACAAAACGGCGGAATTTATTGTGTCCTGCCATCCGGTCGATATTTTCCCAAAACATCAGACTGATACTTGGGGTACGAATTGTTTCCTGTGGACGTAAGTATAATTTCATGGTTTTCATTCCCGAAGCCATGGATATTGTACGATTATCTTGTGCGCATACATCTGCATACCAGGTGCCCGACCAGCCTACTCCTAATATGACTCCCTGTCCGGCAGGTGATTCAATGTTGAAGAAAGGAAGATAGTCCCCTTCTGAAGAGCGTCCTCCTTGTGGAGACATCTGTTTGGTTTCACCCGTTGCCAGAGTAACCGAACGTGGATGGAAATCATATTTGGAGATATGGTTTCCGTCTGCATAGTGTAACTTGAATTCTCCTTTAGAAGCGTATTGCATGGCAAGGTCCACTACTTTCACTTGTTCCAGAGTGGGAGAGTTGCTCGTACCTTTGTTGGTGAAGTTCAATACCCATTCGGCAGCCTGATAACTGGGATAGCCTTTTACGGTACATTCTACTTTCAGTCCGTTGGTAGGATTGTAGTAGGTAAAGAGATACTTTATCACATCCGCTTCTTCGGATTCTATCTTTTGCTGGGAATAGTCCCATTGGCGGATAAATTCTGCGGAAGGTTTCCCGTCACATATAAACGAGAACGGAGGTGTTTTTCCTTTAGCGAATTGTTTCTGAATCCATTTTTCGATTTCAGGAATGTGTTTGGAGATTTTAGCCGTCGTCTGACCCACGGCTATGATGCTCCACACACTCATAATCAGTAATGAGAACAGGAATTTCGATTCGATTTTCTTGAAATGTTTCATTAGAATATAGGTTTATGTGGTTTTTATTTTTCTCATTATTCCGATCAGATAGCACCATACAATGGCAAGTACTATGATTGCAGATAACTGACTGTGGAATGAATCGGTAATTACTCCTAAAATAGGCGGGAGGACGGCACCGCCAGATACACCGACGATAAGAAGTGCAGATACTTCGTTCGCTTTCTCGGGAACACGTTTCAAAGACAGAGAGAAGATGATGGAAAACAGATTGGCATATCCTATCCCGAAAACTGCTACACATCCGAGGATAAACCAGAGATTAGTGCTAATGGTCATCAGTATCAATCCTGCGAGAGCTATCCAGACGCTATAAATATAGAATTTACTTTCTGAATATTTCATCAGTAGGATACCACCCAAAAAGGCTCCTACAGTGCGGGCGAAGAAATACACACTATTTCCCATTCCTGCATCTGTCAGTGGTAGATCACAACGTTCCATCAGGAATTTAGGGAAAGTCATATTGATACCTACGTCTACACCTACCAGCACGAGAATACCGATAAAGAAAGCAAGAATGTATTTGTCTTTGAATAATTCAAGAGTGACTTTGAAAGAAATGTTCTTCCGTTCCTGTTGTTTTTCTTGTATAGGGGTAAGCCATAGCCATATCAAAGCGAGCAGTGACAGTCCGGCATAAATGGGGAATATCATTTTCCATCCGAAAAAACTACCGGTCACCCAAGCTGCCAGGATAGGACCCAGGAATGAACTGACTGCTTTGACAAATTGTCCTAGGGTTAATGTACCTGTCAACTTATCGTTTGCAACGACATCCGTTACTAATGGATTGAGTGAAACTTGCAATAGAGTGTTACCGATACCTATCAAGGCAAATGCGATTAATATGGCGGTAAAGTCGTATGCAACGAGTGGAAGGCACATGGCTAATACATGGAATGCGAAGCTAAGTAGTACGGTTTTCTTGCGTCCGATGCGATTCATTAACATTCCGGTGGGAATAGAAAGCACCAGGAACCACAAGAAACAGGATAGAGAGATGAGATTAACCATCGTATCGGTGAGATGGCTGAAATCATTCTTCACATAGCTCGTGGTTATTCCGACAATGTCAACAAATCCCATAACGAAGAATCCGAACATGACGGAGAGCATTTTTACTATGGATATTTCTTTTTTCATTCGTGTACTTTTGATGATAAATTACTTGGTTGGTGGGCATATATATCCAGCACGGTGGATATATATGGCTAACATGGTGAATATATATGCCCAATACGGTGTATATATATCCCCACTAAATGGGGTGTATATACTTCTATTTTTGTACTAATACCCTGATTGATGAACGAGATAATTTAAGTTTTAGGTTATTCTCTTGCGTGTTGACCGTTTCTGTTGATTCTATAAGATTATCACCTTCCGGTAGGCGTCCTTCCATATATTTGTAGACATTGTATTCTCCATTGGCACCTTCTTTATCATTTTCCAACTGTATCATCTTGTCTTTGTCTGTAGCGTTGGAAAGTACATACGTCCATTTTCCCTCTGTGTTGAGAAAAGCACTTCCGGCTATCAACTCGTCGCCGAGATCCAATGGATATACTTCGTCGCCCTGGCGGACAAAACGTGTCAACAGACTATATGCATAGTATTGAGGACGTACCTCGTAGTCTTCCTTGATTTTGGAATATACATCTGGGTCTTCGGTATAAGCGGATTTTAGATATTTCCATAAACCGAGTTGCTGCATTTCCGAATAGGAGGCATTGCGGTTATAATATTGATCGATCAGACTCCAGTAGCTTACTCCGCAAGCACCGGCATTCAGATAGTTCAGAGCAACGCGGATTATCTGTACCCCTCGCGTATACGTGTCTATACCATATTGACGGGCACTTCCGTATCCAGGAAAACCGAATTCTCCAACAAAATGTCTTTTACCTCCTGCAGAAGCTATATTTTGACGTTCCCAATTTACGAGAGTCGAATTAGGGGTGTTGTAGTCAAACTTGTATACATGAGAGTTATACAGGTCGGCTTCATCGTTTGTGAAAGCGGAAACACAGGCAGCGATATATCCGGGTGTACCGTCTGTATTGTCAGAAAGGTTGAAGTGTACCTTACTGCGTATTCCATCTGCTTTAAACTTGGCATCCAGTGCTTTCACCATGGGGGCGTAGGTGTCCTGCCAACCCATGGTTTCAAAATCACCTTGCCACATGATGCGGCCGTAACCTGCTATATGACTGTCAGGTTCATTGAATGGAGTAATTTGATTGATACAGGTATAATGCTTTTCTTCAATCAGGTATTTCACCATTGTGGAGAAGTTTTCAGCAAATTCTTCATAGTTATCTATACCGGCAATCCAACCCGGATTAACGTTATAACTTCGTGCATCACACAAGAAATGCTTTTGACCATTGTTAATGCCTGATAGTAAGTCGATATTGGTAATGGCTCCCCATACGACTAATGTCACTCCGATATTATTCTCCTGGGCCAGATCCAATACTTTGTATACAGATTGCATTTCTTCCGAATCAAAAGTGAATTTGCTCATATCCGCGACATTAGGATCGTTGTTGTCATTGGAGGGTTCCCACCATTGTGGCTGCATCATGATTCGGAATTGTTGTACTTTCATTTTCTTTACCCGTTGTACAACTATATTTTCCCAATCTTCAGCCTTTGAACCATCATTGCGGGTGATGTTTTGTGAGAAGAAGTGTGGATCCATCTCGACACCGATAGCATGAACCGGAGTTCCTGTTGAATTCCCTACTGCAACAGGATAATAGTTGCAAGCCGGGCAATCGTCATATTTGTTATAATCATCCGAGCAGGCGGACATTCCCCAAAGTGTGCAAACAATACTCAATAGAGTTTTACTGATATGTGTCATTTTCATTGCCATATTGATTAAATTTAGTAGGTTATTATTCAAAGCCTAATTCTGCCTCAATTGCCTGAATCAGAATGTGGATAACTTTGATGTGAATTTCTTGTATTCTGTCGGAATGTGCTGCTCGTGGCGCGCAGACTGCAATGTCTGCCAGTCGTGACAGTTCATTCTCTCCTTTTGAAGTCAGCGCTATCACTTTCATTCCATTGTTGTGTGCTTGTACGGCAGCTTTCAGTATGTTCTCGGAATGTCCGCTTGTGCTGATGGCCAATAATACATCTCCCTTACATCCCATAGCTTCTACATAGCGGGA
Organism: Bacteroides sp. 2_2_4; assembly: GCF_000157055.1. Lineage (NCBI taxonomy): Bacteria > Pseudomonadati > Bacteroidota > Bacteroidia > Bacteroidales > Bacteroidaceae > Bacteroides > Bacteroides sp. 2_2_4. The sequence goes on along the minus strand of NZ_EQ973360.1, from coordinate 312,707 downwards.
GAAGATCTCGTTGAACGAAAAATCATTTCCCACACAGGTCATGTAAGCCGGGTCATTGATTGCAATTGCCGGTAGCGGGATGCGGTTGTTGCGGTAACGTCCGGTTAGTTCTTCTGCAAAGTGGGTGGCGTCACATAAAGAACCTCCATTACCACAGCTGATAATCTTATTTCCGGCTTTTAATGCTTCGGCGCAGGTAGAGGCTGCCTGTGAAATAATCCCGACTGTTGTTGTTTCCTCAAGAAAGCTCTCCAACGTTTGCCGAGCCTCTTCCAGTGTTGTTTCAATAAGCTCTTTCATAATAGTTAATCGGTTAAGTTAGCGGCTACAGAAAGAGCTGCATAATCTCCTATCTGCTCTCCCAAGGCGGCTGGTTTCACTTTACATACTCTGTTTGCACAGGATAATGCTTCCTGATCGATTATCTTTTGCATGATGGGTTCCATCATATTTTTATTCCGGGTATAGATGCCACCTATCACAATGACTTCCGGATTCAAGATATCGATCACCATGGATAATCCTTTTCCCAGATAAATAGCAGACGTCTCATATATGCTTTGGGCTAATTTATCACCTTTGGCAGCTTCTTCAGCCACTTTTCGGGCAGTAAGCTGATCTAGTTCCTGTAAGGTACACCATTCAACTTTCTGTCCGGTCTGCAATTTCTCCATCACATACATTTTGGAGAGTTGAGCAATACCTCCACCGCTGGCAAATCCCTCAAAAGAGCCCTTTTTACCGTAACCTATCGGACCGAAATCCGACAGGCGGATATGTCCCAGTTCTCCGGCATTGTCATTGGTGCCCGTATACAGTTTGCCATTTAATATTAATCCTGCTCCCAGTCCCGTACCGAATGTGAGAAAGACCATATTCTTAGTTCCTTTTCCTGCTCCGAACTTCCATTCGGCTAAAGCACAGGCATTGGCATCATTGTGTAGATTGGTTTTAATGCCCGTCTTTTTTTCCACCATTGCCACAATGGGGATGTTGTCCCATCCCGGTAGGTTAGGGGGAGACATCACGATGCCTGTTTCACTGTTGAGAGGACCTCCGCAACAGATTCCAATCGCTTTTGTGTTAGTAGGGGTTAGCTGGTGGAGGTTCATCATCTTTTCGGTTTCACAGAGAATTCTGTCTATTGTTTCGTCGACTGTGGTCGTATCAAATTTCTTTTTGTCGATGATATGTAGCTCGTCGTTTTCTTTGATACCGTAGATGATGGCGCATTTGGTGCCTCCTACGTCAATTCCTAACAAGTTCTCTTTCATAACTATTATTTTTTAGCGTATAATCCGGTTTTTTGTAACAGCCGCTTGTATTCTTTCAAGTTGAAAGGTGCCTTGCCGTATAGGTAATGATTCATGAATTTCTGATTACCGATCTGGTATTGGATCAGATAGATTCCTTGACCGCTTTCTTCCGGTAGTGAGGCTATTCTGACCTTTTGATTGGCTGGAATACGGAAAGTGCTCTCATAGATTTTACGTCCCGAGGATGCATCTGTTACCGTTACATTACCACTTTGTACGTTGCGTGTGTCATTCGTTCCTATCAGTGGGTAATTTCCGCCTTCTGCATCATTGATTAGTACACAAACATCCTGTTGAACATTCTTGATGAAATAATATGCCATCTTCTTTGAATTGTAGTAGTCAACAATCGCATCAGAGATCACTGGCCATCCATCCCGCAGGTTCCACCAGACAATACCAGTCTTGTCGTCAAACTTCTTTCCACGCCACATTTCTATGAAATATTTCATAGCTTCTGCCTGTACGGATTGAGAAGCGAATATAAAATCATCCAGTTTGGAGGGAACTTCACCAAAAAGTAAACGTACCTGATTAATCATAAGATTATTGCGATCGAATGTCTTTCCCCATTCTGGGAATCTACGAACAGATTTGGTAACCCATTCATCATTCCATTCATGATTTTTTGTCCAGGGATATACGGCATCTTTTGTCATCATTTTCTGGAGACTTTCTAAATTAGGGCAGCCGTGATAGCCGATTTCACTGACAAAGCAGCAGGTAGCATCCGTATAGAATTTGTCTTTGTAATATCCTCTGGGACCCCATAAATGGTTTTCTGGTAAATATTGGTCAGCACTTCCTCTTTCATATACCGCTTGGCTGTAGTAAGGAGAGCTGGGAAGATAAGGGCGAGTAGGGTCAAACTCATAAATAACTGCCGGGAGGACCTTGCGGCTAACTACATCCTGATTTGGATTAATATTAAATGGTTGCAAAGACCAGCGCAGTGCACAATCGTCTTCATTATTTCCTGACCATAAAACGAGTGATGGATGATTGCGTAACTTGCATACAACGGAAATGGCCTCTTCTTCCAATGCTTGTGTAAATGAGCTGCGTTGAGGATAGAAAGTACATCCCATCGTAAAATCCTGCCATACCATAATGCCGTTTTCATCGCATAAATTAAAGAAATGATGATCTTCATACACGTTGCCACCCCAACAACGTATCATATTGCAGTTTAATTCTACAGCCATGCGGATAGATTCGTCTACGAAAGAATGATCCCGGCTATGGAGTGCATCCATGGGTACCCAATTGGTTCCGTGAATAAAAATAGGTTCTCCATTGACTATGAAACAGAATTTACCCGGATGATCCGGTGGGAGGTTGATGTCTGTAATGTCTAGTTGAATCGTGCGGAGGCCTACCCGTTTATTATCTGTTGATAAAATAGTGCCGTCAGAATCTACTAACTCTACTTTTGCATCATATAAAGCCGGTTCTCCATATCCTCTTGGCCACCATAAATCAGCATTCTTGATTTCCATTATATATCGGAATGCTGGGGAAACGACAACAGAGCTTCCTTTATATATTTCTTTCCCATGGCGACTTAATGTATATACGGCTTTCACTTTGTCGAACTTTTCGAAAGGTAGTTTTACTTGTACATCAGTATACAAACGTACATTTCTGGTAGCAGTGTCTACATTGGCGACCATATAGTGAACATCTGTGAGACGTGCCGGATTCAATACGCGTAATTCTACATCTCTCCACAAACCTGCACTGACTAATCGTGGCAGAATGTCCCATCCATAGGTGTGCGGAGCTTTTCTGATGAATACGGATTCTTCAGACGGGAAGTTTCCAATACTGAATGTCCCTAACAGATGTTTTTGTCCTTCAATAACAGATGAACGGAGTATCACTTGGAGTTGATTGCTTTCTCCTGCTTTTATTTCTTTAGTTACATTAAAAGCATGTTCAATCATCATATTTTCTGCTTTGCCAATGTGCTTTCCATTCAGCCATATATCGGCCAGACAGTCTATTCCGGCAAAGAAGAGTTGATATTGTTGTCCTGGTTTTAGTTGTGGCGCTACGAATGATTTGGAATAACACCATTGATAGCCTTCCCATTTGCGTAATTCATTTACATTACTGCCAATCATCGGATCTTTAATTAAGTTGGCAGCCATTAGGTCTAGTTCTACATTACCGGGGACTTGGGCTGATAGATGTTTCACTTCAGCTAGTTGCATGTCCTTGGGCGAAGTTATAGGTTCTTCAGGTTGCATCCAATAAGAGAGTTCCCATGTTCCATTTAAGGAGATGGAACTACCGGAATCGGCAAAAACACCACTTGTACAAGTGAGAAATATCAAAAATAGCAGTGTACTGATTTTATTCATTGTTAATAGATTTGATTGATGGTGTGACAAAGTAACTAGTGTTATATTTTTATAGTATTACATAACGGTCTCATTTTTGCTTCTTTATATACCTCTATTAAACCTCCTTTCTTTTGTTTCAATTAAAATGTGAGTTGATGTTTTCCTGACCTTAAATCTATCTTTTTACCATTATATTCTACTGTTGCATTCGTATTGACTGGGATCGTGACTTTGAGAATCACTTGTTCTCCTTTACGTTCCCATTCAGAACGAATGATTCCGTTTACAGATTTATATTCTGCTTTTACCCAGTCAAGACCTTTTACGAAATGAGGTTGGATAAGAATATGTTTGAATCCGGGTTTCTGTTCATCATAATTAATGCCTGCCAATATATTGTACATCCATGCATTAATGTCTCCAAGAAACATGTGATTTACGGAGGCATCTCTAAATTCAGGTGAAAGTATCCATGTTTCTGCTAGTGTAGTGAAACCTTGTTTTATCCAATTGCCCCAAGATGGAGCTTCTTCTTGTGCGGCCATCTGATATGCCAAGTCAGCATATCCATATTTGGAAAGCATCCGCAGGACTGTTTTACTGCCTAAAACTCCAAAATCGAGCAGGTTTTTATTGGCTTTTATCATCGTAGAAAGATTATCTGCAACCTGCTGTTCGTATTCTTTAGGAACGATTCCAAGGTATAAGGCAACTCCTTGTGCTGCTTGCGAACCATTGGCATAAATAGCTTTGGATGTGTCGAAGTATTTGTGATTGATAAGCAATTTCAATTCTTCTGCTTTCTTAGCATAACTACTACCATCTTTTCCAATGAGTTCTGCAAATTTAGCCATATACAGATTGTCTAAATAATAATAGCAGGTAGTGGTGAATTCTGTAGGGGTTTGTGTTTTATGGAATACCCAGTCACCAATTCCGTAAGTTACGGTTCCTTCCGCGTCCTCGCGTCCTGCGAGGTAGGCAAGGTATTTGGTGCATACAGGCCATAGTTTTTCGATGCTTCTTGTATCTCCATAGTAGTGGTAAATTGCCATTGGCACGATAAACATGGCAGCATCCCATACAGGACCTATCCAGTCATCATAGCCCCATCCGGAACTAGGAATGATTCCCGATATACGTCCTTCTTCATTTTGATTATCAATCATATCATCCAGCCATTTTTCATAGAAAGTAATACCATCGAAGTTTAATAATCCTAAATCCATTGTTATGTGTGCATCGGCAGTCCATCCATTTTTCTCTCGTTGGGGACAGTCAGTCGGGATACTCATCAGATTTGATAAATATGATTGATTAGCAGCTTTCCATATTTTATTTAATAGTTCATTTGAACAACTGAATTTACCAACAGGAGGAACAGCCGTATGTATGAATTGAGCGGTTAAGCTCTCTTTAGTAAGTTTTACAGGACGATCTGAACGAACTTCTACATATTGAAATCCATGATATGTAAAATCTGGAGTGAATGTACCTTGTTTTCCGTCCAATATATAAGTGTCTGTTTGAAAAGCGAGGCCAGGTAATGGTTTGTAGTAAATATCTAAGTTGCGCATTTCCAAGCGTCCGTTATCTTTTAGCAATTCGCCGTGTTGCATACTGACTTTAGTGCCTTTCTTGCCATTGATAGAAAGAGTACAGACCCCTGACATATTAACTCCAAAATCGTATACATAGACTGTATCACCAAAAGAACGCATATTGATTGGAGTGATAAATTGTTCCGTTTCAATAGCAGGCATGTTTTGTGATACTAGTAGGGGAGAAGGGGCAGCCACCTGAATTGCATTTGTCCATTTAGAGTCATCAAAACCCGGTTTGTCCCATCCAGCAATTGCAAGACATGCATCATAGGTATCACCACTATAAATATTGTTTTGTATATAAGGACCGATACTCGTTTTCCAAGTAGAATCTGAATGGATGGTTTGCTTTTCTCCATTTTTATATAATATCTCCATTTCGCAGATCATTCTTGGGCGGTTACGCCAGCGGGCTTGCTCATAGCTCCATGTTGCTACAGGGGCCGATTCGTTGTAGAATCCGTTCCCAAGTATTGCAGATAGTACGTTCTCTCCTTTGAGCAGTTGTGAAGTGACGTCGTATGTGTTATACAGATTTCTTTTATTATAATGAGTAAAACCCGGATTGAGATGTGATGATGTTATTGATTTACCATTTAATGTCATTTTATAATATGCAGCGGCACTTACATATAATCTTGCTTGTTGTATATCATCTTGAGCGATAAACGACTTGCGCAACATGGGCGCTGGCGTATAATCTTTATCATGATTATCAGTAATCCATACTCCTGTCCAGTCACTTTGGTTGAGTTGAGCTGTTTCAAAACTGGATATAGGAGAGATAATCTTATGTTCCTTTGTTTTATCCCATGCTATTACTTGCCAGTAATAACGAGTTCTGGATTTCAATTTTTCTGATCCTTGATAGGTCGCATGAGGAGTATCAGAGTAAATAGTGTCAGATTGCCAGCTATTATCGGATGAGTTTCTCAAATCTTGTTCCCGGGTGGCGATATATAGCTGATAGCTGTCTTGAGAAAACTCTGTTGCATCTTCATTATTGGTTGTGTAATTCCAAGTAAAACGCGGTGCTGGTGAATCAATGCCAATTGGAGAAATTTGATATTCACATCGCATATTTTCAATATCAATGTTGTTACTGCTGCATGCCCATACTAGAAGTCCTAATAGAGCCAGCATGTATTTTTCATTTTTAATTTGGAACTTCATAATTCTGTATCTTTATGTTAATAATTAGAGGGCTATTTTCTTTATTGTTACATTTGTTAATTTGATATCATTATTTATTTTCACTAAACCGGTTAAGTGATTGAAGAAAAAATGTAAAATCATGACTAGGGTAATGAACATGGCAGGACAAGTGTTTCTACTTCTCTTTTTTCGGTCGAATTTTCCAAGCGATATTTGATATCGCCAAGTAGAATCCTTACGGCATTCTTACCGATCTCTTCTATTGGCATTCTTGCGATGTTCATATTAGGTGCTAAGACACGGAATGCTGATACTCCATGAATACAAGCCAATTCATATCCTTTATTTATATTGATTCCTTTTTCATAAAAGTAACGGAATGCTTCCAGAGCCAAAATATGGGTTGTGAAGAAGAACCCATCTACATCAGGTACTTTGCTGAATATTTGATCAAGAGTCTTGAAAACATTCTTCTCATAATCAACAAAGGTCACCTCTCCATATAGATCAGGATCAACGGGTAGGTTGGCTTCAATTAAAGCTCTTGCATACCCTTCTCGTCTCATATTCATTGTGCGGAGATGAGGATTCGTGGTAATAATAGCTATTTTAGATGATCCGTTATCGATCATTTTCTTTACTAACTCGTAGCTACTGCCTTCATTGTCAATAATGATGTAGTTTGTCTGCATCTCAGGAAAGTAGCGGTCAAATAAGACTAATGGATAGCCTTCTTTGACTAGATTCTGTATTTCAATTTTAGAAACTTTTGTGGGGGCTACTATAATTCCATCCACCTGTTTCGCTTTGAATAACCGGATCATTCTGTTTTCTCTTTCTATTTCAGATTCAGAGCTACAAATCATTAATGAATAGCCTTGTGTTTCCGCTTCCTTTTCTATAGAACGGGCAACTTTGGAGTAAAAAGAGTCTGTAATATCCGGTATGATTAATCCGATTGTGCCTGATATACCCGTATTTAGGCTTCTGGCTAATAAATTAGGCTGGTAATTCAACTGTTTGGCGCATTGAAAGACTTTTTCTTGTGTAGCAAGACTAATACCTTTTTCATCCCCCTTACCAGAAAGTACCCAAGAGATTGTTGTCTTGGATAATTTTAAGGTTTCTGCTATGTCTTTAAGGGATGTTTTCATAAACAGTATCTATTTAATCGGTTAAGTGATGGCAAATATATGAAAAAATATCTCATTATATAATAGTTGAGTAATATTTAACTAAATATTATTTTTTGATATAATAATTTGCAATTTAAAAATAACATAGAAATAAGGTGTAAACCAAAGAAAGTAACTATATTTGTATCATTCAAACGAAAGATATATGAAAGTAAAGAAAATTAGTGCGGCTAACGTGGAGGCTTGTTCGCTTCCTAAACTATTCGATGAAGAAAAAATAGATTTTCAGTCGATTCAGTGTGTCAATTGGGCTGAATATCCTTACAAACCTAAAGTGAATTTTCGAATTGCTCACACACAGAACTCGATTTTGCTACATTTTAAAGTGAAAGAGGAGAGTGTACGTGCCAAGTATGGAAAAGATAACGGTTCTGTATGGACTGACTCCTGCGTGGAATTCTTTTCCATACCTGCAGGCGACGGGATCTATTATAATATAGAATGCAATTGCATCGGAACTATTCTGGTGGGTGCCGGACCTGTGCGTAACAACCGCGAACATGCACCGAAAGAGGTGACTGCTCTTGTACAACGCTGGTCTAGTCTGGGTAATCAGCCTTTTGCTGAACGCATCGGTGAAACGGACTGGGAAGTGGCCCTTATTATTCCGTATTCTGTGTTCTTTAAGCACCAGATTGATTCGCTCGACGGAAAGGAGATAAAAGCTAATTTCTATAAATGTGGCGATGAATTGCAGACCCCTCATTTCCTTTCATGGAATCCGATACAGATTGAACAGCCGGATTTCCACCGCCCTGATTTCTTCGGAACGTTGGAGTTTGAATAGTGAATTGAATCTTTGAATTTGAATATAAAAAAGAAGGTTGATACTTTTTCAAGTATCAACCTTCTTTATATGGACTCACTTTGTTTATTTCACAATCCCTCTTTCCGAGTTCTTCACGAAATTTACAATATTCTCGATCTCCTCACTCATAGGAACCTGATCGATGATCTTCTGTACAGCATCCTGAACGCTAAAATTACCCTGATAAATCAAACGGTATGCATTAGCGATGTGACGAAGGATTCTTTCCGATGTATTGTGATGTTGAGAAAGAACTACGGCGTTTACACCGTGATATGCTACCGGATTTCCTGACATGATAACGTACGGAGGTACATCTTTAGATATACGGCATCCGCTCTGTATCAGTGTCCAGCTACCTATATGGCAATACTGGTGCAAGGTGACATTTCCACTTAGGATAACGCAATCATCCAACGTACATTCTCCTGCAATAGTGGTGCCGATACCTACCACACAGTTATTGTTGATTTGTACGTCATGGCAAAGATGTACTTTATCCATCAGGTAGTTTCCGTTTCCGATTTTGGTAGCATTGCCGGCAAATGTAGCGCGGCTGATTACTACATTCTCACGAATATCGTTATTATCTCCGATAATCAGGCTGCTTTCTTCTCCAGTATAGTGGAAATCTTGTGGTTCCGCTCCGAGGACAGCATTCTGATGTACCTTGTTTCCTTTTCCCATTTTAGTACCTTGCAGGATACTAGCGTAAGACATGATGACGCAATCATCCCCGATCTCTACATTCTTTTCAATGTAGGCAAAAGGCAGAACGGTTACATTCTTGCCCAGCTTTGCTTCGGGATCTACGTAAGCTAACGGACTAATCATAATAGTATAAGTTTAAAGTTATTCTTCTCTTCCACCACCCAGTGCCTGGTAAAGGCTTACTACAGCCTGCATCCGATCAAAGCAATCAGAAACCTGTGAAATTTGTGCGCTCAAGTAAGCCTGCTGTGCAGACAATACTTCCAGGTAGGTTGAAGTCCCTAAGTTAAACAATTCTTTTGTATCTTCCGAAGCTTTTTTGGCAGATTCTACTTGCATTTGACGAGATTCTACCTTTTCACTCGTCTTTTGGTATAAACTTAGCGCATTGCTGACTTCACTACCGGCATTCAACAAGGCCTGCTGGAAAGATAATTTCGCTTGTTCTTCCTGCGCTTTGGCAGCTTTCAGACGAGCAATGTTTTGTCCCCGGTAGAACAAAGGCTGTGTCAGCGAACCAATGGCAGAAGCCAACAACTTACCCGGATTTATAATCGCACTTCCGGCGCTGTTTGTCCATCCCGCAGAGCCGCTGAGCGTGATTTGCGGATAGAATGAAGCACGTGCCGAATTTGTATTGTAATAACAACTTGCCAATGACATTTCGGCTGCTTTCACGTCCGGGCGGTTGGATAGCAATTGAATAGGTATACCTGCGGAAAGTTCCGTTGGAAGTACTTGTGTTTCCAATACACCATGTTTGATGGCATGAGGAGCTTCTCCGAGGAAAGTGGACAGGGCATTTTCTGTCTCACGGATGCTTTGTTCAATGTCGGGAATAGTGGCAAGTACTTGCGCATAGGCAGCCTTGCTCTGTTCTACGCCTGCCGAATTGATATTGTACATAGCAGAGTTTTTCATTGCTTCCATTGTCTCGGCATTCTTTTTCAGAATTTCAGCCGTGGCTTTGGTTATTTCCAGTTGGCGGTCCAACATCATTAATGTATAATACATATTGGCGATGTTAGAGACAACTTGTGTTTGTACTGCCTGGCGGTAAGCTTTCATTTGCTTCAGTGTAACTTGCGCATTTCGTTTCGAGTTCAGCAACTGACCGAATAAATCGATTTGCCAACTGGCTGTGACAGGTAATGAATAAGTTTTTGTAGCTGCATTCTTGTCAAAGCTGCTGATCGTTCCTTGCGGAGACAATCCTAATGACGGGGCATAAGCCAGGCGTGCCGACATGAGGGATGCTTCTGCTGCTTTCACATTTTGAGCGGCGGACAAGAGGTCCGTATTTTGTTTCAGTCCCGTTTCGATGAGAGACTGGAGTTGCGGGTCGGTGAAGACTTCTCTCCACGGCAGATTACCGAAGTTGGCTGTATCCGAAACCAGTGTATCATTATCCGCTACCGGATCGCGATACAGGCCGGAAGTAGTGATGTCTTCGGGTCTGTCATACGACTTATAGATGTGGCAGCTGCTCAAGAGAGCAGTTGCGCACAACATATATAGAATCTGTTTCTTCATATCGAATTTCATTATTTAGCGTATTGTTCAATCTCTGTTACGGCATCTGTATTGTCGATATCTTCCCATTCCATCGGTTTAACTTTCTCTTGCAGATACTGGAAGATAACAAACAAGACAGGAACGATGAAAATTTGGCAAATCATACCGATTAACATACCACCGATAGAAGCAGTACCTAGTGTACGGTTACCGTGGGCACCTACACCGAAGGCAAACATCAACGGAAGCAAACCGACTACCATAGCCAATGATGTCATCAAAATCGGGCGGAGACGGGCACCGGCACCCAATACAGCTGCCCAAGTGATACTCATACCCATCTTACGACGGTCGAGGGCGAACTCTACAATCAGGATGGCGTTCTTCGCCAACAGACCCATCAACATGATTAACGCGATCTGCATATAGATATTGTTGGACATCGTACCCAGAATCATCTTCAATGCCGAAATATTACCGATAGCACTTACACCGTTCACAAACAGGAAGCTGCCTAACAGACCGAACGGAACGGATAACAATACAGCCAGCGGAAGAATGTAACTTTCGTACTGTGCACTCAACAATAAGTAAACGAATACGAAACAGAGCACAAAAATCAGTCCGGTAGCACTTCCGCTACTTTGAGCCTCTTCACGCGCCATACCTCCTAATTCATACGTATAACCGGTAGGCAGGTTTTCTTGGGCAACCTGGGCGAGGGCAGTCAATGCCTGACCGGATGTATAACCACTTGCCGGAGCTACCATTACTTTCATAGAGGTATAAAGGTTGAAACGGCTGATAATATCCGGACCATATACTTTCTCCACAGAGATGAACTGGGCAATCGGGGCCATCTCACCTGCACTATTACGCACCTTGATATTCTTCAAAGATTCCAAGTTTTTGCGTGACAATGGATCTGATTGAATCATAACACGATACATCTTACCGAAACGGTTGAAGTTGGATGCATACAAACCTCCGTAATATCCTTGCATGGTAGTGAGGATATCGCTCGGGCTGATACCTGCTTTTTTACAAGCTGCTGCATCGATGTCGATCATGTATTGCGGGAAATTCGGGTTGAAGGAAGTTTTTGCCGAATTGATTTCCGGACGTGCTTCCAGTGCTGCCGTATAATCATTAACCACATCGAAGAATTTGTTCAGGTCACCACCGGTCTTATCTTGCATATTTACCTCAATATCCGTAGATGCCGAGTAACCCGGGATCATAGGAGGAGCGAAGAACAATACCTGTGCTTCTTTGATAATCTTTTGTGCACGCATATATAAGGAACCGACTACAACGTCTGAATTCTGTATCATAGAACGTTCGTCCCAGTTTTTCAGTTTGATGATGAAAGAACCGTATGACGGTCCCTGGCCACCGATAAAGCTGAATCCGGAAATCATGGTACGTGACAATACCGCAGGATCGGAAGCAATCAAACTGTCTACACGTGCCAGGATTTTTTCAGAACGGTCTTGGGAAGTACCCGGAGGCAATGTCACTGCTCCCATCAGCGTTCCGGTATCTTCATTAGGCACCATACCTGTCGGAGTGGTGTTCATGAAGAATACAAGTATCGCAATGGAAGCGACAACTAATCCCATAGACAACCATTTCTTCTGGATAAAGAACAGTACTCGTTTCTTATAACGTTTCAGGATTGATTCGTATGTATCGTTGAATCTGTTTTTAAACTTCTTCGTACTCATTCCGATCAGTGCCAGAATACTAAGCACTACGAAAATTGCAGTAACTATCGGATTGATACTGAACAAACCAAAGATCATGCCGAGAATGGCAATAAGCGTGAAAGTAAGTGTAATTCCCGGATGCAACATCTTTCCGATAGCCTCGGTATATCTGTTGATCATGGTTGTATGGGCTGCCGTATAGGCTACTTTCATACGTTCTTTCAATGTGGAGTCTTCCGTAGTTCCATCTTCTTTTTTGTGAGGTTTCAGAAGAACAGCGCACAAAGCCGGACTCAAAGTCAATGCGTTCAATGCGGACAGACCGATAGCGATTGCCATAGTCATACCGAACTGACGATAGAATGTTCCTGCTGTACCTCCCATGAAACTTACCGGAACGAATACGGCCATCATGACCAGCGTAATAGATACGATAGCACCACCCAATTCATTCATAGCATCGATAGAAGCCAGACGCGCAGATGTATAACCTTGGTCAAGCTTGGCATGCACACCCTCGACGACCACAATCGCATCGTCGACCACAATCGCGATAGCAAGCACGAGCGCACATAACGTCAACAAGTTCAAACTGAATCCTACCAGGGACAGGATGAAGAAAGTACCGATCAGAGCTACCGGAATGGCGATAGTCGGAATCAATGTGGAACGTAAATCCTGCAAGAAGATATACACTACGATAAACACCAGGATAAATGCTTCGATCAACGTCTTCAACACTTCATGGATAGAAGCGAAAAGGAAGTCGTTGGCATTCATGGAGATGTTCAGCTTCAATCCGGTAGGCAACGTTTTTGATGCTTCATCCAGCAATGCTTCAATATCACTGATGGTCTGTGTCGCATTGGTTCCTGCCATCTGGTATACGATACAAGTCACAGACTTGTGTCCGTCTACCCGGTTGGTAAAGTTATATCCCAAGCGGTCCAGCTGAATTTCTGCTATATCTTTCAGACGGAGTACTTCACCGTCAGGAAGAGATTTGATAACGATATTTTCAAACTCTTCAGGCTGTTGCAAGCGTCCTTTATAACGGATGGTGTATTGGAAAGTCTGGTTACTGCGTTCACCGAACTGTCCTGGAGCAGCTTCGACATTCTGTTCTGCCAGAGCAGCGGAAACATCACCGGGAACGAGCTTGTATTGTGCCATGACGTCCGGTCGTAACCAGATACGCATAGAATAATCCTGACCCAAAACGTTGGCGTCACCCACACCCGGTACACGTTGTACTTGAGGAATCAAGTTGATCTTAGCATAGTTTTCAATAAACGATTCGCTATATGTATCTGTCTCGTCATAGAGAGAGAATACTACCAGCATGGAAGTCTGGCGTTTTTGAGTGGTTACACCGACTTTAGTTACTTCGGCCGGCAACAGACCTTGTGCCATAGAAACACGGTTTTGTACATTGACGGCGGCCATGTCCGGGTCTGTTCCTTGTTTGAAATATATGGATATCTCACCGGAACCCGTGTTTGACGCAGTTGAGGTCATATACATCATGTTTTCTACACCGTTGATTTGTTCCTCCAACGGAGCAATCACGGAATTCAATACGGTCGATGCACTGGCTCCCGTATAGGTGGCTCTTACCGAAACGGTAGGAGGCGCGATGTCCGGATACTGCGTGATAGGCAGTGTCGCCAATCCGATAGCCCCCAGGATGACTATCAGGATAGAAATAACGGTTGATAGTACCGGACGGTTAATAAATCTATCTAATTTCATAATGATTATCTGATTATTAGTTGAAGGCTGTGGCTAAATTACCGTCGTGTTGGTCTTTCAAATGTTGTTGATAGTTTGCTTCTTTTTGCGCCGGTGTGATAGGCTGAACCTTCTGGCCATCTTTCAGGTTTTGTACTCCTTCGATTACGATTTTATCTCCTGAATTCAAACCGGAAGTAACCAAGTACTCTTTTCCGTTATCCAGATTGAAGATTTTGATTTCTGTATATTTTACCGTGCTGTCCGGTTGCAAAACATAAACGAACTTCTTATCCTGGATTTCTACTGTTGCAGACTGTGGTATAGTGATAACATTCTCCATGGTATAAGGAATCAGAACGTTTGCAGTACCTCCGCTACGCAATACATGTTCCTTATTCGGGAAGATAGCACGGATACTTACCGAACCGGTAGATTGGTCGATAACCCCTGTGATAGCATCTACTTTACCCTCTATATCGTATGTGGAACCATCAATTAATTGCAGTTTGATAGTCGGTATTTTGCTGATTTCTTCTTTGATAGTGCTACCGGACTTGGTCATTGCCAGCAATTCCTTTTCTGTCATTGAGAAGTATACATATACTTCGTCAATCTCGGAAACAGTAGTCATCGGCGTAGCGATAGAAGGGCTTACCAATGCTCCTACACGATAAGGGATATTGTTGATAACGCCATCTGACGGACTTTTAACTTGTGTGAATGACAAGTTCTGTTGAGCAGTGGTCAGTTGCGCTTTTGCTTGTGCCAACTGGGCTTTAGTCTGTGCCAAGGAGTTTTCTGCCATTGCCAGGTCATAGTCACTGATGATTTGCTTTTTGTTCAACTCTTTCTTATTGTCATACGTCATCTGTTGAGTACTCACTGCTGCTTCTGCTGTAGCTACGGCTGCTTTGGCAGTACGTACAGCTGCTTCGTATTGAGTCGGATCAACAATGAACAACACTTGTCCTTTACGTACAGCTGCTCCTTCGTCTACACAGAGTTTCGTGATGAAGCCCGATACTTGGGGGCGGATTTCTACATCTTGTTTTCCTTTAATTGTAGCCGGATAGGCAGTTGTTAAATTAGCAGTCGTTTTTTGTAACTCTTGTACTGCATATTCAGGAACCTTTCCTGTGTCATTGCCCTTATTGCCACAACTAGACAAGAGGGCTACGCAAAATGCAAATAAAACAATTCTACTTTTCATACTTATAAATATCTGTTTTTTAATTTAATGCGTTTGTTTCCAGTGTGCTGTTCATCTATATAGATAAGGGGGTTAAGGAAGAAAAACCGGAAACTAAATTAGATAATTTAGTTTCCGGTTGCAAAAGTACTTTAAATTCGGTATTCTTGTTCTCTGATACCGTGTTTTTTAACTATGTTTTTTACTTTATTTTATGATATACAGGAGTCATAATAAAACTTAACTCATAATCCTGATAAGGAAGACGATATTTTTCCAGTGGGATAGCTCCCCAACTGTTGACACAGGCAAGTCCGGTTTGCGCCTTGTCGATACAGAAGTTGGTGAAGTCTGCCTTTTCTACTTCCGGTGAGTGACGCTGGTCTTTGCCGTCGCCGTCATCCAATGACTCGATGGTGTAATTCAGGGCAGAAGCGGAGAAAGGAGCACTCGATACGAATTGCAGTCCGTTGCCACTGATGTTCAGAAGTCTCCACCAGCGGATATCCGTTTTTGTTCCGGTTTCCTGCGGGCGGATGTAAGGATAGAATTGTTCTTCCACCGTCTGGCGATATTTTCCTAACATGGCCGCGTGGTTGCGGTCGGCATAGTTTTCTCCCGGACCACGGCCGTAATATTCTATCTCGTTGAAGTTGACCGGCATACGCATTTGCATACCGAAACGGAACATGTCAGAAACTTTCTTGCTCTTGTCTGCCGCCATCTTTTGGGTAACTTTCACTGCTCCCTTGTTGTTAATGGTGTAAGTCAGTGATAATGTTCCGCCAATCGACTTCATGTCATATTCGGCACGAACCACTGCCTGATCGTTTTCAATAGCATGTTTCAGAGAAGTCAGTTTCAGTTCCGGATTCTTCCAGGCAGCATATTTGCGTTGCAGTCCGGCTCCGAAGTCATTGTCGGTCGGTGCACGCCAGAAGTTAGGAGTCAGTGCGCTGCCATCTTCCATCAGTTGCATGCCGTTGACGTCGTAACGGCAGAGGTAACCATTGTGTTTGTTGAAATCCATAGAGAAGTTTTCACCTTTTACAATCAGGAAGTTGCGGTCGTTGTCCAAAATGGTGGGCACGATGACCGGAAGGTTAGAGGCTTGTTGGTTTTCCAGTTTCAGTTCCGGTGCTTTGTAGTCACGGATGCTTAGTTGGTCGTAAGCGATGGTGGTTCCGGCCGGCAGCAGTGTTTCGGCGGCTTTCAGTTTGTAGCTCACGTTGAGTAGCAGTTCTTTGCAAGGACAGATGTTCTTTGTGTCAAATGGAATTTGCACTTTCACAGTTTGTTGGGGCGCTACTTTCAGGTCGGATACGATGCCTGTTTGCACTACTTCTCCGTTTGCCAGTAATTGCCATTCCATGTAATAAGCAGATAAGTCGCGGAAGAAATACTCGTTGAAGATGTTGATTTCGCCTTTGGCAAGATCAGCAGGAGTCGTCCATATATCCTGATAGAAATAAGCTACTTCGTATGCATGCGGATTGGGTACGCGGTCGGGGCTAATCAAACCGTTGTCGTTGAAGTTATTATCCGAAGCGTCGTATTTGTTGAAGTCGCCGCCATAGCCGTAGATGCTTACTCCGTCTTTGTTTTTCCAGTGGCAGGACTGGTCTACGAAGTCCCAGATAAATCCGCCCTGATATTTCGGATATTTACGGATGATGTCCCAGTATTCTTTGAATCCGCCTTCGGAGTTACCCATAGCGTGCGCGTATTCACATTGGATTAACGGCTTTTGGATATTGCCTTCGCTATATTTGATACAAGCGTCGTAGTCATAGTACATCGGGCAGAAAATATCGGTGAATTCGCTGGTTCCTGCTTGTTCGTACTGTACGGCACGTGTCTTGTCTTCATTTTTAATCCAAGTGTAGCATTTCTCAAAGTTTGGTCCCATGCCGGCTTCATTACCCAATGACCAGAAGATGATGGACGGATGGTTGTAACCACGTTGTACGTTGCGTTGGTTGCGTTCCATGTGAGCTTTGGCGTAGATTGGGTTCTTTGCCAGTGTCTGGTCGCCGTAGCCCATTCCGTGAGATTCTACGTTTGCCTCGGCTACTACATACAGACCGTATTGGTCGCACAGGTCATACCAACGGTTGTCGTCCGGGTAATGGCAGGTACGCACGGCGTTGATATTGAGTTCTTTCATCACTTTGATATCCTGCAACATACGTTCGGTAGAAACCACATAACCGCCGTCCGGGTCCATTTCGTGACGGTCGGCTCCTTTGAAGAGTACCGGTTGTCCGTTTACGAGTATCTGTCCGCCTTTCAATTCAATCTTGCGGAAACCTACTTTAACAGGGATTACTTCTACTACGTTGTTGCCGTTTTTCAGTGTAGCGGTCAGCGTGTAGAGATTAGGCGTTTCAGCAGTCCATTTCGCCGGATTGGAGACGGATAGAGTCGTGTTTAATTTTCCCGAACCTTTCAGGTCGGCAGTCGCTACGCTGTTGCCTTGAGCATCTGTCAAGTCTAAAGCTACTGTGCCGCTTCCTTTCAGGTCAACGGATATATTCAATGTACCGTCTTTATATTGGCTGTCCAAATCGGGAGTAATGCGAATGTCCTGGATGTATTTCTTGTCGCGTGCGTAAAGATAACAGTCGCGTCCTACGCCCGAGTAGCGGAAGAAGTCCTGATCTTCCAGGTAACTACCGTCGCACCAGCGGAAAACTTGAAAGGCGATGACGTTCTTACCCGGTTTCAGGTAGTTAGTCAGATTGAATTCAGCTTCCAGTTTGCTGTCTTCGCTATATCCTACGTAGCGTCCGTTCACCCAAAGGTACATATTGGACGTTACCGAGCCGAAATGTGCGAAAATTTCTTTGCCTTTCCAGTCGGCAGGAAGGATGATTTCTTTGCGGTAAGAGCCTACGTGGTTGTTTTCTGTCGGCACTAGCGGAGGGTTGTTTTTGAATTGACTTCTCCAGGCATATCCTACGTTGACATAGATAGGGTCACCGTAGCCGTTCAACTCCCAAACGCCGGGAACTTGAAGGTCATCCCAACCTTTGTCGTTGAAATTAGTCTGATAAAAGTCGGTTGGGCGTGCGTCTGCGTGTCTTACCCAGTTGAATTTCCAAAGACCGTTCAAGGTCATGAAATTTGTGGAATTTTCTTTAATGCCGGCTTTAGCTTCATCAGCCGATGCGAAAGCAAAGTAATTAGTGTGCATAGCGGAGCGGTTTACGGAATTCACTTCCGGGTCTTTCCACTCGTTGAAGCTTTGTGCTTGAATTGCTGTCAGTCCCAATGCAGCCAAGCAGCAAGAGAGTAGTTGTTTCTTCATGGGTTTTTTGTATTAGGTTTGAATTTCTGGAGTCAAAGATAGGGAATAATTTGATTAATAAAGGAGAATAATAAGTCTAATAGGTATGTCAATAGTTCAATTTTAATTTATTTATGAACTATTCAATGGAGTCTGGTAATGGTATGTGAAGTTGGCATAGATTTATGATGAAAGAAGAACTTGGTAAATTAACTTTTTGAGTATCACCTCTCGAGTATGGTAAAGTAAAGAAGAAACGATGAATAGGCTGTATTTTTCTAGCGTGACATCCTGATACTATGAGTAATACAGCTAATTTTAATGCTTTTTATTTCTTGTTTTGTACTATTTTGTCCCTTTTTAGTATGATAATTGTATCTTAAAAACTATTACATTCACTTAATTTGCGGCGAGTGTTTTTAACAAACCTATTTCAAATTCTTAAATTTATTATTATGAACAAACTAACGAGACTAAAAAGATGCAAGAGGTGCATTAGTACGTTA
Organism: Bacteroides sp. 2_2_4; assembly: GCF_000157055.1. Classification (NCBI taxonomy): domain Bacteria; kingdom Pseudomonadati; phylum Bacteroidota; class Bacteroidia; order Bacteroidales; family Bacteroidaceae; genus Bacteroides; species Bacteroides sp. 2_2_4. The sequence continues at coordinate 293,627 of NZ_EQ973360.1, read as the reverse complement.
ATGCTTATGTGTTGTTCGCTCTTGGCATGGGCGCAAAATACAGTAACGGGAACTGTATTGGATGAATCCAACTTAGAGGTGATTGGTGCCAATGTAAAGGAAAAAGGCACGGCTAACGGTGCTATTACTGACATGAATGGTGTTTTCCATTTAAAAGTAAGCAATCTTCAAAAAGCAGTTCTGCAAATTTCGTTCATGGGATATGAACCTCAAGAAGTGCCATTAAATGGACGCAAACAACTGAAAATTATTTTAAAAGAAACGGCCAATGAACTTCAGGAAGTTACAGTTGTGGCCTATGGTACACAAAAGAAAGAAACTCTGACAGGAGCTATTTCTGCTGTAAACAATGAAGCGTTGATACGTTCGCCGAATGCAAGTGTGGCCAATTCGCTGGCGGGCCAGATTACAGGACTTTCATCCGTTCAGACTAGCGGTCAGCCGGGGCAGGAGGACCCTAAGGTATTTATTCGCGGAGTGGGTTCCTTAACAGAAAGTGCTTCCTCTCCTTTGATTTTGGTGGATGGTATAGAACGTTCGTTTTATCAAATGGACCCGAATGAAATAGAGAGCGTGACGGTTCTGAAAGACGCTTCTGCTACTGCCGTGTTCGGTGTGCGTGGTGCAAATGGCGTAATTTTGGTGACTACACGTCGTGGTAAAGAAGGTAAAGCGAAAATCTCAGTGAATTCTTCAGTTGGTATCCAGATGCCTACCCGAATGCTTAAAATGGCAGATAGCTATACGTATGCTACTTTGAGAAATGAGATTATAACAAATGATAAGCCAAATGCTACCGAGAACGATTTGGTGTTTAATAATTATGCAGTTGAACGGTTCAGATTGAATGATGAACCTATTATGTACCCCAGTATCGACTGGAGAAAGTACCTGCTTAATAAAACATCTGTGCAAACGCAGCATAACCTTAATATTTCCGGAGGAACAAAGGATATACGTTACTTCATATCTTTAGGTTTCTTATATCAGAATGGCTTGCTGAAACAGTTTGAAGGAGTGGGGTATGATAATAATTATAAATACAAAAGATATAATTATCGCGCGAATTTAGACTTTAATGTAACTAAGACTACCACGCTGAAGATCGGTATCGGCGGGATTGTAGGTAACCGAAATGAGCCGATGATTAATGATGCGACTAATTCGATTTGGACACTGATTAATCAGACAACTCCGTTCAGTAGTCCGGGTGTGATTGACGGACAACTCATAGTTACCCCTGAAGAACGTTTTGATAATAAAATCAATCTGGGCAATAGTGCTTTGCCTAAGTGTTATGGGACAGGTTACTCAACAGCTATTAATAATACGATGAATCTGGACCTTCTGTTGAATCAGAAGTTAGACTTCATAACCAAAGGGTTGTCGGCGGAAATAAAAGGTGCTTATAATACGAGTTATGGCTTTACCAAAAAACGTAAAGGGCAAGTGGAACAATTTATGCCTTTCTATCAATCTTCTTTGGAAGATCCGTCACTTGGTTATGATTCGCCGGATTTCAACAAGAATATTGTTTATAAGATCAAAGGAGAAAATAAGAACTTGCAATATGAGGAAACTTCTTCGCGGGCACGAGACTGGTATCTGGAAGCAAGCTTGAGATATAACCGTAAGTTTGGTTTTCATAATGTCGGGGGATTGTTCTTGTACAATCAGAGTAAGAAATACTATCCCGCTCAGTGGGTGGGAGTACCGTCTGCTTACATCGGTTTTGTAGGCCGTCTGACGTATGATTACAAATCTCGTTATATGGCAGAAGTTAACTTCGGTTATAATGGTTCTGAGAATTTTGCTCCGGGTAAGAGATTCGGTGCGTTTCCTGCCGGTTCCATCGGTTATATCCTGTCGGAAGAGGCCTTCATGAAAAAACAGAAGGTGGTTGATTATCTGAAATTCCGTGCTTCTGTCGGCTTGGTCGGAAATGACAATCTTGGAAATAACCGCTTCTTGTTCCTGCCGGATTCTTATGATGTGAATCTGAGCGGAGTAGACGGGTGGAATAACAATAAGTATGGATTCAACTTTGGTTATAACAGCAAGGCGTTAATTCTGGGTGCATTGGAGAAGCGTCTGGGCAATCCGAACGTGACTTGGGAAACTGCGCTGAAACAGAACTATGGATTGGACGTTCATTTCTTGAAGAGCCGTCTGAAAATCTCTTTGGACTATTTCCTCGAAGAACGTAAGGATATTCTCATCAATCGTAAGACAGTACCTTTATTAACGGGATTGACTTCATCTATTCTACCTGCTGTAAATATGGGTAAAGTGAAAAACCGTGGATATGAGGTAGAAGTGAGGTGGAATGACAAGATCGGGCAGGTTCAGTATAATGTTCAGGCAAACGTTTCCTATTCAAAGAATAAGATTATTTTCCAAGACGAAGTTGAGCCTAATGAACCTTATATGTGGCGGACAGGAAATCCGGTCGGAACACTCTTCGGGTATGTGGCGGACGGTTTCTATACAGAAGCGGACTTCGGAGAGAACGGCAAACTGGTGGCAGGTCTGCCCGATCCGGGTGTGTCTGTGAAGCCGGGTGATGTGAAATACCGGGATTTGAACGGTGATGAGGAAATTACTTCCGACGACCAGACTATTATTGGAAACCCGACTCGTCCGGCTTATACATTCGGATTGAATTATGGTATCAATTACAAAGGCTTTTTCCTGACGATGAACTGGACTGGTGCTGCACAACGCTCTTTGTTGCTGGACGGAGCTTTCAGAGAACCTTTTGGTAATGGTAAAATCCGTGGTTTGATGCAGTTCCATGCAGATACGCGCTGGACACCGGAAACAGCTAATACAGCTACTACACCGCGGTTTACAGAGACAAATGCAGTCTATAATATGCGTTCCTCCTCTTTGTGGGTGCGAGACGGTTCTTATTTGAAGCTGAAGAATGTGACAATAGGATATAACTTCACAGATAAGAAGATGTTGAAGAAACTGGGTATCCAGCAGTTAGGCATAAAACTGACAGGCTATAATCTGCTGACTTTTGATAAGTTTGACATCATGGACCCTGAATGTAATCCGAATAATGCGGATTCTTACCCTATCATTAAAATATATAATTTAGGTATTAATCTAACCTTTTAATAGTGCTGACAATGAAAAACTATAAAAAATATATAGGTTGTCTTTCTCTCTCTGTATTGACACTGATAGGGTGCGAAGACCTTAAATTTGGAGAGAAATTTCTGGATAAGCCGATAAGTAACGAACAGAATATCGATTCTGTTTTTAACAAAAAGGTATATGCTGAGCAGGCACTGGCGGAAACTTATCATTCCCTGCCGGATTATCTGCCGATGCAAGGACGTCTGGGATATGGCGTTCTGGAAATGCTAACCGATCTGGGTGACTGGACGAAAAAGGGAGCGCCTAAATTCTATACAGGAACAGTGGACGGAACAAATACATATCTGGAACATCTTCCATATCGGTTGGATGTCGCCAATACTACGATAGGAGTAGGGCCGGTTTATGGTATTCGAAGAGCCTACATTTACATTGAGAATGTGGATAGAGTGCCGGATATGACTGCGGATGAGAAAGCGATAGGAAAAGCGGAAGCGCAAGTAATCATTGCCTATCATTATTCTCAAATGCTCCGTTATTATGGTGGTATGCCGTGGATAGACCATGCATATACGGCAGAAGATGCGATGAAATTTCCTCGTATGACAGTAGAAGAAACCGTACAGAAGATTGTTGGATTACTGGATGCAGCGGCCTCTGTACTGCCTTGGCAGGTGAATGCAGATAATGACGGACGAATGACGGCTGCTTCTGCTTTAGCGTTAAAGTCCAGAGTGCTTCAGTTTGTGGCGAGTCCTTTATTTAATGCTGAAAAGCCCTATCTGGAAGGAGATGCTTCGTCTCAGTTCCTTACTTGGTATGGCAACTATTCACCGGACAGGTGGCAGAAGGCGTTGGATGCCGGATTAGAATTTATGCGGGCTAATAAAAAGAACTCAGACGCTTATCAACTGGTGAATACAGGTAATCCCCGCGATGATTTTGCAGCAGGATATTTCAATCGCCATAACGGTGAAGTCTTGATTTCTTCTAGAAGATTCACCACTTATGCTACGGGAAAGACACCGTTCGCCCAGGTACGTTATGGAGTTGCTTCTCCTACACTGACCTATGTCGATATGTTTCAGATGAAAGACGGGACAGAATTCGACTGGAACAATCCTGATCATAAAAAATTCCCCTTCTTTGATAAGGACGGAAATCCGAGAAGAGACATCCGCTTATATGAAACGGTTGCTGTGAATGGAGATAAGTTTAGGGGCGCCCAGAAAGTGCAAATTTACGAAGGAGCCACCCAGGCGCCTTATAAAGACGGACGAATGAGTTACAATGGGGTTGCCATGAGAAAATTCATACGGAACTTCAATGACGAAGTGAATGGTAAATTTTATTCTTGTCCGTTGATCCGTCTTCCGGAGGTTTATTTGAATATGGCCGAAGCGATGAACGAATTGAATAAGGCGGAAGTCCGTGATGAGTTTGGTAATACGGCTTATGATTATCTGAATAAAACCAGACTGCGTGCGGGTATGCCTGCGATTTCGGCAACAGATGTTCCGGCCGGCAAACCGTTGCGTGAAGCAATATTACGCGAAAGAGCCATTGAATTCGGCTATGAAGAAGTACGTTATTTCGATCTGGTACGTTGGAAACGCTCAGATATATTTACCGGACAATTGTCACGTCTGATTATTAAAAAAGCGGCCGGTGAGCCAAGCGGCTTTTCTTATACCGTATCTCATGCAATGGCGGAAACGCGTCAGTATGCAAAACCTGAAAAGTGGAACGACAAGTATTTCCTGTTGCCTCTGCCTATAGATGAGATAAACAAGAAATATGGATTGATTCAGAATCCGGGTTGGTAATAATCAAATCGTTGAACAATAAGAAGAATGATTATGAATAAATCACTTTATATCGTAGCTTTCTCGTTGGCGTTTGCCACTACGGGTATAGCGCAAAATAATGAAGGACAAGATAAGGTAATCGATCTGGGCACACAGACGACCACCGAATTACGGAAGACACAGGCTGTCTCTACCATTTATTCGAATGAATTAGATAAAAATGCCGCCACTAGTCCTTACAATGCCATTTATGGCTTGTTGCCGGGATTGAGTGTGATGCAGAACACTAGTTGGGGCACAGATAAATCTCGTCTCAATGTGCGGGGACGCGGTTCTTTGAATGGAGATACACCTTTATTTGTAGTAGATGGTTTTGCACGCCCTCTCGAATATATCAACCTTTCGGAAATAGAATCAATATCTGTTTTGAAAGACGGTGCTGCTACTGCTCTTTGGGGAGGCAGAGGCGCCAACGGAGTGGTATTGATAACTACCAAACGCGGTATATATAGCCAGAAGGATATAAAAGTAGACTATAAGTTTGGTTTAGGCTTCCCTGTTAATCAGCCGGAATTTGCCGATGCTTATACCTATGCCAAAGCCCGTAATGAAGCATTGAGATATGATGGCTTGCAACCGGACATGGATGAAGCTTCTTTCCTGTCCGGAGGCAATAGCGATCTTTATCCGAATGTGGACTGGCAGAAAGAAGCGTTACGCAATCATACAACCAGTCATCAACTGGACATCACTTTCCGCGGAGGTGGCAAGCGGCTTCGTTATTTCAGTGTCCTCAATTACAAAAACGATATGGGACTGCTGAATAGCAAGTACACTGATTATACAGATCGCTATAACTCCCAGATGAAGAAATACTTCCTCAATCTTCGCATGAATCTGGATGTGGATATTACGGACGCGACAAAATTGAAATTGAGTATGCTCGGTATGCTGCGAGAGACCAAGCGTCCCACCACGTCGGAAGCTACTTTGTTTGAACAGATTTTCAACACCCCGTCCGCCGCATTTCCCGTGCAGACACAGAATGGATTCTGGGGCAGTAACAATGTGCTGAAAACAAACCCGATAGCCAATCTGGCGGACGTAGGTTATTATAAACTGAATCAGCGTATGTTGCAGGCGGATTTGCGGTTGGTGCAGGATTTGTCTGTATTGACTCGCGGGTTGAGTGTGGAACTCGCTATTGCTTATGATAATAATGCGACCTATCAGGAAACAGCCAAGAAAAGTTTTATGTACCAGACCATTGAAAAAGGCACAGACGGAGAACCGATTTACACGAATTACGGAAATCCTAACGATGAACTGGAAATCAGCAACAAAGGATTGGCCAATCAATACATACATGCCAATTTTGAAGCGAAGGTCAATTATCACCGGACATGGGATAAACATGATTTTACGGCCAGTGCTATGTTTCGTCAAGAATCAATGACGTTGACAGGGGCTAATAACAGTCGTTACCGTCAATACATCATCGGAACCGCAGGTTATAATTTTGACAACCGTTATATGGTGGATATCGTAGCCAACTGTTTTGGAAGTAGCGTATTGGGGAAGAACGATAAGTATCGTGCATATCCCGCCATTTCTGCCGCCTGGATACTTTCGAACGAGAATTTCATGAAAGAAATTTCCGCTTTTGACTATCTGAAACTTCGTGCTTCTTACGGACGCTCCGGATATGATATTTATGATTATGACATGGATAAGCAATATTGGGTAGGAAGCGGTGCTTACTATTTTCAGGCCGGAAATACTTCTGCCGGAAGTAGCCTGAAGGAAGGAGTGTTGGCAATGGAACAACTGGATCTGGAAGTTGCGGATAAATATAATATCGGTTTGGATATGAGCCTGTTCAAGGGACTGACTTTTTCTATTGACGGTTTTTATGACAAGCGCACTAATATCCTGATTGACGGAAGTGGGCTGATCTCATCGGCAATCGGGGTTACTATTCCGCAGATGAATGCAGGAAAGGTGGAAACAAAAGGAACGGAACTCTCTGCCATGTGGAAAAAGGAATACAAGGACTTCAACTATTATATCGGAGCCAACTTCTCCTATGCCAAAAGTAAAGTCGTAGAAAATGGTGAGGGATATCAGCCGTATGGCTATTTGTCTAAAAAAGGTTACCCTGTCGGGCAGTGTTTTGGCTGGGAGGCTATCGGTTATTTCAGAGATGAGGCGGACATAAAGAGCAGTCCGGTGCAGAAATTCTCGGAAGTACGTCCAGGTGATGTCAAGTACAGGGATCTGAATGGCGATAACGTGATTGACAACAATGACCAGAAGGCGATAGGATATTCCACTGCCATACCGGAGATTTATTATGGCATTAATTTGGGATTTGAATATAAAGGTTTCGGCGTGGATGCTCTGTTTCAAGGAGTAGCCCATTATAGTGTGATGTTGAACACTGCCAGCGTATACTGGCCGTTGAGAAACAACACGAATATTTCCAACTGGTATCTGAATGACAGAATCCGCTGGACGGAAGAAACGAAAGACATCGCAAATGTCCCCCGTCTGACCACGCTGGATAATGCCAATAACTTCAGAAACAGTACACAGTGGTTGGAAAACGGGAGCTATTTCAAACTTCGTAACCTGAATGTCTACTATAACCTTCCTTCCTCTTGGGCGAAGAAAGTGAAAATGGAGAAGATTCAGGTGTATGCGAGAGCTAACAATCTTTTTTCGCTCGATCATGTGAAGTATATGAACTGTGAAGATCTGAAAATCAATTATCCGGATATGACTTCTGTTTATTTCGGGTTGAATATTAACTTCTAAAATGTGAGATGACCATGAGAAAATATATCCTATTATATACAGGTTTGCTATTATCCGTATCGGGGTGTAGCTTGCTCGAATTGGACGAATCGACAGGCTTGGACAGGGAAGAGGCCTATTCCTACTTTAGCAATGTGAAAGGTTTGGCTACCTACGTTTATAGCCAGTTGCCCGGAGATCTCGGAGTGCTCGACGGGGCTTTGAGGGAGTCTGCAACGGATAATTCTGTTTATGTCTGGAGTGATAATAGTGTTCACGACTTTTATAACAATGCCTGGAGTCCCAACAATGCAGTCGATAATATGTGGTCGAAGTGCTATGGAGCTATCCGTTCCGTCAATTCATTTCTTGAAAACTATTCACAGGAAAAACTGGAGCGTTTCCGCTGGAACGACACGTATGAAGAAGACATTGCCAAAGCTACCATGTATCGTGAAGAATTACGGGTGTTGCGAGCTTTTTATCTGTTCGAACTGGCTAAACGATACGGTGATATTCCACTTTTGACACGTACGTATGCTTTGGATGAAATCAACGGCGTGGAAAAGACTTCTTTCAATGAAGTGATAAAATATATCTGTGACGAATGTAGTGACGCGGCCAAAACTCTGCCTGTCAGTCATCAGGACTTTTGGGCGGAGACGGGACGTGTGACCAAAGGTACAGCGTTGGCATTGAAATCCCGTGCTCTTCTTTATGCGGCGAGTTTGTTGCATAATCCCGCACAGGATGCCGATAAATGGAAAGCGGCTGCCGATGCGGCTTATGCTATCATAAAAGAGAACTGGTACAGTTTGCCGAAGACGAATGTAGATCCTTTGTATGACAAGAATGGTGGAAACGATGTATTGAAATCTCCGCAATTAATTTTTGAACGTAGAAATGGGGAAAGCTTTGATTTTGAAGCTAACAATTTGCCTATCAGTTATGAAAAGGGGAAAACAGGCAACGTGCCCACCCAGAACCTGGTGGATGCCTTCCAGATGACTAATGGAAAAGACTTTGACTGGGAACAGATTACACCGGGGCAGAATCCGTATGAAGGCAGAGACCCAAGATTCTATAAAACGGTGCTTTGCAATGGCGATACATGGATGAACTCGACCATCCAGTCTTATGAAGGAGGAAAAGACGGTGCCGGAACAACCGGAGCGACTACCACAGGTTATTATTTGAAGAAGTATATGAATGAGACTGTTTCTCTAGCTCCTTCCAATGAGAAAAAGAAACCGCACCATTTCATCATATTCCGTTATGCGGAAATTCTCCTGAACTATGCGGAAGCAATGGATGCCTGGAAAGACGCTGATTATACGGATAATGACCATCCGTTGTCTGCACGTGCGGCACTGAATCAGGTGCGTGCTGCTGCTGATATGCCTGCCATTACAACAAGCGGCGACGCGTTTACTGAAAGCGTCCGTCGTGAAAGACGAGTGGAACTTGCGTTCGAAGACCATAGGTTCTGGGATATCCGCCGTTGGAAAATCGGTGATAAAACCAAAGCTATTTATTGCATCAAGATCACTATGGAAAACGGCTTGCCTGTTTATAAGAAAGAATTGCTTGAAACACGTAACTGGGATGATAAGATGTACTTATATCCTATACCACAGACTGAATATTATAAGAATCCTAATTTAGGTCAAAATACAGGCTGGTAACTATGACTAAGCGAACCCTAAAAGTTTTTGTCTAACTTTTAGGGTTCATTTTTATGGGAAGAAGTCCTTTTCTATGTGTGGTCCCTTGTTCCAGTTTTATGCTGCAGGATCCGGGGCCTCACCGCTACCGCCTTCGTCCGGATTTTCCGGTTTATTTCCCCCTCCATTTCCGGAAGAGGTGCCGCCGTTTCCTTCCGTCTTGTAGATACTTACATTATCCAGCATATCCTTAAATTTATATCCCGGAGTAAATACAATTTTCACCCGACGAACGGTATCGGCATCTACATCTTTTTCTTCATTCTGACTTTTACAGTTCATGCCCGGACGGAAACATCCGAAATCGCCTAATTGTACAGACAATCCTTTGTTGAGATTGGTGTTCAATGTATCAATCAGTGCGTCAATCACGTGTTTCACTGCGCCTTCGGGAATCATACCGAACATGGATACTTCCTTGCATAAATCTCTGAAATTTACCGTATTGGTAATTACATTCTGTGCTACATACTTTTCAGTCTTTGTTTTGTCAAAGCCGAAAACTCTTTTCTTGACAACATACTTTAATGCCATAGTCTTTCTTCTTTTAATAGTTAGTTAATCTGTTTTATTGTTGTTTTGTGATCACGATGCAAAGATATGGTTTCCGAAATTCATGACCAAGCTGAAAAAGAATTGTGCGTTAATAAATTAGTTAATAAGTAGAATGCTGCTGTATTGGGGAATTTTATGTAAAAAAAAGATTCGGAAGAAAGGTAGAAAAAGAGGATGCCGATCAAGATATTGGGGTATCAAGTGTGGGGAAGGCATCCTCTTCGAAGATAGAACGAAAGGACTACTTGCACAAGCAATCTTTTTCGCTTTGTTGTCTATCTTCTATATATACTGGTAAGGGTTATGATTCTGAATTATTCCGTATCTTCTTTGGTTCGCAGGCTGACTAACTCTGTCCACTTGCTTATACTTAAGTCGAACCCTCCTTTCTCCAGATGTTGGAGGGCGGTTCTAAAATGTCGTATTACTTTTTCTGTATCATTGGTTGTTTTATACTCAAGCTCTCCAAGTGCATATTCAAGACGTGCCATTTGGATGTAATCTAATAAGGTATAGTTTTCGTCAACGGATAAAGTTGAAAGATAGTTCAACAAGTCGAATGCTTTTTCTCGTTCTTCATCTGATAAGTTGGAGATGGGGCGGCGCGCGATAGGGTGCTGCATTACTAGAATAATGTTTTCTTTCAGGTCATCGTACATATCTTTGTTATGTTTGTCGCATCATTTCCCTGTGGTGCGCGGTTTAAAAAAGAGAGCGTGGGAAACTACCAACTGTACGCCAACCATAGGCTCGGCAAAGACCCTCCGCGACATAAGTGATAGTCCCACGCCCATTGGGTATATAAACAAATTATATACAGAAGTGTGCGCGAGACCTGACATCACTTATTGCCATTCGCGGTAAATTTTTGCCGAATTTATGGTTGAATGCAATAAATAATCGTTCTCTATAAAAAAATAAAATGTTCCTCTCTACGTATGAAAGGAAACCGCTACAAAAGTAGCAATAAATATTGATAAAGCAAGTAATCTTGTTTTATAATTTCATAGATAGTTCTGATTTACTAAAAGTCAGTATAAATATGATTAATATAAAAAGAACCCTACACTGAATTATTGTTTTTTTTGTTCAGTTCAGAATTGGAATTCTAGGTAATTCTGCTAGATGATTTTAACTTAACTTTCTGTTTTCTTTGCATAAACCACCTGTTTGCCTGTTCCATAACGGATTAAGAGTCCACGTTCGATAAAAGCATTCAGTTCTTTCAAAGCACGTTTTTTGTCGTGTCCTGTCAATCGGCTATAGTCGGTGCGGGTCAGGCAGGGATATTTGTTCAGATGCTGGTTGATTATTGTCAAACATTCTTCTTCACTGTGCCCTTTCCCATGGTGACGAGTCATCGATTCTCCACGTTCTAGTCTCATTTGCTGGCCTACTTCTTTCTTAAACTGGCTGCCTACCCGGAAATTGACATTCTTCAGCTCAATAGATTGTGCGTGCACATCTTTTTTCTTCATTACACGAGGTCCCTTTAAAGACACTGAAAAATATCCGATATCTCCCAGTTCCACAATCCATCCGTTGGCAATCAAATCTCTCAACTCGTTTTGGAAAGACTGCATGGCGCCCGCCAGTAAACTGCGGCTTATTCCTGTGAATTTGTGTACACGGTCTAGAAATTCTTCCTGATCAACGGTTCCTTTGAATACTACGCGGGGATGAAGCGGTTGTGCGTCGCCTGTTTGTTGAATGTCAGGCGTGTCGTAAAGGTCATATTGTATACTCATATTCGTTTTTATTTAGTGTAGGCACATTGATAAATCCGTTTGCCTATCCGGATTTACTTCACTTGCTACTTTTATTTCGTTCCACTATAGTTTCTCTTTCGTCCCACTATAGTGCTCCGCAAGGGAAACTATAGTGTTCTTTGCGGAACACTATAGTGGAACGAAAAAAAATTAGGCAACAAAGGTAATCTCTTTAGGCAATAAAACTAATTATATTAGCAGGAAAGAAATAAAAACGTCGCAAATATTGTTTATTACCTTAAGTCACCCTTTCCTTTTTTAATAAATTAGCTAGAAAGTGTGGTGTTTATTGAATAAGAACCCTTATTTTTGCAGCATGTTACAATTTGAGAATCAAAAGATAAAGCAAATAGTTCGCAAGGTGCTTCCGGTAGTAACGCTGGGAGCTATGTTATATTCCTGCGCCAGTATTGGACGGCCGGACGGAGGCCCTTATGATGAGACGCCGCCCCGTTTCATCGGTAGTACTCCTGCTGCGGGCGCTCTGAATAATGAAAGGACTAAAATTTCTTTGATGTTTGATGAGTTTATTAAGCTGGAGAAAGCAACCGAAAAAGTCGTTGTTTCTCCTCCCCAGATACAGCAACCGGAAATCAAGGCTTCCGGCAAGAGAATACAAGTCAACCTACTCGACTCTTTGAAGCCTAACACGACCTATACGATTGACTTCTCGGATGCAATTGTCGACAATAATGAAGGTAACCCGCTAGGGAATTTTGCATTTACGTTTTCTACCGGTACGGAAATCGATACGATGGAAGTAGCAGGAACAATGCTCGACGCCTCTAACCTGGAACCTATTAAAGGTATGCTTGTCGGACTACATTCCAACCTGAATGATTCGGCTTTCAACAAATTGCCTTTCGACCGTGTGGCACGTACAGACAGCCGTGGACGTTTCTCCATCCGTGGTGTAGCTCCCGGCAAATATCGCATCTATGGATTGATGGATGCCGACCAAAACTTTACTTTTAATCAGAAGAGCGAGATGATCGCTTTCCATGATTCGTTGATTATCCCCCGCATGGAAGAACGTATCCGCATGGATACTGCTTGGGTGGACTCATTGACCTACGACACGATTGTTGAGAAGAAATATATGCATTATTTGCCGGATGATGTCATCCTCCGTGCCTTTAAAGAGCTTAATTATTCGCAATATCTTATCAAGTCGGAAAGACTGGTTCCTCATAAGTTCACTTTTTATTTTGCCGGTAAGGCGGACACTTTGCCAGTCTTGAAAGGCTTAAACTTCGATGAAAAGGATGCTTTTGTCATCGAAAAGAATCAGCGGAACGATACAATCCATTATTGGGTGAAAGATTCTTTGCTCTTCAAACAGGATACTCTTGCCATGAGTCTGACTTATCTTTATACAGATACTTTAAACCAATTAGTACCCCGTACAGATACGCTGAATCTTGTTTCGAAGCAGAAATATAAGAAAGAGGAGTCGGATAAGGACAAAAAGAAAAAGAAGAAAAAGAAAGGGGAAGAGGATGAACCCGAACCGACGAAATTCTTGCCGGTGAATGTTAGTGCCCCTTCGTCAATGGATGTATATGGATATATTTCTTTGAATTTTGAAGAACCGATAGCCAGCTACGACACTGCCGCCATACATCTGCGGCAAAAGGTGGATACGCTCTGGAAGGATATACCGTTTGAATTTGAGCAGGATTCCGTAAATCTGAAGAAGTTTAATGTGTATTATGATTGGGAACCGACGCTGGAATATGAATTTTCGGTGGATTCGACCGCATTTCATGGTATATACGGATTGTTTACAGACAAAATAAAACAAGGGTTCAAGGTGCGTAGTTTGGAAGAATATGCCAAAATCACGTTTGTGGTGACGGGAGCGGAACCTAATGCTTTCGTTGAACTGTTGGATGCGCAGGATAAAGTGGTACGCCGAAGAAGAGTAGAGGAAGGAGGTTATGCCGACTTTTATTACTTAAATCCCGGTAAGTACTCCGCCCGGTTGATTAACGACCGGAATGGAAACGGTGAATGGGATACCGGCAATTTTGAAAAAGGGGTGCAGCCCGAAGAGGTGTATTATTATAATCAGATTTTAGAGCCGAAAGCCAACTGGGATCTAGAACAAAGTTGGGATATTCATGCAGTTCCGCTGGATAAGCAAAAGCTGGATGAACTTAAAAAACAAAAACCAGATGAAGACAAGAAGAAAAAGGATCGGGAACGAAATAGTCAGAACCGCCGTCGTTAGCGTTCGACGCAATTTTATTATCGGATTAGTGGCCTTACTGATGGGAGCTTTCGCCCTCCCAGCCAGTGCTCAATGTGAAGCGAAGAATGATGCGTTTCAATCCGGCGAACACGTAATGTATGATTTATATTTTAACTGGAAGTTTGTCTGGGTGAAAGCCGGACTTGCCAGTCTGACGACGAATGCTACTACTTATCATTCACAACCTGCCTACCGGATCAATCTGCTTGCTTTGGGCAGTAAACGGGCAGACTTCTTTTTCAAGATGCGCGATACGCTGACTTGTGTGATCGGTGAAAAACTGGAACCGCGCTATTTCCGCAAAGGTGCTGAAGAGGGAAAACGTTACACGGTTGATGAGGCTTGGTTTTCTTATAAGGACGGTCTTTGCCTCGTAAACCAGAAACGTACTTATCGGGATGGAGCGTTTGATGAATCTGAAGCTAGCGATAGCCGTTGTATATACGATATGTTAAGCATCTTGGCGCAGGCACGTTCTTACGACCCTGCAGATTATAAGGTGGGAGACAAAATCAAGTTCCCGATGGCTACGGGCCGTAAAGTGGAAGAGCAAACGCTTATCTACCGTGGAAAAGAAAATGTGAAAGCGGAGAATGGAGTTACTTACCGTTGCCTGATCTTCTCATTGGTAGAATATGATAAGAAAGGAAAAGAAAAGGAGGTGATTACTTTCTTCGTGACGGACGACTTGAACCATCTTCCTGTCCGTCTGGATTTATTCCTGAACTTCGGTTCGGCAAAAGCATTCCTGAATAATGTGACGGGTAACCGGCATCCGCTGACTTCTATCGTTAAATAGATATAGAGAAAAAACGAAGGCATATCAGAAGTAAATGGCCCTGCCAACCTGTTATTTTTTAGACGCGGATAACGCGGATGACACGGATTTATTATCTTTTTATCCGTATCATCCGCGTTATCTGTTTCTAAAAGGTATACTTTTAAAAGTGTTGATGCGCTTTCCTGTTTTATTCCTGAACTTCGAAAGGCACTTTCTGATCCTTTCGGAATACGCTAGATTCAAAAGTTGCAATCAACTCTCCGTCTTGGTTTGTTATATCTACCTGATAGCAACCTGTACTTCGACCGATATAGCGTTCGCGTGCTTCGGCAAAGAGAGTATCTCCGGGGCCGCTGGCACGCAGAAAAGTAATAGTGGACGAGAGAGAGAAAGCTAGTGTGCCGTGCGAGTTGGCAGCTGCGGCAAGCGCAAGGTCTGCCAGCGTAAAGATCGCTCCTCCTTGTGTGCGGGCACCTGCGTTAAGATGTTCGGGTTTTATTTCTAATTTGGCTTTACTGTAACCTTTGCGTACTTCCAGCAGTACTACTCCTGCATTTTCGGCAAACAGATCGTTCTTAAAAAACTCTTGTGCGGTCATGATATTATTTTTGAAGATTCTTTAATCGTTTCTTATTTTTTCAATGAATGGATATATACCTTATCTTTTTCAATTGAGTAGCTAAATTTATTTGTTTCAGACATAATATCCAATATTTTCTCCAAATTATTTGTTTCTATAATAAAACTTCCATGGAAAATCAAATTCTTGAGTTGCTCTGACTCAAATGCGAATGTCACATCAAACTGGCGCTCCAACTCTTTAGAAATGATCGACATAGGAACTTCATCCCAGAATACTTTGCAGTTGATCCACTGTTCAGCATAGTCAGCACTCTCGGTCAGCTTATAAGTTTGGTCAAGCTTATTAACTGTCATCGTTTGATTAGGCTTCATTATAAACTCTTGGTTGATGCACAATAAGACAATGGAACCTTCTAGGAGTGATACCTTTATATAATTCTCATCACCATAATTTTTAACGTTAAACTTAGTACCCAGTACCTTGATCTGTGCGGAGTCTGTTTGTATAACAAATGGATGCTCTCCATGCTCTACCTCAAAATACCCTTCGCCTTCCAGCCGGACATTGCGATTCTTTCGACTAAAACTCTCGGAGTAAGAAAGCTTGGAATCTGCGTTTAACCACACTATAGAACCGTCAGGAAGCTTCATTTTTAATTTCGATTTTCTTGGAGCGTATACTTCGGAAATCAAAGAATCATCAGGTGTTGTAAAATTATAAATTATAAAAGGAGTGGTAAACAGTAATATAATGATTGCCGCTGCGTAACCTGCATACTTCACAAATAAGGCTCTTCTCATCTTTCCTGCCGGAGCACTCTTATGTTTGCGGATTCGTTTCGCAAATCTGTTATAGGCTTGTTCTTCGTGTACAGATACATTTTTATACTCGGCAGACAGAAGCCAGATTCGTTTCTGCTGTTCAAAATATTTCTGATTCTCCGGATCGGAGTATATCCATTCGTTCAACTTATGTAAGTCCTCTTTAGCGATACTTCCCGAGAGGAAATCATATATCAGTTTATCAAATTCTTCTTTCATACCATCTTAAACTTAATATCTATTGAAAATCATATACCTGCGCTATCATCAGGACAGTTTGTCAATAGAAGAAGTATAGTGAATTACTTTGCTTTTTAATATTAATTAAATATATTCGTAATAAACATTACAATCAGGGCAAGATAAGATCTTGCTGCTTCCTTCAGTTTATCCAGTGCACTTCGCATGTGATATTTCACTGTATGAATAGTGATTCCCATGATTTCGGCAATTTCTTCTTGTCTTTTGTTCTCAAAACGACTCAATAAAAATACCTTCCGGGTTTCCGGAGATAAGCCGTCAATCGTCTTCTGGATAATAGAATGTAGCTCTTTACCCTCTAAATGCTCAACCGGATTTTCGCCCAAGGACCATAAATCGCTGTAAATGACCAGGTCTTCTGACGAGCAGGCCGTTTCCCTTCTCACATATTCAAGCTGAAGATAATTGATACACTTATTGGCTACACTTCTGAAAAGGTAGTTCTTCAATGAGGTGTTAATTGTTATTTTAGAGCGGTTTTCCCATAGACTATACACCAAATCTTCTACTATAGATTCTGATAGATAAGAGTCTGTCAAATACCCTCTCGCTATCCGGCAAAGATCTGTATAGTAAGTTTTATAGATGTATCGGAATGCCTCCTCTTTACCCGATTTCAGGGCCTCGATAATCTCTGTTTCCAGGTTTTTTTCCATTATGTCTTTCAGAAATCGTATATTTGATTTATTAGTTAATATATTAAGGTGAATACTCACAGGTTCTGTTTCTCCGATGGATAATTCGGGGGCAAGGTATTGAAAAAATGTAAGATGACCAAACTCACTAATAAAAAGATGAGTTGAAGGGCTGAACGAATAAAAAAATCATTTCTCACTATACTTTTTATTAGTCTGGCTGTCATATTAATGAATAGGCCAATAAAGCATATTTTAACCTGAATCTCTATGAATGGTAAAAAGAAGGATTGTAAAAGAGCATAGCGCGACACTCTTTTTTAAGTTATAAGGTATACAAACAGCTGTTTTAGTTTAGTCATGCAGGATAAAGATTGTTTTCAGGAATAACAGAAAATAAGCTATTTCTTATTTAAATAATATTGTATGAAGAAACTACATTTTCTATTAAGCACATTCCTTGTGTTTATATTCACGTCATGCGGAGAAGATGAACTGAAAGGTGTTGTCTTATCCGAAGATCCGGGGTACGTAAAAGAACCATTGGTAGCCATACAGGCAGAAGATGGCACAGGGAACTGGATAAATGGTCTTATTGACCAGAACAGTAGGGTCATAGCCTTAGATTTTCGCATTTTGGACGACCAAAGTGCGGTGAATGTGAAACTCAAACTGGCGGATGAATGGGCAAAGCCCATTGATCCGCTTACTACTGATGCTGTACTGGACTTGAGCAGCGGTATCACCCGTATTAAAGTGAATGATGGAGCAGATGATATCGAATATACCATTTTCAGCACTTCTACTCAGCTACTTCGAGGCGTAACGGCTACTTGTAACACAGAGCAGGTTAGTGCTAACTTTATTAATGGCATCGCTTCGTTACGTTTCAAACAAAACACTGCATTTGCAAACGTTGTGTTGATGCCGACTTTGGCAGATAACGCAGAAATCATCTCTACGGATCCCGTCAGTCAAAAGGATGAAAACGGAAACCTGATTGTTGACCTAAGTAGCACACTTACTATTACTGTAAAAGACAATACGAACAACATGACTAAAAAATATCAGTTGAGTGCTGTAAATGGAATTATTGACGCAGGGGTAAACTGGAAAAATATTACTGCTGATCTAAAAAGCCAACACAGTAGTATTTGTATTCCTGATTTCATGATTGTCTATGAAAATAAAAACTTGCATGGAAGGAGCGGTAATACGGGATGGTTGATAACTATTCCTGCCGGTAGAATAAATATGAAGGTTAGCTGGGATATGAATAAAGACAATGTAACATGGGCTGAACCCACTGCTCAACATCGTACAACAGCTATCATGAATGATAATATGGATTATTCATTGTTTGTTCCGGGATTGTCCGGGCAATTCTGGGTACCGATATTTTATAGCCTCGGGTGGAATGATAGTGGGCTGCTATCCGCACCGCGTCTCGGATATAACCTATCTACTTCTTTGAAGTATTGTCCGGGAACTCTGGGAATTACAGCTGATGGAAAAGCGGAGATTTCGTATGCAGAAGTGATAGATAATAACTTGTATAAGTTTACCAGCGGCGGAGCCGGCAAACAAGCTGCCAATGGAGTACAGTGGTCCCCAACCAGTGCTGTCAGTGGATATTCCTATCCGTTGCAAAAAGGGCAGATCATGATTGCCGGAGAAAATGCAGAACTTTACAAGACATTTGCTACTAATGAAGGAAGAAATACTTCGACCCGTAACAGAGGAATGGATGGAGCATTGTCAGGAAGTAATTCATGGGCTGCTAATCCGGTAAGCATTTGGACTTTTGATGGCAAGCCTGTAGGACGCCGGGCTGTCGGTATCACGGAAGAAGGAGACTTGGTCATTTTTGTAAGTAATCGTTTTACGAATTCTTATAACTCGGTAAAAGCAGCTTGGAATGTCTTTAGTGATGGCTCTTCTTTACGGGAAGTTGCTGTGGCATTGCAGGAAGTGGGTTGTACGGATGCCATTGTGTTTGGTGAGAACTATCATAGTCCTGTTGTTATTCGGGATGATAGTAGAGGGGTGCCTTTAGGAAAGGTAGCCGGTAGATACGACTGGGAAACGAACGGCAATGTTAAAAATGCGGATAATGAGGCTAGTTCGCAATCCTGGATAATGTTTAAATAAGAATATTGTAAAACAATGAGTTAGTAACAAAAGATATACACATAA
Organism: Bacteroides sp. 2_2_4; assembly: GCF_000157055.1. Lineage (NCBI taxonomy): Bacteria > Pseudomonadati > Bacteroidota > Bacteroidia > Bacteroidales > Bacteroidaceae > Bacteroides > Bacteroides sp. 2_2_4. The sequence continues at coordinate 274,336 of NZ_EQ973360.1, read as the reverse complement.
AAACTTAAATCAATGAGTAAAATCATCAAATGCATGTTCTTCGTGCTATTAGCTGCAGTTCTTCCACTGTCGGTTCATGCACAACAGGTGACCTTACATTTGCAAGACGTAACGGTGCGCAAAGCGTTCCGGGAGTTGGAGGTCAAAGGAAATGTATCCTTAGTATATGAGAAAAATGATGTGGACCTGACCCGTAAGGTAACTGTAAAGGTAGATAATCAACCGATAAGCAAGGCACTGGATCAGATTCTGAAAGGGCAGGAGTTGATTTATAAAATAAAAGATAATCATATTATTATCACCCGGCCTGTCGTTCAGAAATCGGATAAGAAACGGCGTATCAATGGTGTCATCAGCGATGTCAATGATGAATTGTTAATTGGAGTATCGGTATCAATTCCCGGTACTAATATTGGCACGGTGAGTAATATGGAAGGGAAATTTGAATTGGAAATACCGGAGGACGCTAAGAAATTGCAAGTGTCTTATATCGGTTTTGACACGCAGGAAATTTCATTGTCGCCCGGCAAGACGACATTCAACATTGTAATGGGAGAGAATGTGAAAATGCTTTCAGAAGTAGTAGTGGTTGGTTATGGCACGCAAAAGAAGGTGAACCTGACCGGTTCGGTTGCTACGGTAAATTTGGAAAAGGAATCACTTTCCCGTCCTTTGGTCAGTGCTTCGCAGGCGTTGAGCGGTATGACAGCCGGTTTGCAGGTGATGCAAAGCTCCGGGACTCCATATAATGAAGGCTTTTCTTTCAATATTCGGGGAGTAGGTACCCTGAACAGTTCTTCACCACTCGTGTTGGTGGATGGGATGGAACAAAGTCTGAATAATGTAGATCCCAACGATATTGCTTCTATTTCCATCCTGAAAGATGCGGCCTCGTGTGCTATTTATGGTAACCGGGGGGCAAATGGGGTTATTCTGGTTACTACCAAAACCGGACAAACAGGAAAGGTCAGCGTATCTTACAATGCTACTTTTTCACTGAATCAACCTACCAAACTGATAAAAACGGTATCTAACTACGCCAAGTATATGGAATTGATGAACGAAGCTGCTACTAATATAGGAGAATCTGCTCCTTTCAGCGACATTACCATCAATCAATGGCGTGAGGCGGAAAAAGATCCGAATGGCATTTCGGCTTCCGGCTATCCTAATTATGTAGCTTATCCTAATACAGATTGGTACGATGAGATATATAGTAACGACTGGATGATGAAACATTCGCTTTCCGTCACTGGACAGGAGGGACGTACCGGATATAATCTTTCTATATCTTATACTGACAATCCGGGATTAATCAAGGATACCGGATACCAACGCTATTTTTTGCGTGCCAATGTTTATTCGGATATTACTAAGTGGTTACGTATTGGTACTCGCGTATGGGGGTATCACACTGACCAGAAGAAAAGCGATACCGGTTCACTCACCAATATCAATACCCAAAAAATGATACCGGGCGTATATCCATATTATGACGGAAAATATGGTGCGCCGGAAGCGAACGAGGAAGATCCGCAATCTCACAATCCTCTGTGGGACATGGCACAATCGGAAGGGCATATCAAAAACACGCAGTTCTTTACTACTTTCTATGCCAACGTGAAGTTTCTGAAACACTTTTCATACGATGTTAATCTGAACTATAAAGATTACCGTTATGAATCGATGTCCGTAAATACGGATTATGGGAAATATAGTTTTAGTACAGATCAGTGGATAGCTGCCCCCAAAGATCCTGCCGATTTGTATACCCGTATGGCGTATGTCCGTGAAAACCATTGGAAATTAACGCACTTGCTCAACTATAACCAGACTTTTTATAAGCATGATATTGGTATGTTATTGGGCTTTGAAGAAGAACGTTTTGTCAAACGGACTACCGACACTGCCAAACTTGGATTAATAGATTCGTCTGTGGGTGATTCAAGTTCTGCTACTACTCCTTCTTCCATAGGTGGTACAGGTGAGGAATTTACATCCCGTTCTTACTTCGGTCGTATTAACTATGCTTTCGACAGCCGTTATTTATTCGAGGTTAATATGCGTTATGACGGTTCCTCCCGTTTTGCTCCGGATAATCGCTGGGGGCTTTTTCCATCTTTCTCTGCCGGGTGGAGAATCAGTGAAGAGAGATTTATGAAAGGACTTCCTATCGACAATCTGAAATTACGTGCTTCGTGGGGTAAGTTAGGGAACAATGCGATTGGTAACTACGAATGGCAGGCTGTGTACAACTCGGCAAAGTACGCGTTTGGAGGTAGCCTTAATAATGGTTTGGCAATTACTTCTATTTCCAACAACCTGTTGGAGTGGGAAAGTACTGCCATTACGAATATTGGTATCGACTTTGCAACTTTAAGAAACCGTCTGACGTTTGAGGCTGAATTTTATAATAAAGTAACGGATGGAATCTTATATCGCCCTGATATGTATATGTCTCTCGGGACAGCCAGTGGCCCTCGTCAGAACATTGCGGAAGTGACTAACCGCGGTATTGAAATGACCCTGAATTGGCAAGACCGTATCGGTAAAGTAGAATATCGTGTATCCGGTAACTTTGCCTATAACCAGAACAAGGTCAGTAAATACAAAGGAGAGTTGCAGCGTGGCTGGGTGACAGATGAAAACGGGAACCGTGTTTATCAAACCAATATCGGCGATGTCTCTACCGGAGGATCTACCCGTGTAATAGAGGGTAAAATGATTAATGAATACTATATGTTGCAACCATATAAAGGCAGTGGAAACGGTTTTAACGCAGATGGAACAGTCAATATCAACGGTGGTCCGAGAGACGGAATGATCCGTACAGTAGACGACATGAAATGGCTGAATGCTATGGTAGGGGCAGGGTATAAGTTCTATCCGCGTCAGAACGTCAGTAAGAGTGGCATTTGGTATGGTGATTACATCTATGCTGACTTAAATGGCGACGGTGTATATGGTAATGACGCTGATAATGAGTTTCAGGGATGCTCCAATGTGCCCAAGTATAACTTCGGTCTGCAGGCAAGCGCTAATTGGAAAGGCTTCGATTTCTCCATGAACTGGTCCGGTGCGGCAGGTTTCAAGATTTACTACTATCGTTTGGCATTGAACAGCAGTGCTACCATCAAAGGATATGCTATTGGGGAAGCAATAGCAAACGATCACTATTTCTTTGATCCCAAAAATCCCAATGATCCGCGCACGAACTTGAGTTCAAAGAATCCTCGTTTGACAAATAACTCCGGTAACGACCAAAGTGGTATGACACAGTCATCAGTACATTTGCAAAAAGGGGATTATATTAAACTGAAGAACCTGACTATCGGATATACATTGCCTGCTGTCCTGTCGAAAAAAGTATATGCACAGAATATCCGTTTCTTTGCTTCCGGTGAAAATTTATTTACCATTACCGGGTATGAAGGAATGGATCCGGAAATGCGTACCGCAGTGGGATATTCTACTATGAGACAATATGCATTCGGTGTAAATATCACTTTCTAAACTTACTCTAAAACGATTTTATGATGAAAAACAAAATAAAAATATTTCGGAAATTAGTAAGATGTGCATCTATTGCCTTGCTGTCTTTCTCTATGGCTGGATGCGGTGCGGACTTTTTAGATACTACTCCTACCAATAACATAAGCGGTAGTAGTATCTGGACGAAAGCAACTTTGGCCGAACAGGCTGTTATCGGCGTATATAATGTCTTTCTGGATCAATATTGTCCTAACTCCGGCATTTTGGATTCGCACCGGATTCCATGGGATGCTTATTCTTCTGTGATGGATACAGACAAGAACTGGATTAAGCGAATGCCTAATTGTACAGGAGCAGCTACTCCCTCAAGTGGCCTGTTCAGTGATATTTATAAACGTTTTTATACTTTTATCTATCGTGCTAATGATGTGATAGATAATATTGGTCAGGTTCCTGATATGTCGACCGGAGAGAAGCAACGGGCTATCGCCGAATGTAAATTCTTGCGTGCATTTGCTTATATGCGCTTGAATATCTTGTATAAAGGAGTGCCGTTATATATGAATGCAATCACGAGTCCTGAAAACGGTAACAAAGCCCGTTCTTCAGAAGCGGATGTTTGGGCGGCTATACTCCAGGATCTGACAGATTGTGTGAATGAACCCAATCTACCGGGTAAATATAATTCGGGTGACTCTAACTATGGACGGGTAACCAAAGGAGCTGCTTATGCATTACGCGGACAAGTATATATGTGGCAGAAGAATTGGGAGGCGGCGGTTGATGATTTTAATTCTGTGGCTGACTGTGGCTTCGGGTTATATACTAAGGCCGGTGCTACCAGTTATAAGCAGTTGTTGAAAATAGCAAATGAACAATGTGAAGAAATGATATTCTCTGTGCAATGCATCAAGCAATATGGCTACTCCAATACAAGGAACATCACTTACGGCAACCGTTGTACAGCAGGTTCTATGTGGAATAACTATTTGCCTAATCCGCATTTTGTAGAATCTTTTGAGACGGCGACCGGAGAAAAGTTTAATTGGGATAACTACTTGCCGGGCTATAGTGCGATGAAAGAAAAAGAACGTGTGGTGTTTTTTCTACGCGATGGACTGTCTGCGGCGGAAAAGGAACGTATGGCTGCCTATGGGGCAGATATGAACAAATATCTGGATAGTGGCAATGAAGCACGTATCAAAAAAGCTTACGAGAGCCGTGATCCACGTCTGCAAATGGCTGTCATTACCCCTTACGCACAATACAATGGTGCTTCTTCTGGAATAGCTCATACTTATACATTGCGTTGGCCTTATCGTGGCTCCGACAGTGCAGAGCCTTTTGATATCCGTACTGATACAAACGATAAGTTTTACTATCTATGGAGAAAGTTTGTACCTGAAGGTCTGGAACAGACAGAACGTGATACTTATGGATTGGATATTCCATTAATACGCTATGCGGAAGTATTGCTCCTGAAAGCAGAAGCGCTAAATGAATGGGGAAGTACCCATGAAAGCGAAGCAATCAGATGTGTTAATGAAGTAAGACGTCGTGCAGGGCATGTCGAATTGAATAATGCAACTTATCCTGCTACGAAAGTTAACGGGCAGAGTGATTTGCGTGAACGTATCCGGAATGAGTATTACTGGGAAATCGGTGGCGAAGATTCCATGTATTTCCATGAATTGCGTTGGGGAACGTGGAAAGATAAGAAGTTTGATAATAATCGTAACGGTCTGATGCAGATGTGGGGTGAAACGACTTATACCTGGTACTGGTTGGGAGATCAGTGCTGGAGTTGGCCTATTCCTGCTAAAGAAATGGAAATGAACTCGAATTTGGAACAGAATGAAGGTTGGATAAATTAATCTTAGTTTTAACTAATAAAGTATATATGAAAAAATTATCTTTTTTAATTGCAACAGCATTGTGTATCATGGCATGTTCCGGTGGCTCTGACGAACAACCGGATGGGCCGGGTAACGGTAATGGAAATGGGGGTGGGGGGAGTACCCCTAATCCTGTTTCATTCTCCAATCCTATAGTCGGCAAACAGTTGCCTGATCCGACTATAATCCATGCGGCAGACGGGAACTTTTATTTGTATGTTACCCAACAGGATAATATCTATATTCCGATTTACAAATCTACTAATATGACACAGTGGACTTATGCTGGGGCAGCCTTTCTGCAAAAACCGAACTGGCAGCCGGACACTCGCTTATGGGCTCCGGACATTAACTATATCAATGGTAAATATGTGCTCTATTATACTCTTGGGCACTGGGACTTGCCTAAGAATAGTTGTATCGGGGTGGCGGTCAGCGACTCTCCTGTAGGGCCTTTTACGGATCACGGAAAACTTCTTGACTACAATTCTGGTACTATGCAGTGCATCGACCCTTGTTATTTTGAAGATAATGGTAAGAAGTATCTTTTCTGGGGAAGTTATAATAGTACTTCTAAAGGCTATGAAGGAGGTATCCGTTATGTAGAGTTAAGTGCTGACGGTCTATCCATTAAAGGGGCTGTTTCCGAAAAGATAGCGGGTCCTTCAATAGAAGGCATCATGGTTCATAAACGCGGGAATTATTATTATCTATTTGGCTCTACGGGTAGTTGTTGTGAAGAGGAAAGAAGTACGTATCGTGTAGTGGTGGGGCGTTCTAAAAATATCGAAGGTCCTTATGTGGGTAAAAACGGTACTGTGATGAAAGAAAATAGTAGTTATAATGAAGTAATTCTACAGGGTAATAACCTGTTTGCCGGAACCGGACACAATTCCGAAATTATCACGGATGATGAGGGTAATGACTGGTTCTTCTATCATGCCTGGCAGAAAGCGAAAATAGATAATGGTCGTCAATTGATGTGTGACCGCATACAATGGAGCAGTGATGGCTGGCCTTATATTACTAATGGCACACCGGCATCCGTATCTCGTGCACCTGTATTTAAAAACGAAGAAGAAAAAGAGTAATCTATGAAACTATTCAACTATTTATTGGCCGGGATATTGTGTGCTTCTGTCACTTGTCTCCCGGCGCAGCATCGGGCTGATCCCCAGAAATTGGTCAATCCGGAATCCTTTTCTATGATTTTGCTCGGTGATCCACAGGGATATACCAAGTATGATATTAACCAGCCGCTTTTTGATCTTTGTACCGCATGGATTGCGGACAATATAGAGTCGCTTAAAATTAAAGCTGTCCTTTGTACAGGCGATTTGGTGGAGCAGAATGATAATAATGTATTAAACCGTAAGATGCTGAACCAGACCAGTCGTGAAATGTGGGAGGCAGCATCGCAGGCTTTGAAAAGACTGGATAACAAAGTACCTTATATTATTGCCGCAGGCAATCATGATTATGGATACAAAGCCGCAGAAAACGGTCGTACTTATTTTCCTGATTATATTCCTTTTGAACGAAATTCTACCTGGCGGAATATCTGTGTCAGTGAATTTCCTAATCGTGAAGGCAGGGCGTCTTTAGAGAATTCGGCTTTTGAGTTTGATGAGCCGGGATGGGGAAAGATTTTGGTTATAGCAGTAGAGTTTGTGCCTCGTGATGAAGTTCTGCAATGGGCGAAAGATTTGGTAAACAAGCCGAGATACAAGAATTATAAGGTGATTTTTATCACTCATTCTTATCTTGATATAGGTAATAAGCGCGTTACGAAAGATGGGTATAAGATTTCTCCACAAAACTCGGGGCAGGCTATTTGGGAGAAACTTATTTATCCTTCTTCCAATATCCGTCTCGTACTTTGCGGACATGTGGGAAGAGGCACCGGTGAATATGAGAATAATGTGGCTTATCGGGTGGATAAGAACAGTGCCGGGAAAGATGTATCACAAATGACGTTTAATGTACAATATGTAGGAGGCGGTCCGGAAGGGAACGGAGGGGATGGTTGGCTTCGCATTCTGGAATTTATGCCGGATGGTAAAACGATCAAAGTACGTACTTATTCTCCCTTGTTTGGGATTTCAAAATTGACCAGGCATCTGGCACATCGTACGGCACCTTACGATCAGTTTGATATTATATTGGAATAACTTGACCTAGTAAAAATACTCTTAATAGAAATAATGTAGATGAGAAAAGTTGTATGTTCTTTAGTGATACTTATTAATAGTGTTTATCTATTTGCACAGTGGAAACCGGTTGGCGGTCGAATTATGACGGAATGGGCGGCGAAAATAGATGTTGAAAACGTGTTGCCCGAATATCCCCGCCCAATTATGGAACGTGCTGACTGGATAAATCTGAACGGATTGTGGAATTATGCTATTTCTCCGGTAGGTCAAGCTATGCCACAAAGTTATGATGGTCGGATTTTAGTTCCTTTTGCTGTAGAATCAAGCTTGTCCGGAGTGGGGAAAAGTCTTGGGGAGAAGAATGAACTTTGGTATCAGCGTCAATTCTCGGTTCCCTCCAAATGGAAAGGACATAGGATCTTATTGCATTTTGGGGCTGTTGACTGGAAAGCGGATGTTTGGGTAAATAAGGTAAAGGTGGGACAACATACAGGAGGATTTACTCCTTTTTCTTTTGATATCACGCCTGCCTTGCTGAATGGGGAAAATGAATTGATCGTGAAAGTGTGGGACCCGACTGATAAAGGTCCTCAGCCTAGAGGAAAACAGGTTAGTAAGCCGGGAGGTATCTGGTATACTCCTGTCAGTGGTATTTGGCAAACAGTTTGGCTAGAACCCGTGCCAATCCGGTCGATTGTCAATATCAAAACGACTCCTGATATTGACAGGAATAAGTTGACAGTAGAGGTTATGACAGATCATCAGATGCTTTCAGATAAATTGGAGGTGAAGGTATTAGAAGGAAAGCAGTTGGTGGCTGTAGGAAGTTCCGTAAATGGTATTCCGGTTGAAATTGCTATGCCGTCTGATGTAAAGTGGTGGTCACCGGATTCTCCGTTTTTATATGATATGGAAATTTGTCTGTATTCAGAAAATAAGTTGATCGATAAGGTTAAGAGCTATACTGCCATGCGTAAATATTCAACGAAACGCGATAAAAATGGAATTGTACGTCTACAATTGAATAATAAGGACTTGTTTCAATTTGGTCTTTTAGATCAGGGCTGGTGGCCGGATGGCTTGTATACGGCACCTTCGGATGAGGCTTTAGTATATGATATTCAAAAGACAAAAGATTTTGGATATAATATGATTCGCAAACATATAAAAGTAGAGCCTGCCCGTTGGTATACGTATTGTGATCGTTTAGGGGTTATTGTGTGGCAGGACATGCCGAGTGGCGATAAGAATCCCGAGTGGCAGAATCGGAAGTATTTTGAGGGAACAGAATTTAAACGGTCTGCTGAATCAGAGGCTATTTATCGTAAAGAATGGAAAGAAATTATCGACTGCCTTTACTCTTATCCTTGTATTGGCACATGGGTACCTTTCAATGAGGCTTGGGGGCAGTTTAAAACCCCTGAAATAGCAGAATGGACAAAGCAATATGATCCTTCCCGTTTAGTGAATCCTGCCAGTGGAGGTAATCATTATACCTGTGGTGATATGCTCGATTTGCATAATTATCCCGGTCCGGAGATGTATTTATATGACGCACAGCGTGCAACTGTACTCGGAGAGTATGGAGGAATTGGTTTAGTGCTGAAGGAGCATCTTTGGGAGCCGAATCGTAATTGGGGGTATGTTCAGTTTAGTACTTCCAAAGAAGCTACTGATGAGTATCTGAAGTATGCTAATATGCTGAAGGATATGATTGCACGTGGATTCTCGGCTGCTGTTTATACACAGACTACAGATGTTGAGATCGAAGTGAACGGATTGATGACATACGACCGCAAAGTAATAAAACTGGATGAACAGAAATTGAAGAGGGCAAATACGGAAATTTGTGAAAGTTTAAAGTAAGAAGCCGGATTAGCTATTTGGCTGAACAAAAAACTCATCTGTAGCCATTCGAATTATAGATATAGTTTGCAATATTATATAATTGAGAAAACAGAATTCAGATACTTTCTTTGTATCTGGACTCTGTTTTTTTTGAATATATAATTCTATCCATTCCTTCATTTTTCAGTGAAATGTACCAAAATTGTCCTTCATTTGGATTATTTAGGTCGGTCAATTCTATTTAAATGCACTACTTTTGCCATCAGGAAAATTAATCACTTAACAAATAATCCCTGTATTATGAAAACAATTCTTAGCGCATTAGGACTTTCCCTATTGATCTTTACGAGTTGCGGTGGACAAAAAAAGGTTGAAGTAGACTTTATTCAGGACAACATCGACAACGCTGTGGCACAGAACACAATCCAGACGGACATTATTGAGAAGTCCGGTAAAATCTTGAATCCGAGAACAATCAACGAAGATGGGAGTATCTCTTACATACCGATGGAAGACTGGTGCTCCGGTTTCTTTCCCGGTAGTATATGGTTGACTTATAATCTGACGGGTGATAAGAAATGGTTGCCGCTGGCTGAGAAATATACAGAAGCTCTTGATTCTGTGAAATATCTGAAATGGCATCATGATGTAGGTTTCATGATCGGTTGCAGTTATTTGAACGGCTATCGCATGGCAGATAAGAAAGAGTACAAAGACGTCATTATAGAAGCTGCCAAATCATTGTCCACTCGTTTTCGTCCGAATGCAGGCGTTATCCAGTCATGGGATGCCGATAAAGGTTGGCAGGGAACACGGGGATGGAAATGTCCGGTGATTATTGATAATATGATGAATCTCGAACTCTTATTTGAAGCAACAGCTCTTTCCGGAGATTCTACTTTCTACAATATTGCAGTGAAACATGCTGATACAACAATGGCTCACCACTTCCGTCCGGACAACAGCTGCTACCATGTGGTAGATTACGATCCGGAGACAGGAGAAGTGCGTAAGAGACAAACTGCACAAGGATATGCCGACGAATCGGCTTGGGCTCGCGGACAAGCATGGGCTCTGTATGGATATACTACCTGCTATCGCTATACCAAAGATAAGAAATATCTCGACCAGGCACAAAAAGTCTATAACTTCATCTTTAATAATAAGAACCTGCCGGAAGACCTCGTACCATACTGGGATTATGATGCTCCGAATATTCCGAACGAACCGCGTGATGCTTCTGCAGCAGCTTGTACAGCCTCTGCCCTTTACGAACTGGATGGCTATCTGCCGGGCAACCACTACAAGGAAACGGCTGATAAGATAATGGAAAGTTTGGGCTCACCTGCTTATCGCGCAGAAGTTGGAACAAATGGAAACTTTATCCTGATGCATTCGGTTGGCAGTATTCCTCACGGTCAGGAAATTGACGTTCCTCTGAACTATGCTGACTATTACTTCCTGGAAGGACTGATGCGTAAAAGAGATTTGGAAAAGAAATAAGAAATAGACAATGAACGGTAAACAGTGAACGGTGAATGCTTAGCGGATTCTGACGGAACATGTTTACCGTTTATCATTCGCTACTTATTATCTATAACTTTCTATTGACCGTTTGTCATTTACCTGTTTTAATTATTTATCATAAACTATCATGAATAAACCTATAAACCTTCTTGTAGGAGGCTTGACGCTCTTTGCCGCACAAGGTTGCAAGGCTCCGAAACAAGCGTCCCAACAAGCGGAGCATCCTAATATAATCTATGTATTTCCCGATCAATACCGTAACCAGGCGATGGGCTTCTGGAGGCAGGACGGATTCCGGGATAAAGTAAACTTTGAAGGAGACCCCGTGCATACTCCTAATCTGGATGCCTTTGCACGTGAATCTATGGTCTTGTCGTCTGCACAGAGTAACTGCCCGTTGAGCAGCCCTCATCGTGGAATGTTACTGACCGGTATGTACCCGAACAAAAGTGGTGTACCATTGAATTGCAACTCTACACGTCCGATCAGCTCCTTGCGCGAGGATGCGGAATGTATCGGCGATGTGTTCAGCAAAGCAGGTTATGACTGTGCTTATTTTGGTAAACTTCACGCTGACTTCCCGACTCCGAACGATCCCGAACATCCGGGACAGTATGTGGAAGAAAAACGTCCGGCATGGGATGCCTATACACCGAAAGAACGCCGGCACGGCTTTAACTACTGGTATTCTTACGGAACATTTGACGAACACAAGAACCCGCATTATTGGGATACGGATGGTAAGAGACACGATCCGAAGGAATGGTCACCTTTGCACGAATCAGGCAAAGTCATTTCTTATCTGAAAAATGACGGTAACGTACGTGATACCAAGAAACCTTTCTTCATAATGGTGGGCATGAATCCTCCTCACAGCCCGTATCGCTCCTTGAATGACTGTGAAGAGCAGGATTTTAATCTTTATAAAGATCAGCCTCTGGATAGTCTGTTGATTCGTCCGAATGTCGATTTGAAGATGAAGAAAGCGGAGTCTGCACGTTATTATTTCGCTTCCGTTACCGGAGTAGACCGTGCTTTCGGACAGATTTTGACGACATTGAAAGAATTGGGATTGGACAAGAATACAGTCGTAATCTTTGCTTCCGATCATGGTGAGACGATGTGTAGCCAGCGCACTGATGATCCGAAGAATTCCCCTTATTCTGAATCCATGAATATTCCGTTCCTGGTTCGTTTTCCCGGTAAGATTCAGCCGAGGGTGGATGATTTATTGCTCTCCGCTCCTGATATTATGCCTACGGTGCTTGGCTTGTGCGGACTGGGTGATTCTATTCCGGCGGAAGTGCAGGGACGTAATTTCGCTCCTCTTTTCTTCGATGAAAAGGCTGAAATTGTTCGTCCTACAGGTGCACTGTATATTCAGAATGTAGATGGCGATAAAGATGAAAATGGATTGGTGCAGACTTACTTCCCTTCTTCAAGAGGTATCAAGACGGCTCAATATACATTGGCGTTATATATCGACCGTGATACGAAGCAATTGAAGAAAAGCCTCTTATTCGATGATGTAAAAGATCCATATCAACTGCATAACCTGCCTTTGGAAGAAAATAAGGAGATTGTGGCACAACTTTGCGGTGAAATGGGAGCTATGTTGAAGGAAATTAATGATCCTTGGTATACGGAAAAGATTCTGTCGGATCGGATACCTTATTAGCGATTAGTAATTTATAAAACGCTGATTAACGCAAATAAGTGCCAATTTTAGGAGTAAATCTCTGCGACAATAATAGGTGTTAATCCGCATCCGCGTTTAAATTGAAAATAGTAATGAAAAACAGTTGTTTTATAGTATTATTCCTTTTGGGAATCATTCCTTCAGCTTTCGCCCAACTCATCGGATTTGAAGAAGAAGTGCCCGAAGCATTTAAAGTTTCCGGAAAGGGAGAAGTGAAAATCTCTTCTCTTTTTTACAAGGAGGGTGAAAGTAGTCTGGAATGGGACTTTCAGCCTGGTTCTACGCTGGATGTTCAAATTGCTCCTTTATCGTTGAATACGAGAAACGAGAAGCAGTTCGGCATTACCTTGTGGATTTATAATGAGAAACCGCAGCAGGATTCTATTCGTTTTGAGTTTCTGAATAAGGAGGGAGAAGTCTCTTACTGGTTCTCTTATCGTTTGCAGGCAGCAGGTTGGCGGGCTTGCTGGATCTCTTTTGAGTATATGCAGGGCGACAAGAAAGATAAGAAGATTGTAGCCTATCGCCTGGTTGCCCCGCAACGGAAGGGACGTATCTTTCTTGACCGTCTGATTTTTCCGGAAAAGAAAATGAATCTTCGTACCACTCCCGACCAACAGTTGCCTACCAATAATGGGCTGTCTAATCGTGACCTGTGGCATTGGTGTCTCGTGTGGAAATGGGAACAACAGTCGTATGATATTCCCCTGCCTTCTAAATTGACAAGCGAACAAAAGAAGGAGCTGAAGACTATCGAACAACGTTTGACAGATTTTCTGGAAGTGAAAAAGGCACCGCAAGGGCCTATTAATGCTGCCTATAAAACATTTGAGAAAGCGGCTATCAGTCCATCCATCGCTGGGACGGGATTTATAGGAACTCCTATTGTTGCTCCTGATGAACAGGACAAGAAGAAAGGAGAAATGTCATGGAACGATATTGAAACGATGCTTTCCGGCTTTGCCTATGATGCTTATTATAACCAGAACGAAACATCAAAGAAAAACTACTTTACCGTATTCGACTATGCTATCGATCAGGGATTTGCATACGGTAGCGGTATGGGTACCAATCATCATTATGGTTATCAGGTACGTAAGATATATACAACTGCCTGGCTGATGCGTGATGCTATCTATAAACATCCTCATCGGGATGCTTATCTCTCCACATTGCGTTTTTGGGCGGCTCTGCAAGAAACTCGTCAGCCATGTTCTCCAACACGTGATGAATTGTTGGATTCCTGGCATACGTTATTGATGGCGAAATTTATTTCCGCTATGATGTTTCCCGATGCAAGGGAACAGGCGCAAGCTTTGAGCGGCTTGTCACGTTGGCTATCTTCTTCTTTGCGTTATACTCCGGGAACGATCGGTGGTATAAAGGTAGACGGTACGACTTTCCATCATGGCGGTTTCTATCCGGGATATACCACTGGAGTACTTGCGACTGTAGGAGAATATATTGCATTTACCAATGGTACAAGTTTTGAACTGACCGAAGATGCGCGCAAACACATGAAATCAGCCTTTATTGCTATGCGCAATTATTGCAATTTCTATGAATGGGGCATCGGAATCAGTGGCCGTCATCCTTTTGGAGGGAAGATGGGAAGCGATGATATCGAAGCATTTGCCAATATCGCTTTATCCGGCGATTTGTCCGGTCAGGGAAATACGTTTGATCGTGGTCTGGCTGCCGACTATTTACGTCTGATACGCAATAGTGATACTCCGAATGCGCGTTTCTTCAAGAAGGAAGGTATTCAACCGGCACAGGCTCCACAGGGATTCTTCGTTTACAACTATGGTTCGGCAGGCATTTTCCGTCGTGCGGACTGGATGGTGACATTGAAAGGGTATACCACTGACGTATGGGGCTCTGAAATTTATACGAAAGATAACCGTTACGGACGTTATCAGAGTTATGGCTCCGTGCAGATTATGGGGAAAGGAAATCCCGTGTCACGTGCCGGAAGCGGTTTTGTGCAGGAGGGATGGGACTGGAACCGTTTGCCGGGCACAACTACCATTCATTTGCCTTTCAACTTGCTTGATAGCCCATTGAAAGGAACGACTATGGCACGCTCCAAAGAGAATTTCTCCGGAAGCAGTTCTTTAGATGGTAAAAATGGAATGTTCGCTATGAAATTGGCAGAACGGGATTATGAGAACTTCACACCAGACTTTGTGGCCCGTAAATCCGTTTTCTGTTTTGATAACCGGATGGTTTGCCTGGGAACAGGTATTGCGAACTCCAATGCGGATTATCCTACGGAAACGACTCTTTTCCAGACAAAATATAATGGTAAGGAGCCCAAAGTAGGAGAGGATAACTATTGGCTTCATGATGGTTATGACAATTATTATCATGTAGTGGACGGAACCGTTCGCGCACAGGTGGCAGAACAGGAATCACGGCATGAAAAGACGCGTGAAATAACCAAAGGAAAATTTTCTTCTGCCTGGATAGAACATGGCAAGGCGCCGAAAGAGGGGACTTATGAATATATGGTATTGATACAGCCTTCTGCTTCCGATCTCGACGAACTGCGTAAAACTCCTGCATACGAGGTGTTGCAACGCGATCAGACTGCTCACGTTGTTTATGATAAAAAGACTGGTATCACGGCGTATGCCGCTTTTGAAGCTTATCAGCCTGCCGCTGATAAAGTGGTCGTCGCTATTCCTGCGGAAACAATGGTGATGTATGCAAAAGAATCTGATAAGGGTATCCGTTTAAGCGTCTGTGATCCGAATCTGAATATAGAAGAGAAGACGTATACAACGAAAGAGCCCAGTCGTCCTATTACTAAGGAGATACGGCTTAAAGGACATTGGAGATTGACAAGCCCGATGGAAAATGTCCGGTTGGAACAGCAGGGAGACCAGACCGTACTGACAGTAACCTGTCAGCATGGACAGCCGGTCGAAATGCTCATGGAAAATAAATAATTAGTGAATAAGATAAGAGAAAACAAGAATTTAAAGAGAGGTATTAGTCATCATGTTTCTATGAAAAAAGAGAAGACCGGTTCATGGGGAGCCGGTCTTCTTTGTATTTACACGGTGCGTTGAGCACTTTCTTTTCTTGTTACTTATTCAGTCTCCATTCGAAACCGTCTTTAGTATCTTTGATTTCAAATCCGAGTGCTGTCAGTGCGTTGCGGATTTTGTCGGAAGTAGCCCAGTCTTTGTTGGCTTTCGCTTTCATACGTTGTTCCAGTAACATATCTACTACCTTGCCGTAAGCTGCTTCACGACCATCTGAAGAGCCTTTTTCTTCTTTCAATCCCATGATGTCGAAACTGAACAGATGGAATGTTTCTTTCAGGTCTTTCAGGTCTTCGGCGGAGATGGTGGCATTACCGGCAATGATATTGTTTATAATGCGGGCGCCTTCGAAAAGCTGTGCGATGACAATCGGTGTATTTAAGTCGTCATTCATTGCTTCGTAGCATTTAGCGCGCAGTTCTTTCACGTTGATTCCCTCTGAAGTTGCCGATGCGGGAGTAATCTTATCCAATGCGTCAATGGCTTCCATCAGACGCTGCAGGCCTTTTTCGGATGCTTGCAGTGCTTCATTGCTGAAATCTACCGTGCTGCGGTAATGAGCTTGCAGGATGAAGAAACGGATTGTCATTGGTGTGTAGGCTTGTGCCAGCAGCTTATGAGTACCGGTGAAGAATTCGTCCAGCGTGATGAAGTTGCCAAGTGATTTACCCATCTTGGTTCCGTTGATGGTAATCATGTTGTTGTGCATCCAGTAGTGAACCATGTCATCACCTTGTGAGGCTACCGATTGTGCGATTTCACATTCGTGGTGAGGGAAAATCAAGTCCATTCCTCCTCCGTGAATATCGAAGTGTTCACCCAGGTATTTGCGTCCCATAGCGGTACATTCGGCGTGCCATCCGGGGAAACCATCGCTCCATGGAGACGGCCAGCGCATGATATGTTCAGGTTGTGCCTTTTTCCAAAGGGCAAAGTCGGCGGGATTGCGTTTCTCGCTTTGTCCGTCGAGGTCACGGGTGGTATTCAAGACGTCGTCCAGATTACGTCCGGAAAGTTTTCCGTAGTGGTAATCTTTATTGTATTTGGCTACATCGAAGTAGACGGAGCCTTCGCTTTCATAGGCATATCCGGCATCCAAAATCTTCTGTACCAGTTGGATTTGTTCAATGATGTGTCCTGAAGCATGTGGCTCAATGCTTGGAGAAAGTACATTCAACGCTTCCATTGCTTTATGATAGCGGTTCAGGAAATATTGAACAACCTCCATTGGTTCCAACTCTTCCAGACGTGCTTTCTTGGCAATCTTGTCTTCTCCGTCATCGGCATCGTGTTCCAGATGACCTACGTCGGTAATATTTCGTACGTAGCGTACTTTATATCCTAGGTGGGTGAGATAGCGGAATAACACATCGAAGGTTATAGCCGGACGGGCGTGTCCTAAATGGGCATCTCCGTAAACAGTCGGTCCGCATACATACATGCCTACATGAGGTGCATGAAGCGGTACAAACAACTCTTTCTTTCTATCTAAGGTGTTGTAAATGGTAAGTTGATGTTCCATAACATTTTATATTTGTTTTATTGGAACCGCAAAGTTAGTATAAAATCTGAATATGCGCCCTATCTTTAATCGGTTGATTTTAAGTGTCGGGTCGTTTTTACCAGTAATGTGATTTGTTTCCCGGTATGAAACTAACAGTTTCACACCGAGGAACCAATAGTTTCATTCCTTGAAACCAAAGGTTTCTCACCGAGAAACTAAAACTCTGCCGGCATGTCTGTAAATGTTTGGCTATTGTTGATTGCAAAACTTATTGATTGCTTCGGCTACACCATCCTCTTCGTTACTCAGGGTGATGTAATCTGCTGCTTTCTTTACAGGTTCTTGAGCATTTCCCATGGCAATCCCCAGTCCTGCAAACCTAATCATGGATAGGTCATTATATCCATCACCTATGGCTATAACTTCTTCACGCGCTACTCCTATTTCTTTTAACAGGACGGCCAAAGAAAGGGCCTTGTCAATACCTTGCGGGACTAATTCGAGAAAATAGGGTTCTGAACGGAAAACATTAATGCGACCTTGTAACCGGAGACAAAGTTCGGCTTCAAGTGGAATCAGTTTATCGGCATCTCCTACGATGAGGCATTTGGCTACGGGAAGCGTGATGTCTGTCAGGAAGTCATTTGTCTCCCGAACTGCCATTTTATTGAGAAAGGCTTCTTTTAATACGTATGGATCTTGAGAGTTTTCGGTTATTATCTCTGCTCCGTCATAGGTTAATATACTTAGTTGATGGGTACGGGCACATTCGTAGAGCACTGGAACAACTTCATTAGGCAACACATTTTCATATACCATCTCTTGTGTTTCCCAATTAATGATTTCTCCTCCGTTATAGGACAGGATGAATCCACCGAATTCATTCATACGTAACTCATTAGCTAATGGCACAATACCATAAGTAGGTCGACCGGAAGCTAATACCAGTCGTATTCCTTGCTCTTGCATACGTATCAGAGTTTCCCTGTTGCGGGGAGTGATTTCCTTTTTAGAGTTGGTGAGTGTGCCGTCAAGATCGAGCACGATAAGTTTGTATTTCATGTAGGGTTGTTTTGGATGCAAAGATAAATTAAAAAAGTTTTTCTGCAAGGTGGTGGGGGAAAAGATGTGGTTTTAGCTGAAATTGCACTGTGATAGTGCAATATACAAAAAAAGGATACCTGTAGGGCATCCTTTTTTGTATTGAGAAACGTGAGTTTATAGTTTATTGGTTAATAGTAGACCCGAATCCTGTATATGCATTGTCTGGTATAAAGATGCCTTTATCCAAATCCATTGAAGTGAACGGACTATTTGTCAGGCGAAGTAATTGTTCTTCGATTGGGTTGGTAGGCTTAACTGTTGCGCCAAAACTATTCCATTTATTTGTTTCGGTAAGTCCATATGCTATATTATCTTTCACATCGAATTCTGGAGTACTTTCTGTTTTATAAATACCACACATTGTAGCGTCACTATTCATGTTGGGATCTGCATAGAAAATATTTTTCGAGATCGTCATCTTTGTAGCATCGTAGAATTTTAGATGATAGTTCTTCCCTACATAGTTTACAATGCTATTATTACAGAAGGATACTTTTATTTGTTGCTGGTCGGGGGTTTGTACAATCTTGTTATCCCATGAAAGAATCTGTCCGGCAACAGATGTTTTATTGTATACAATGTTATTTTCAAAAGTAAACATTTGCATTGCGTCTAAGTGTGTTGTTTTGTAGATATTGAATATTAGAATACCATCTACTGTAGTATTTAATTGGAAACGTGAATTCTTTGCATAAATATTCTTGATTGTATAAGTTGCTACATTGTTATAATAAAAGTTCTTTTGAATATTAGTTATTTCACAGTCTTCGAACACAAAGTCTTCAAAATCTGCAGTAGCATCTGCATTACAGAACATATACTTATTATTACCTCCACTAGCATCAATTTTAGTTAGGTCTAATTGTATATTTTTGAATATCAATTTACCAGATTTGAGTTTCCACAAAAGCTCTGGTTTCAGTATAGGTTTACTGTCACTATATCTTCCGATTATAACAACTGTTCCTGTGATTTCAGCAATGGATGGTGTGTTAAAATCATAAGCTCCCTTTTCCAAGAAAATAACAGTTTGTTCTGTCTTTTGATGGATTAGGTTTCTGATATTAGAAGCACTCTCATCAGAGCCATCTAATAATATAGCTTCATTTGCTCCTTTTGTTATAGAAACATTTCCAATAGTAATATTCCCATTTGTATTATACTCTGTGTAGAAGTCTTTGGATTGTGGGGTATCTATAACTTTAACCTGAATCTTTGCAATCATAGCATACTTTCCGCTTGTTGCCAATACCGCAATATCAGTACTGTTATCAGCTGTTGCACGAGTCATCATCTTTGCGCTTGATGCAGGGGCAGTAACAACCAATACATTTTCTTTTCCAGCTTCCTTAGAGAATTTAGCACTCCATCCTTCGGGAGCAGTAATCATTGTATTTTCTACTCCTCTCACGGTCATGGTAAACTCTTTCACTTCACCTGCCGAAAACTCCTGTACTTGTTTTAAATCTTCGGCTGCAAAACTACATTCGAAATCACGAACGATAGGGATACGTATGGTTGGAGCATCCTCACCTGCAAGTACTAAGACCAGTTCGTTGTTTTCTACTGTTACACTCTTGAAGTTTTTGTCTTCTGTCGGAGCAGAACCGTCACCGGTTGCGCTGACTTTGTCATTAGTTCCTTCTTTGTATATATAACTATAATTCTTTCCTCCGTCATAGCTAACCTGCCAGTAACCTTCACTATCTACATTGAATGTAGGAGTCTTGCCACTCTCTCCATTAGCTTTCACAGGTTGTCCGTTTACAGTCAGACGCTCCGGAGTTTCATTTTTGTTGTAAAGAACAGTCCAGTAGCCTTCTGAATCAATACCGATAATAGGGCATAACAGGTTATTATCGTTTTTCATATATAGATTTACTGTCTTTCCATTGCTCAAAGTGAGTGTGTAAGAATCAGACTTTTCCTCTATATTAGTAATAAATGTTCCTTCATTATAAAGTTCGCGAAGAGCTTCAGTATTACTATTTATATCACGTACTTGTGTTTCGAGTGCGGTAACGCGCTTTTTCAGTGCGTCTACATCATCTTCCAAATCGTCAATGTTGGTACATGCTACCAGGCATACAGCCAATAACATGAACATACTCCATACTTTTTTCATGATTATATTGTTTTAAAGTTATTATTTTAAAGAGGATAGCCAGGAAGGAACATATCCCAAACGTTTACGTAATTGAGCCTCATAGAGTGAATATGGTTCCACAGCAGTTCCGTTGCTTTCGAGTCGCTTCATTTGAGTATCATCAAAATCTAAAGGACTTCCGTGGAAACCGACAATGATAGGAGGCATAAATTTCCACCAAAAGCCGTTACCATCCCACCAGGTAAATTTACCTTCTGTATCGATGTCCTGGTCTGTTTGTGCATTTGTTGCGTAGAAATTCCATATTGTCAGATTCTCCATATGATTAGGCATTTGAGCAGAGTCTCCTCCTTGTCTCCAATGCATGAAACCACCGGAACAGCAGTCGATTAGTGTTGCACGTGGCTGTGTGGCATGTGATTCAAAGCAAGAATCATCTCCCCATCTAACATTCCATATTACAGCACCCATACTTTGCTTTGAAACACCGCAAGCGTGATATTGGCCAACGTTCGTTTTATATTCCATCAATGTGCTTTCACCTTCTCCTTTTCTAAGTGTGTAGCCATTGCTGTTTTCAGTTACTTTTCCAATAAAAATGCGGGAAGAAGCCTGTGAACGGATAGAGGCATGTCCACGATTACCGCCAATAGTGATGTCATAAGCAGAACAGTTGGCAGAACTGGTGATTGACATGGCTTCACTAACACTCTCAAAATTAACCCGGCGCATCCACGAATTGGTCAGACGCACAAAATCGATGAGCTTAAAACCACCATCATCAATGTCAGAGCCGTGGTGAATGAACTTCTCTTTGGCATGTCCTTTGAATGTAAGATCTTCTACACCAACATTGGCATAATTGGCGAATTTATGTACATTCCATCCCCAATCTTTATTGATGGCGTGCATGATCGGTTCTTTGAAGGTGACACTATTGCCGCTGATTTTTTCAATCTGATGGTATTCGAATATTTGAATACCATTTGTTTTGATATTGGGAGTAGTGCCTTGCTGTACTTTAATATCTTGCCATCGATAGGGAGATAGTTCGGAATTAATAACATCATCATTCGTGTTTCCCAACTCTGGGGTTCCCAGTACAAGGCATACCCAACTGCCTGCGCTTACTCCGGTTAAACTGGCCGTTATGGTTCTGCTGCCTATGGGAGCATCTTCAGTGATAACACCTATTGATTCTTTTAATCCTGTATTGTGTTTGAACTCCATCATGACAGGAGCATTCCACATCTCTTCGGTTGGTTTGGGAGAATTATTAGCAGCGGTCATTTCGAGTGTCGTTTTGTTTTTTCCGGCTCCTTTTAAAACAATATCACTCATCGATATACGAATCCTGCGATCTTTAGAACCCTCATCTTGCAGGATATAATTTCCTTCGGGGAAGTAGATAATAGCTTTAGCATTTTCTTTGATATATCGGTCGGTCATATTGTTGTCTTCTTGCTTTGTTTGACTCGCTATTTCTTCCAAAACCTTCATGAAAGCTACTCTGTCAGATTTGCCGTCGTTGGGGATAGCTCCATATTTGGGATCTGTAACATCGTATACTTTATATCCTTGCGCTGTTAGCGTTTCTATTTCGGGAGGAGCCATTTCACCATACTTATAGCCGGCGTATGAAAAGTCTAATAACACATTCTGTTGGTCAGCGTTAACAAACTGCTGCCAGGCTTCTGCTCCAGCTTCGCTGGAAAGTTGTTTAACTTCAATAGATACAATACGGATATAATTCTTTGATGAAGTCAGTACAATTTTAATAGTTTCTTCCACATCCTTTGTCGCAGTTGCTTGTGGTGTGATAGTTAACAAGTTCTCGGATAAAAGAACATTCCATCCTTTGGGAGCTTGTACTACGGCTTGTTGTACGTCATTCTGTTCTACTTTATATTCCTTATGATTCTCATTGGGGACGAAAACCTGCACAGCTTGTTCGCTGTTGGCATCATTGAGACCATAAATTATCAGTCCAAAGGTGTCATCTACCGGAAAGGTATATGTTTTTCCTCCATCGGATAATGTGAATGAGAAAGTATGGTTTGCTTCATTATATTCTACCTTACTGAATATACTGGTTCCTCCCTGACTTCCACCTTCGGCCTTAGTTCCTAAGCTTGTATACGTTTGTCCATTATCGTAGCTCACTTGCCAATATCCACTGGAAGATACGCTGATTAATGGAGTTGCCACCACATTGCCTTCTTCATCACGGGGCCATGCTGATACTTTCTCTCCATCGGCTCCTGGCAGATATTTGAAATCGGTATCATTACTTGTTTTATATATCCAGTAGCCTTCTTCGTCTACGGAAAATTCAGGGACAGACGCCTGTACTGCTTCACTTTCCATGACTTTAATGCTTGTTCCGTCACTAAGTTCCAGCAAATATCCCAGACCATCTTTAGTCGGAGTAATTCCGATAATGACTTTGTTTTTTTGCATAAGGGCTTGCAGACTGGCAAATGAAGTATTCAGTCCTTCCGTTGCTTTTTCCAAAGCAGCGACACGGTCTTTCAGAGAATTGATGTCTGCTTCCAGGTCATCTGTTTTCTGGCACGATTGCATGATTGCCAACATGCTGCAAATACCAAATAGTAATAGGTAGGTAATGCTCCTGTTTTTCATACGTTTATTATTTCGGGTTATTTATAATTTTCACAATGGCAAAGATAACCGGATAAAATAAGAGTATATGGATAAAAAAATTCAGGAATACGATGAAATAATACATTTTACACGTCTCTGTGATAGATTGCGACTTTATGTATTATTAGAGCAGGTCTACCCATTGCTCGTTGCTTAATATAGGTAATGGCTCACTATCAGTAACAAATGTTTCTGCCAGTTTCCGTTTCTCATCTTGTAGGTGAAGAATCTTTTCTTCGATACTGTTTTGGGTAATGAAGCGGTAAGCAATTACTTGCTTGTCCTGCCCGATACGATGGGCGCGGGCGATCGCCTGCGATTCGGCGGCAGGATTCCACCAGGGGTCTATGATAAATACATAGTCGGCTTGAGTCAGATTAAGTCCCACGCCTCCTGCTTTTAGTGAAATCAGGAATGCCTGGACGTCTTTTTGATCGGTGAAATGGGCGATTTCGGAAGGACGGTTGTTGGTCGATCCTGTTAATAAGGCATATTTCCAACCCCGTTCGTGGAAAGCTTCGGCGAGCACCTCCAGATGTCTGACGAATGAGGAGAAAATTAAAACTTTGTGGCCTTCACTCTGTAGCGTATCGAATGTTTCGATTATCTGTGCCGTTTTTCCGGATGTTCCGGTATAGTCGGGAAGGATAAGTTGCGGGTGGCAAGATAGTTGTCGTAAACGTAAGATGCCATTTAATACACTAAACGAATGAAGCCTGTCGGTACTTTGAGGATGCTGAAGAAGGATGTTGCGCAGGCTGTTTTTCTCCTGTTCGTAACAAGTATTCTGCTCTTCAGTCATGTCGCAGTAGATGGTCTCTTCGGTAAGTGCCGGAAGTTCCGGAGCTACCTCTTTCTTGCTTCTACGGAGGATAAATGGGGCTGTCAGTTGTTGCAATAATACTTTTGCACGGGCATTCCCCTGACGAATCGGCATTATAAACTGCTTTTGGAAAGCATTTTCCGTACCCAGTAAGTCTGGTTGTATAAAGTGAAATTGAGCCCACAGGTCCTTTAATGAGTTTTCGATGGGAGTGCCAGTAAGTACAAGCCGGTGTTTACTTTGTAGTCGAATGGCTGACCGGAAGGTGAGCGATTCGCTATTTTTGATATTCTGGCTTTCATCGAGCACGATGTATTCGAAACGGTATGAACAGAGTATATCAATGTTATTCCTCATCATGCCATACGTCGTAAAGATCAAGTGAAAATGACCGAAGAATTTTTCCGGTTGTTCCTTGTCTATAGCCATGGTGTTGTTGTATTCCGCCATCGAGAGTGCTGTAAAGCGTTTGGCTTCCCGTCGCCAGTTATGAAGTAGCGATGTGGGGACAACGATCAGGGTAGCCGGTTGTCTGGGGGTAGATGGTTTATATATATACTGTAATAGAGTAAGAGTTTGGAGTGTCTTCCCAAGCCCCATGTCATCTGCCAGGCATCCGCCAAATCCTTGTTTATGCAAATGTACCATCCATGAGAATCCTTTCTGCTGATAGGGACGTAACGTTGCTTTGAGGTTTTTGGGTACGGCAATATTTTGTATCTGTTGCTTCACCGGAAATTTCTTTAATTCCTCTTCACCTAAGGCGGTCTGTGCGGCACCTACAAATGTATGTTTCAAGCGGATTCCTTTTTCCGTTTGAATTCCCATCTCTAGTAAATTCGCATATTTGCTGAACCATTCCTCTGGCAGGAGAATCATGCGGCCATCAGGTAACAGATATTCTCTCTTTTCCTCCAGGATATGTTTGCGGAAGCGTGAAAAAGGAATACGTAGATTGCCGATAACAACGGTGATGTGCAATTCAAACCAGTCGACCTCATCGTCACAACTTTGCTCGATGCGTATCTCGTCCAGGCAATAAGGTGTGTTTCCCATATTGCTGGTGAGATGGAAGGACTGCTGCAACATCTCCCGATGGCTGTTGATCCATTCGACGATCGTTTTCTCCGGAGCTTCAGGGGATAGGCTGAAATGTGTATTATTGAGTTGTTGCAGGCCTGCATCCGTTAAGAGCTGAACGACTTGTTCTTCAGCAGTAATGTTCCGGCGAAAAAAGAAGATTTCACCGGATGTTTTCCGATAAATGATTTTTTTCATTTCAAGGGCACTATCCGATGTAAATGTCTGATCTCCATAACGGAAACCAAGCTGCAATGCTTGTCCGTTGTACGTGGTATCTTCGAATGAGAGAATTGCTTCACAGGGGCATTTCTCTTCCATTATACTCAAACCGTGAGTCTCGATTTCATGATAACGAGCAATCGGGATAACAATGTTATCTATGTATTTTTCAATTTGGGAAGCGTCTACGCTGATCGATCTTTTCTTTGTAAAAGGTAAGATGCGTGCGCTTTCAATGTGCGGAAAGAAGTATAGTTCCATTCCCAATAATAGCGTGGCTGGTGCGGAAGTCAGTACAACCACAGGTTTCAACTCGCTCAAAGAGAATGGCTGTCCTTCATAATAGCACTGCAATTGATAACGGAACGTTTTATTGTCAACATGAAACGTTACACGAATTTCTACATTATGCGGATTTATGTGATAGGCATGATGGGCGTATAGTATTTTACTGCCGGCTTGTTTCTGATAAAAAGGCAGTCCATTGTCGCGTATCAGTGCCAGCATCTCCAACAGTTTCTTTTCGATAGACGGACGGATATCATTTTTAATTCGTTCCGGATCTTCGGATAACTTATGTAGAAAACGCGATACTGTTTTTTCGCGGGAGTAGACACTCATTAGATGCTTCTCCGTATAATAAGAGGCGATATGAATAGCTTGTCTTTCTGCCTCACTCATCTTGCTCATAGCTTCGGGAGAGGCGTGAAATGCTTGTTCTACCAATTGCAAGGTACCATCGTCCAGCTTTTCCGCAATATAGGGAGTCAGCAATATGCCGAGTATCGGATGCTCTGTGAAAACGATTATAACTTGTCCGTTAGTTGGTCTCTCTTTCATTCTCTTTTAGACTTTAACAAACAAAGATACGGGAAAATACTTAATTTTGCAGCATGATGGAGGAAAACAAACGAGTATTGCTTGGAATGAGTGGCGGTACAGATAGTTCTGTTGCTGCTATGCGATTGCTGGAAGCCGGTTATGAAGTGATCGGAGTAACCTTCCGTTTTTATGAATTGAATGGCTCGACAGAGTATCTGGAAGATGCCCGTAATCTGGCAGAACGTTTAGGAATACGGCATATAACATACGATGCCCGTGAAATATTCAGTAAACAGATTATTGAATATTTTGTGCAGGAGTATCTGGCAGGACGGACTCCAGTCCCTTGTATATTGTGCAATAATTACCTGAAATGGCCTCTGCTTGCTAAAATTGCCGATGAAATGGGCGTTTTCTACATCGCTACCGGGCATTATGCACAGAATATACAACTAAATAATACCTTTTATATAACATACGCTGCCGACTCGGATAAGGATCAAACCTTCTTTCTATGGGGATTGAAACAAGATATTCTTTGCAGGATGTTGTTGCCGATGGGGGATATTACGAAAGTGGAAGCTCGTGTCTGGGCTGCGGAACATGGGTTCCGGAAGGTGGCAACTAAAAAGGATAGTATAGGCGTTTGTTTTTGCCCAATGGACTATCGAACTTTTCTGAAAAACTGGTTGGCTCAAAATAATGAGGCATTGGCAGAAGAAGAGCAGATGATGGGGGAGAATCAAGCATTGGTTGGAGATTGGCAAGTATTGGTTGGAAGCAATCAGGCAGGACTCAATAAAGTGAAACGAGGAAGGTTTGTCGATGAAAAGGGAGATTTTATTGCCTGGCATGAGGGTTATCCTTTTTATACCATTGGACAGAGACGTGGCTTGGGCATTCATTTGAACCGTCCCGTATTTGTGAAAGAGATTAATCCTGAAAAGAACGAAGTAGTATTAGCTTCTCTTTCAGCTCTGGAGAAAACAGAAATGTGGTTGAAAGACTGGAATCTTGTCAATCAGGAGCGTACTTTAGGGCATTCTGACATCATTGTGAAAATACGGTATCGCAAACAGGAAAACCATGCTACGATTACCATTACACCAGATCATCTACTGCATGTGCAACTTCATGAGCCTTTAACCGCCATTGCTCCGGGACAAGCTGCTGCATTCTATAAAGATGGCTTATTATTGGGAGGAGGGATAATAGTCAACGCCCGGTAATTAGCCGACATAATTTAGGCACGGATTACACGGATAAACACGGAAAGAGAATAAACTTTATCCATGTAATTCGCATAATCCGTGCCTGGAAGAAATTGGAGAGGTGCTTCGAAACGCTCTCCTTGTACAAGTAATCTCTGTAATAAAGAAAACTAGTGTCGGTTATGTCTTGGTTTTTGGTTATTCTTCCGAAAGAATGCTGTCATTCAGCGCTAACATTGTTTCTATATATTCGCGCGTATTACTTAATCTGGGGACTTTGTGTTGTCCTCCCAACTTTCCTCTCTGTGCCAGCCAATCATGGAATAATCCCTCACGGGCAACGATTACTTCCAATGGTTGCAGAGCTATATCTTTCCATCGTTTCGCCTCATAATCGGAGTTGACCTCCTTCAGTGTGGCATCAAGTATCGCTGCAAATTTTTCTACTGAATCCGGCATCTTAGCGAACTCTATTAACCACTGGTGCCGGCATTTGGCATTCTCATCCATAAATACAGGTGCCGCGGTGTATTCACTAACTTGTGCTCCGGTTTCGGCACAAGCCTTTGCCAATCCTTTTTCAGCGTTATCGACAATCAGCTCTTCGCCAAATGCGTTGATGAAATGCTTTGTTCTTCCTGTGATGACAAACTTATAGGGATTCTTGCTGGTAAACTTCACTGTATCCCCAATCATGTATCTCCATAAGCCGCAAGAAGTAGAAATAACCATTGCATAGTTCTTGTTGAGCTCGACTTCTTCAAGGCAATAAGCTCGTGGACTCTCTTTTCCTACTTCCTCTAGCGGAACAAATTCGTAGAAGATTCCGTAGTCGATCATTAATAACATGGCAGGATCAGAGAGGTCGTTTTGAGTTCCAAAATATCCTTCCGAAGCATTATAAGTCTCTACATAATGCATTTTCGGTGTTTGAATTACCTGCTTGTATTGCTCACGATAAGGAGTGAAAGCCACTCCACCGTGGAAGAAAACTTCCAGGTTGGGCCATACTTCTTCCAAAGCCTGTTTTCCTGTCTTTTCAAGAACACGTTTGATAAGTACCAGCATCCACGACGGTACGCCGGACAAGCTTGTCACATTTACCGGAATAGTGCTGTTGGCGATTGCTTCTATTTTGGTCTCCCATTCGCTCATCAATGCAATTTTCTTGCTAGGTACACGAATGAAATTGATAAGCGGATTCACATTTTGAATCAGAATAGCGGATAAATCTCCTACTAAACTATGGTTGGAGTTGAGGTTCGGACTATGGCTACCCCCGAGAA
This sequence comes from Bacteroides sp. 2_2_4, assembly GCF_000157055.1. Taxonomy (NCBI): domain Bacteria; kingdom Pseudomonadati; phylum Bacteroidota; class Bacteroidia; order Bacteroidales; family Bacteroidaceae; genus Bacteroides; species Bacteroides sp. 2_2_4. The sequence goes on along the minus strand of NZ_EQ973360.1, from coordinate 245,846 downwards.
TCAGTCCCTTGCCGGAGAAAAAATGGCTATCCGGATTGATGCGGAAATAAAGAGCTGCCGCGTCTTTTCCTCCTCTGTAATGAATGTCTTCCAGTGCCTCTTTGCTGACGGGAAGGAATTTACTTTTATCATTAGTCGTTCCGGAGGATTTTGCAAACCAGCGTATCTCCGATGGCCAAAGCAGATTCTGTTCCCCGGCTCGCAAACGTTCTACATAAGGTTTGATTTCTTCGTATGTTTGGATAGGAACACGTTTTCGGAAATCTTCATAGTTACGGATAGAGGAATAATCGTACTTTCTTCCCCATTCAGTCTGAGCGGCCTGGCGTGTTAAGCGGCTTAACACACGATGCTGTATCTCACTAGCCTGATTAGCATATAGGTCTATCTGTTTTAAACGGGAATCGAAAGTCTTACTAATAATTTTTGTAATATTCATTTCTGCTTTAACATAATAATGTTTAGTCGTGCAAAAGTAACTTATTTATCTTTTTTTTCTATCTTTACGACGGAAATAATCGTTAAAAATTGACGACTTTCATATAAATCCCGAGTTTTAGACTAAAAAATGCGACAATGAGAATTGGAATCTTAACATCCGGCGGGGACTGTCCCGGTATTAATGCCACGATTCGTGGCGTGTGCAAAACTGCCATCAATTATTACGGAATGGAAGTGGTAGGTATTCACAGCGGTTTTCAGGGCTTGCTGACTAAAGATGTCGAATCTATTACAGACAAGTCGCTCTCCGGTTTGCTCAATCTGGGTGGAACGATGTTAGGAACTTCTCGTGAGAAGCCTTTCAAAAAAGGAGGCGTTGTCTCTGATGTTGACAAACCGTCTTTAATTCTTCAGAATATCCATGAAATTGGGCTGGATTGTGTCGTTTGTATCGGTGGAAATGGAACGCAGAAGACTGCAGCCAAGTTTGTTGCAATGGGAGTTAACATCGTATCTGTTCCTAAAACCATTGATAATGATATTTGGGGCACGGACATCTCTTTTGGTTTCGACTCGGCGGTAAGTATTGCTACTGATGCCATCGACCGTCTACATTCCACCGCAAGCTCTCATAAAAGGGTGATGGTGATTGAAGTGATGGGGCATAAGGCTGGCTGGATTGCTTTGTATTCCGGTATGGCAGGAGGAGGGGATGTGATTCTCGTTCCTGAAATCGCTTATAACATTAAAAATATTGGCAATACGATTCTGGAAAGACTAAAGAAAGGCAAACCCTATTCTATTGTAGTGGTAGCGGAAGGAATTCAGACTGACGGGCGTAAACGTGCTGCTGAATATATCGCGCAGGAAATTGAATATGAAACTGGTATAGAAACTCGCGAAACAGTTCTGGGGTATATTCAGCGTGGTGGTTCGCCTACTCCTTTCGACCGCAATCTTTCTACCCGCATGGGCGGGCATGCAACAGAATTGATAGCCAATGGCCAATTCGGGCGTATGGTGACTTTAAAAGGAGACGATATAGCATCTATTCCTCTTGAAGAAGTTGCAGGAAAACTGAAATTGGTTACTGAAGATCACGATTTGGTGATTCAGGGTCGTCGCATGGGGATTTGTTTTGGTTAGTTGCCGGAGCTTCTGTGTCCTGTACTGTGGAAATCTCATCGACGAGGATGTTTTCTTCTGAAACATTCTCTGGTTTTATCTCGGGATTTGCATTCAGTTCGGTTTCGAGTTCATTCTCAAGCTCGGTTGCCAATTCAGTATCAGAACCTGTCGCAAGTTCAACTTCCATTTCTGTTTCCGTTTCAGTTGCCGAATGTTGTATTTTAATCTCCTCGATGGTTGACATAAATGTCGGTTCCTTTACTTTCTTTATAGCCATCTGGGCGGCATTCTGTTGAGATTCCTTCTTGGAATACCCCGTACCTGTTCCTGCCGGAAGTCCTTCAATACGTACTTCAGTTTGGAATACAGGGTTACTGTCATGATCGAGAAACTGCTCGATTAATTCAAAGGAAACCTCCATTTTGTTCTTTTGGCTCCATTCGATAAGCTTGGATTTGAAGTTAACCTCTTTTCGGGATATTTTATCCAGATCGATATAACGGTTAATGATCCGTTGTTCCATAAACAGTTTGCAGCGTTCATATCCCTGATCCAGATAAATAGCTCCGATGAACGCCTCAAAAGCATTTCCATACATGTAGCTGTTGTGAGAAGAGGAGCGGGTAGAATACTTGATGAGCTTATCCAGGCCGATTTCAACGGCCAACTTGTTCAACGTCTCTCGTTGTACGATCTTGGAACGTGTATTGGTCAGGAAACCTTCCCGTTTCCCTTCGAAACGTTTGTAGACAATATCTCCCACGATGGCGTCGAGGATGGCGTCACCTAAAAACTCCAGCCGTTCATTGTTGAGAGGACGTCCCTTGTCGGAGCGGACAGAAGTCGATTTGTGCAGGAGAGCCTGCTCATAAAGCTGGATATTGCGCGGGTAGAACCCGAGTATCCGGTAAAAACAAAGATAAGACTCTCTATCCTTGCGGAACAAGAGCCTTATCTTATCTATTTCGTTACGTAACACGATATTACTCTGCGTATTTCTTGAAGATAACGCACGCATTGTGACCACCAAATCCAAATGTATTGGACAAGGCAACATTAACTTCGCGTTTCTGTGCTTTATTGAACGTGAAATTAAGGTTGTAGTCGATGTTCTCGTCGTCGTCACCTTCTTCGTGGTTGATAGTCGGAGGAACAATGCCGTTCTTAATGGCAAGGATGCTTGCAATAGATTCTACCGCACCGGCAGCTCCCAGCAAGTGACCTGTCATTGATTTGGTTGAACTGATGTTCAACTCGAACGCATGATCACCGAATACTTCCTTGATTGCTTTTGCTTCTGAAATATCACCAACCGGAGTAGATGTACCGTGTACATTGATATAGTCTACTTCTTTCGGATCCATTTCCGCATCTTCCAGTGCATTCATCATCACCAGTTTCGCTCCCAGACCTTCCGGATGAGAAGCAGTCAAGTGATGTGCATCTGCAGACATACCTACACCGGCAACTTCTGCATAGATTTTTGCACCACGAGCTTTAGCGTGTTCCAGTTCTTCCAGGATCAAGCAACCGCCACCTTCGCCCATAACGAAACCATCGCGGCTTGCGCTAAACGGACGTGAAGCTTTAGAAGCTTCGTCGTTGCGTGTTGACAAGGCGTGCATAGCGTTGAAACCACCTACACCTGCCGGGAAGATTGCTGCTTCGGAACCACCGGATACAATTACATTTGCTTTACCCAAACGAATCAGGTTGAAGGCATCTGCAATAGCGTTGGTTGAAGTAGCACATGCTGAACAAGTCGCGTAGTTAGGACCATGGAAACCATACATGATAGAAATCTGTCCGGCTGCAATATCCGAAATCATCTTTGGAATGAAGAACGGATTAAACTTCGGACCCATTTCCTGACGAGTGTAGTAGTTGCCTACCTCTTCTTCAAATGTATGTATACCACCAATACCGGCGCCGAAAATAACACCGATTTTGTTCAAGTCTTCTTTCTCGACGTCAAGACCGGAATCACTCACCGCTTCTTTAGCAACAGCGATGGCATATTGAGTATACAGGTCCATCTTTCTTGCTTCTTTGCGGTCTATGTATTTCGTTGCATCGAAGTCTTTCACTTCGCATGCGAATTGGGTCTTGAATAACGACGCATCAAAATGAGTAATAGGCCCTGCTCCACTAACCCCGTTCACAATGTTTTCCCAAAATTCGGGAACGCTGTTGCCAACGGGAGTAATGGCGCCAAGGCCTGTTACTACCACTCTTTTTAATTCCATATTGATGAAATCGAATTACTTAGCGTGTTCTTCGATATAAGATACAGCATCACCTACAGTACCAATCTTTTCTGCTTGGTCATCAGGAATAGAGATACCGAATTCTTTTTCGAATTCCATGATAAGTTCTACAGTGTCAAGAGAATCTGCTCCCAGGTCGTTAGTGAAGCTTGCTTCGTTAGTAACTTCTGATTCTTCTACGCCTAATTTATCAACGATAATCGCTTTTACTCTTGATGCAATTTCAGACATAACTTTAAGTTTTTAATTAATAATTAGTTTTATTTCTTTAAATTTGCGGTGCAAAGGAATGAATATTTATCGTTTTGCGCAAATATTTGACTAAATAAATGCAATGTTTTGCACATTTTTCACTGTTTTGTGCATCGAATTTGAGAGTTATGAAGAAAAACATCGCAATTTTCGCTTCCGGTTCCGGTTCAAATGCCGAGAATATTATCCGGTATTTCCAAAAAAACGATTCCGTTCAGGTTTCGTTGGTGCTTTCTAATAAAAGTGACGCCTATGTTTTGGAACGTGCGCATCGCTTGGGAGTGCCTTCTAACGTGTTTCCAAAGGAGGATTGGATAGCCGGAGATGAAATTTTGGCTATTTTGCAGGAGTACCGCATTGATTTTGTCGTGTTGGCCGGCTTCTTAGTTCGCGTGCCGGATTTGCTTTTGCATGCTTATCCCGATAAAATTATAAATATACATCCTGCTCTTCTGCCGAAGTACGGAGGCAAAGGAATGTATGGTGACCGGGTACATGAAGCGGTAGTGGCTGCCGGTGAGAAAGAAAGCGGCATTACTATACATTATATAAATGAGCATTACGACGAAGGAAATACGATTTTTCAAGCTACTTGCCCTGTTCTTTCGACTGATTCTCCGGATGATGTAGCTAAGAAGGTGCATGCTTTGGAATATGAACACTTCCCTCAAATCATAGAACAAGTACTAAATAATAAGAATTAAGTATCAGGTATTAAGTATTACGTCGTACAGATAATCCTTTGACAGAATTTTATTAAATTTTTCGGTCAATGCGATTAATGTTTGATACTTACTTGAAACTTAATACCTAATACTTAATAATGTATGCTTTCTCTTCTCTCCGCAAAGGATAATCTCCGCGTAGGGTTTCGAATAGCTCCGGTTGATTTTTTAGCCGGTTGCTGTCTTCGGTTGGATTATACATTTGGAGGACTGCTTCTTCGTGGTTTTTTGCATGAATAATGGGGGAGACAGGTGCGGGTGCGTTAATTTCATAATCCCCTTTTATTTGGAAAAATTTGCAGATGGCATCCAATGACATACGTGTGGCGTTTGCTTTTCCATCTGCAGAGTAACCTGCAATGTGAGGAGTTCCGATAAATGTCTTTTCCAATAGATCACGGTTGATTTCCGGTTCATGCTCCCATACGTCGATGATGGCATCCGAAATCATCTGGCTGTTCAAGGCTTTTAAAAGAGCATCAGTCTGGATGACTTCTCCTCGTGAGGTATTGATGATAACAGGCTTCCGTTTGAGTGACTGAAAGAAAACTTCATCCGCCAAGTGGAACGTTTTATACTTTCCTTCCTTATATAAAGGTACGTGAAAAGTGATGATGTCACACTCTTCCGCTATTTTCTCCAGTGAAGAGAATCGTTCTGCACCTTCTTTTTCTTCCCGTGGCAAATCATTCAATAAAACACGCATGCCAAAATCCTGGGCAACTTTAGCTACCTTACTCCCGACATTTCCTACTCCTATGATTCCAATCGTCAGTTCATTCAGTCTTTTATTCCTGACGGACTTCCATACAAGAAGCGATGACTGTATATATTGGGCGACAGAAGCCGAATTACATCCCGGTGCATTCGTCCATTCGATACCGGCCTGTTTGCAATACTCCGTATCAATATGGTCGAAACCTATGGTTGCCGTCGCTATGAATTTCACTCGACTACCTTCCAATAAATCCCGGTTGCAATGTGTGCGGGTACGGACAATAAGTGCGTCCGCATCCCGTACGAGCTCCGGAGTGAAATCTTTCCCCGGTGCATAAACTACCTCATCGGCTATTCTCTGCACCGCTTCTTTTATATAAGGTATTTTATTGTCGATAATAATTTTCATATACAATTCATCTTTTATACCCACAAAGGTAACAAATAAAAAAGTAAGAAACGGTTGCTTGTCTGAAAAATATTACATAGATTTGCCCTATTATATATCTATTAGCTAGTTAAGATTATGACATTTAGTAACCTTTGCAACGAGATTTTTTGGAAATCGACAACAGATTACCATGTAACGGATAGTGTGGATGCTCCGATGAACAATCCTTACGAGTTGAAAACTATTGAGTATTATTTATATCTAAAGAACTGGATTGATGCTGTGCAATGGCATTTTGAGGATATTATCCGTGACCCGCAGATTGATCCGGTAGAAGCATTGGCCTTGAAAAGAAGAATTGATAAATCAAATCAGGACCGTACAGACCTGGTGGAATTAATTGATAGCTACTTTTTAGACAAATACAAAGAGGTAAAACCTCTCTCTGACGCAACGATTAATACGGAAAGCCCTGCATGGGCAATTGACCGCTTGTCAATTCTTGCATTGAAAATTTACCACATGCAGCAGGAGGTGGAACGTACGGACACTACCGAGGAACACCGTGCTCAATGCCAGGCTAAGTTGAATATCCTGCTGGAACAACGCAAAGACCTTTCTACGGCTATTGAACAGCTGTTGGCTGATATCGAAGCCGGAAGAAAATATATGAAAGTATATAAACAGATGAAGATGTATAATGACCCGGCATTAAATCCGGTGCTTTATGCGAAAAAATAACGAATGGCGCGTATTCTCATTATTCGTTTTTCAGCTCTTGGCGATGTAGCCATGACAATCCCGGTAATACATTCGCTGGCTGTGCAATACCCGCAGCACGAAATAACAGTGTTAAGTCGTGCTGTATGGCAGCCACTCTTTCAGGGGTTGCCTGCCAATGTGGGTTTTGTCGGAGCTGATTTAACAGGCAAGCACAAGGGGCTTTGGGGCTTGAATAGCCTTTATTCGGAATTGAAAGCGATGCATTTTGATTACATTGCTGATTTTCATCATGTACTTCGTTCTAAGTATTTATGTTTGCGATTCCGTCTTGCCAATAAACCGGTAGCTTCCATTTGTAAAGGAAGGGCAGGCAAAAAGAAGCTGGTTCGCCGTCATGATAAGGTGATGGAAAATCAGAAGAGTTCTTTTCGTCGTTATGCCGATGTACTTGAGAAGCTAGGTTTACCGGTACTATTAAATTTCTCTTCTATTTATGGCGAAGGAAAAGGAGACTTTGCGGAAATAGAACCAGTCACAGGGCCTAAAGAAGATCAAAAGTGGATTGGTATAGCTCCTTTTGCCAAACATGCAGGTAAGATTTATCCGTTAGAACTGCAGGAGCAAGTTATAGCACATTTTGCTGCCAATCCCAAAGTAAAGGTTTTCCTCTTTGGAGGCGGTAAAAGCGAGCAGGACGTATTTGATGCATGGATTGCTAAATATCCTTCTGTCGTTTCAATGATCGGTAAACTGAATATGCGTACCGAACTGAATCTGATGAGCCATCTGGACGTGATGCTTTCAATGGATTCTGCCAATATGCATTTGGCATCCCTGGTCAATATTCCGGTTGTCTCTATTTGGGGAGCCACCCATCCTTATGCCGGTTTTATGGGTTGGAAACAATTGCCGGTCAATACCGTGCAACTCGATTTGTCATGCCGTCCCTGTTCTGTATATGGTCAGAAGCCTTGCTGGCGAGGTGATTATGCCTGTTTGAGGGATATAAAGCCGGAGCAGGTCATTGCGAAAATAGAAGGGTTTGTAGATTAATCCTTGCTGAAGTTCAAATTAGCTGTTTATTGAGCCGAAAGAGCGTAGAATCAAATAATGATGAAAGAGATACAACGAAAGAAAAAGGTACTGATAGATCTTACGAATTATGGTAGTCTCACAGCCGGCTTCGGGCAGATTGCGGCCAACTATGCAACCGCCTTTTCGTCTATGCTGGTAGATGATCTTCATTTTGTATATTTATTGCGGCAGAAATATATGCAGGAATTTGGCCCGAATGTGACCTCTGTTCCGGTACGTCGTATCAATAAGTTTTTTCCTTTTACCCTTCCCAAGGTAGATGTATGGCATGCGGTGAATCAACAGCGCAAGCTGTTGCGTATTGCCGGTGGGACAAAGTTTATCTTTACTATACACGACTTTAATTTTTTAACAGAGAAAAAGCCCTGGAAGGCAAAAATGTATCTTCGCCGGATGCAGAATAAGGTCAATAAGGCAGCGGTCGTGACTACGATCTCTCATTATGTGGCAGATGTCATTCGGCAGCATGTAGATTTGAAAGGGAAGGAGATCCGGGTCATCTATAATGGAGTGGAGAGAATCGATACATTGGAAGGAATAAAGCCGTCGTTTGCTACAGGGCGTCCTTTCTTTTTTACGATTGGACAAATCCGTAGAAAAAAGAACTTCCATCTCTTGGTTGACGTAATGCGTCATTTCCCGGAATATGATCTATATATTTGTGGCGATGCTCATTTTGCTTATGCTGAAGAAGTGCGCAATCTGATCCGTGAGAATCAGCTCACTAATGTCTTTTTGACGGATGTTATTTCTCAAAGCGAGAAGATCTGGTTATATCGGAACTGTGAGGCATTCCTGTTTCCTAGTGAGGGAGAAGGCTTTGGATTGCCGGTGGTGGAAGCTATGCAATTTGGGAAGGCTGTATTTGCTGCTAATCGCACTAGTTTGCCGGAAGTTTGTAATGGACACGCTATCATGTGGGAACATTTGGATACAGAATCTATGGTGGAAAGTATCCGGGAGCATCTACCTGATTTTTATAAAGATAAGGAACGCTTGGAGAAAATCAAGGGACATGCCGCTTCATTCAGTTACGAGAAGCATATACAAGCCTACCTTGATTTATATCGGGAGTTAGCTCAATTGCCTTAGTATTGGAATCAATTGCTCGTATACCTTTTCGGGAGTAATTAATGCAAAACGCTCCTCATAGGGTAATGTCGCCTGTTGTTCCGGTGGAAGAATGTCGTCAGGACTAATTCCTTCGGCGAGTACGGAATTGGCGGGTAACCACATTGACTTTGACGCACTTGGTGAATAAATGGCAAATGAAGGAACTCCAAGAGCTTGGGCGATGTGTCTGGCTCCTCCTTCGTTCCCGAAGTAAAATGAACAGTTGGCACAAAGTGCTGCCAGTTGTCGTAATGAAGAAGCTTGTATATCGATCTTGATACGTTCCGGACATCCTAATTCCTTGTAGATATTTCTGGCATCTTCTTCTTCGTACCCCGGCGCGTAGTTGAAGATCATTTGTATGTCCTTGTATTCCTCTAATATTCTTTTCAGTGTGGCTGCCATGAACTCCGTATTCCATTTTTTATGGATGAGTTTGGTTGTGACTCCTATTAATAACACAGGGCGTGCAAAATCAATCCCTTCCTTTTCCATATAATATCGGAAATCTTCTTTTTCCCGGTCAGTCAGATATAACTTGAATTCTTTTGTGTATTGAATAGGTCTGATCTTTTCTAATGGTGCTGCAAGCAATAGATTGCGTTGTACCATGTCAGTTGTCAGATTCTTACTGTAAGTGTCTGTCCGGTAGTTCAGTAGAAAATGTGTATATCCTTTAATGCGTCCTATCCGGAAAGGAGTTCTTAATGAAAAAAGAGAGAAAAAAAGGGTCCGGATAGTAGAGCGCATATCGATGATTACATCGTATCTGTTTTTATGCATTACCTGCCATACTTTTTTTATATAAGCAGTGAATGGTTTATTCTCATTCTTGTCAAATGTAATGACTTTATCTATATCCGGATGCCCCTCATAGAGTGGAGCAATATTTTTATTAAGCACGAAGTGTATCTCTGCATCGGGAAAACTTTTTTCAGCGTGCTGCACAATGCAACAGCCAGAATTGAGTCGCCTATTTGTCTAAATCGAATAATTAGAATTCTTTTGATTGGTTTCATGCTTAAACTTCCTTATGCTTTTTATCGTGCAAACAT